>CAZWHZ010000052.1:0-12126 GCA_964633745.1 uncultured Acidimicrobiia bacterium
TGCTCGACGAGCCGGCAGCTGGGATGAATCCGGCGGAGAAAGACGGACTCATCGAACTGATCAGCCGCCTCAGAGACGAGAAGGGCTACGCCGTCGTGCTCATCGAGCACGACATGCCGGTGATCAAGGGAGTGTGCGACAGAGTGGTCGCTCTCGACTACGGCTCCAAGATCGCCGAAGGGACCTACGAAGAGGTGGCGGCGAATCACCAGGTCATCGAGGCATACCTCGGAAAAGCTGCATCGGAGGCGCAATCGTGAGCGATCCGATCCTCAATCTCGACAAAGTGAGCGCAGCATACGGACCTGTACGCGCACTCAGAAGTGTCTCGCTCCAGGTCAATGAGGGCGAGATCGTGTCGCTGCTCGGCTCGAACGCCGCCGGCAAGTCGACCACCTTGCGCACGATCCTCGGCATGACAAGAGCCCACTCCGGGGAGATCACTTTTGATGGGGAACGCATCGAATCGTTGCGTACTCAGGAGATCGTCGCTCGTGGCCTTGCCATGGTGCCTGAGAACCGGCGCCTGTTCTCCAAGATGTCCGTGCGCGAGAACCTCGACATCGGAGCCAACCTGCGCACCGACAAGACTGAGATCAGAGAAGACATGGACCGCGTGTTCGGCTTGTTCCCCCGTCTGAAAGAGCGAATCGCTCAGAAGGCAGGAACTCTGTCCGGCGGAGAGCAGCAGATGCTCGCCATCGGAAGGGCCCTGATGGCCCGTCCGAAGGTGATGCTCATGGACGAGCCGTCGATGGGCTTGGCCCCGATCCTCGTGCAGCAGGTGTTCGAGACCATCAAGGAGATCAACGATCAGGGCACGACGATCCTGGTCGTCGAGCAGAACGCACACATCGCCCTGTCGATCGCCGATAGGGGCTACGTGCTTCAAACCGGACGGATCGTGTTGTCAGACAGCGCAGAGGAACTCCGCAAGCATCCGGACCTCTCGCAGGCGTACCTCGGCGAACTCGAGTAGCTACTCCTCGTCCTCCGGCTCGTCCTCATCCGCTTCGTGAAGCCCCGGAGGCTCGACGCGCCGCAGCCGGCCCACGATGCTGTCCCTGCTGGGCGGAACGTACTCTGGTGCAACGGCCTCGGCGGCCTCCTCCCACGACTCGCCAAGGACTCGCGTTCGCCAGAAGTGCCCGGCGACGACCTTGACCACTGCCGCGACCGGCACCGCGATGAGGATCCCGAAGAAGCCACCGAGTGACGCTCCGAGCAGCAGAGCGAGCAGGATGAACACTGGGTGGAGCTGGACTCGCCTGCGAAGGATGTTCGGACTGATGACGTGGTTGTCGAACTGCTGAACGGCCGCGAACATGAGCACAGACCAGATGGCAGTCGCTACATCATTGAACAGCAATGACACGATCCCTGCGAGTGCACCTCCAGCGAGCGGTCCCACGAACGGGATGATGTTCAGAAGGCCCGCGGTCATCCCGATCACCAACCAGAACGGAACACCGAGCAGCCTCAGACCAAGGCTGGACAGCAGGCCGACGATCAACGCGACCAGAAGCTGCCCCCGCACGAACCCGCTGACGACCCTGCCGACCTGGTTGGCGACATGAACGAGTTCTGATCGCATCTTCTCAGGGAGCAGATTGCGGGCTCGCAGTCGGATGGACGGAAGGTCCATCAGGATGTAGAAGGCCAGCACCGGTCCAAGAACGAAAACGGCCAGCACCTGCATGCCTGTCTTTGCGAATGTACCGACCTGACCGAGTATCCCCTGGATACGTTCTGGACTGAAGAACGTCGATGACCAGTTGAGGATCGACTGAAAGTCGAAGGCGCCCACGGTGAATCCGAAACGTGTGCCGAGATCGGTGACGAACTTCTCGACGTCGTCGACGATCTGCGGAAACCGCGTCCCGAACTCGGAGAACTGATCCTGGATGATCGGAACGACGACGAACCCGAGTGCGACGAGCAGACCGGCGAACAGCAGATACGACAGACAGGATCCGATGATCCTCGGCAGCTTGAACCTCTGGAAGAGATCCACCAGTGGTGCCAACAGATAGATCACAGCCACGGCGAGTACCAGTGGGGGCCAGACGACGCTCACGGCCTGGATCACCCAGATCAGCGCTGCGAGGAGCAGCATCGCCCCCAACACGCTCCAGGACGTGGTCCCCGCCCGCTTGAGCTGTTCGTACCCCGGCAGTTTCGTCATCCCACGGAGTGTACTCACAGCTCTTTGATCACTACGTGTGCCCCTTCGGTTACAGCGATGGAGATCGAGGAGCCCGTGCCGGGCGACCGGAACCCGTCATCGGTGCGTTCCCAGCCGGCCGGCACGCTCGCACTTCCATGCACTTCGACTGCGGTACCGGGTGCCACACCGACGGTGATCGCTCCACTTACGGCCACGGTCGCCGGAGACGAGCCAAGGAGCACTGTTCCCGATCCGTCCACCGTCAGCGAGTCGATCGCCAGCTCTCGAAGATCCGCCTCGAGTTGCGTTGAGGACAGATCGAGCTTCCACACCGGGCTACGAGCCAACGTCGCTGTCCAACCTTCCGTGCGAAACCAGCGTCCACCATCCATCTGATGAACATCAACCGAGAGCACCCCGTCGGTGGACCTCTCCAGTGCTTCAGGAACCCCCAGATTTCCTCCGGCTCGGTCCAGTCTGATGGTGTACAGCGGAGAGTCGCCCACACCGATCACCAAACGGCCGGGAAGCGAAATCGACAGTGACACGGTGCCCTGTTGGGCCGGTGGGCCAATGAGATCCGCGGCCGATGACGGAAGCTTCGACCAGCCAAGAAGGTGAAGTCCGATGACCAACGACACGATGGTGATGAGCAACAACGGAGGCACTGCCCCGGTTCTGGACGATCGTCGCCTCCACAGAACGACCGCGGCGATGAGTGGAACGACCACCAACGGCCAGAAGGAAACAACGTCGAGCAGAACGCTCGGAGCGAGAATCCCACCGACGATTCCGGCGCCGATCGACACCCCGACAAGTGCGACCATCAACCAGGCCCACACCGTCCACAGGCCGGCCGGCAGCCTTCTGCGACGGCTGATCGAGTTCACCCTTGGTACGAGGCGCCGATCACCACGAGGATGTCGACATCCAGGGGACCCGGCGATTCCTGAACGACCGCGTCCGGGATGTACGAATCGGCGATGACCTGTGCCTCCCTCTCAAAGCCTGGCGCGTACCATACCGTCGACTGATCGAGCACATGACTGTAGTTGTCGGCATCGACCGTCTGGTAGCCGGCAGTTGCCAGAACGTCGGTCAGGCTCGCTGCGATCTTGTCGCGATTCGTCGAGTTCAGCACCTGCACGGCAATGTCCTCCGGTGGTCGCGCCGGTGCAGTTGTCGTCGTCGAACCAGTTGACGGTGTCGAACTTGCGACCGTGGTGGTCACTATGGACAACGTCGTCGAGGCGGTCCCGGACGTGCCCGCAACCAGGGATGTCGTCGACACCGCTGCTTCCGTCGTAGAGGAGGGTGTCGCGAGCCACCCGATGCCCTTGGTGAGCAGCACCACTCCCCCAAACACGATCGCACCCCAGAAGATGACCTTGAGGGTGAACATACCAAGTTCTCTGAGAAATCCCTCCATACCGGGGGATGCGTGTCTGGCCATCAGGGCTCCGCCGTGTCGACCTGTGCTCGGGCGGCCCGCAATCGTCCCGCCTTCATCCTACGGAGTCGCCGAATCGTCAGGGGGTCGTAGTCGGCAGCCTCCGGATCGTCGACGAGGCGCCGAAGAGATTTGTAATACACGCCGGCTCCTATGCCGAGATGTTCGCGGATGGCACGATCCTTCGGGCCGGGCAACATCCACCACGACCGCTCGAAGTCAAGCACCAACTTGTCGCGCTGCGACAGCATCGAGTACCTCCGGGCCGAAAGGGTATCGGCAATCGAACCCGAAGATGCGGATTTCGCCGAGCTGGCGGAGGGAATCGAACCCACGACCTGCCGCTTACAAGGCGGCTGCTCTGCCGACTGAGCTACGCCAGCACAAGGTTCGGCACGTGGCCGAACCAGACCAGAAGGATAGCTTCATGAACGAACGCGGCCGACTTCGAACATCGCGAGCGTCGCCGCCGCAGACGCGTTCAAGCTCTCGACGGATGATGCCATGGGGATTCGCACGGTCATGTCGCTTCGATCACGCACCAGTCGAGACAGTCCGGAACCCTCAGCGCCGACCACGACCGCGACCGGCTCCGTGAACAGGCTCAGCCCGAACACCGGGGTCTCGGCATCGGCACTCAGTCCGACAACCCAGACACCTGCCCGCTGGAGGCGCACGACGGCATCGGCAATCGACGAGTGGACGCACACACGCAGTCGCTCCAGCGCACCGGCCGCCGACTTGAACGCGGTTGCCTGAAGAGGCGCGGCGCGTTTGTCCGAAACGACAATGCCCGTCATGCCTGCAGCGAGCGCCGACCTCGCAATGGCCCCGACGTTGTGTGGATCTTGGAGGTGATCCAGCACGACGAGTGCTGCCGGCGCCGGCTCGACGAACTCATAGAGATCGTACGTGTGCAACGGTTCCGCCACTGCCCTGATCCCTTGAGGTGCTTCGGTCACACCGACTACTCGGTCCACGGTGGCAATGTCGACACCTCGTGCTTTCGCAGTGTCGAGAAGGCCGGCCAACCTGCGGACACGAGGAGCCTCGACCTCGATGGAGATGACCCTGCCGGCGTCGAGTGCGGCCTCGACGGCGTGCACCCCCTCGAGTTCAGTTCCGATGCCAGCGAGCACCATCAGCCGTATCCTCGATGACGATCCCCAGCTCCCCGAACCGGTCCCGTATCGCGTCCGCAGTTGCCCAATCCTTGTCGGCCCTAGCCTTGGCCCGTGCCTCCAGCAGCCGGTCGAGTGTGGCGGCCGGCGTCGAGCCCGGTTCCACACCAAGCGTTTCTGCGAGATCGGCGACTCGGTCGCCTACCTCGGAGAGGTCCGTGTCAGGAGGGACGAGCCCGAGCACACCGGCGATGGTTGCGAACGTTGCCAAATGACGATCAGCGTCTCCTCCCGTGTCCAGTATGCGGTTCCCTTCGCGAACGACGTCGAACAGAAGGCTCACCGCCTCCGGGGTGTTGAAGTCATCGTCCATCGCTTCGACGAACCGCCCGATGATGTCGGTATCCGGTTCGCCCGACGGCTCTCCTCTGCGATGGAACGCCCAGAGACGTTCCGCTGCGGACTTGGCGTCTGCGAGCAGGTCTTCGCTGTACTCCTGCGGCGTGCGGTAGTGGGCGCGGAGATAGAAGAGGCGCACCGCCATCGGGGAGAACCGCTCGATGGCTTCCGCCAGGTCGATCACGTGACCGGTCGACTTGGCCATCTTCTCTCCCCCGAGGTTGATCATCTCGTTGTGGAGCCAGTAGCGAGCGAAGCGGGCGTTCGTCGATGCCTCCGACTGTGCGATCTCGTTCTCGTGGTGGGGAAAGATGAGGTCGGTCCCACCGGCGTGGATGTCGAATCCGTTGCCGAGGTACTCGAGTGACATCGCTGAGCACTCGATGTGCCAGCCTGGCCGGCCCGGACCCCACGGCGAGTCCCACCACGGCTCGCCGGGCTTCATCGCCTTCCACAGGGCGAAGTCCAACGGATCGCGCTTACGCTCGTCGGGTTCGACCCTCGCCCCCGAGATCAACTCGTCGACACGGTGGCCCGACAACTTCCCGTAGCCGGGGAAGGAACGCACAGAGAAGTAGACATCTCCGCCCGATTCGTAGGCATGCCCCCGCTCGATCAGCGTCGTGATCATCGCCTGCATTTGCGCGATGTGCTCAGTCGCTTTGGGTTCTACATCGGGTTCAAGCACGCCGAGTTTGCGGAACACCTCTGCAAAGGTGCCAGTCATGCGGACTGCGAGGTCCTCAACAGGGATACCCAGCTCCTGCGCCGCCGCGATGATCTTGTCTTCCACGTCTGTGACGTTCTGGACGTAGGTGACGTCGAACCCGCTCCAGATCAGGTACCGCCGCACAACATCGAACGCAACGGCGAACCTTCCATGGCCGACGTGCGGCTCGGACTGCACAGTCGGACCGCACACGTACATGGACACCTTTCCCGGGTCGCGCGGAACGAAGTCCTCGTAGATACGGCCGAGCGTGTTGAAGACTCTCATCCGCCCGATGGTAACGGTCGCGTGCCGGTGGCAACCGCGACCGCTGCAACCCCCTCGTCCCGACCCGTGAAGCCCATACCGTCGGTAGACGTTGCCTTCACCGAGACGATTTCGACCTCAGTGCCGAGCACAGATGCGAGCCGCAGGCGAATCTCATCACGAAGCGGCGCAACCCTCACGGTCTCGGCAATCACGGTCACATCGAGATGCGACAGAACGAATCCTACGGCGAGACACCGGGACACGACCGTCGCCAGCAGCCCCATACTGTCGGCTCCGGCCCACGCCGGGTCATCGGAAGGGAACAGGGAGCCGAGATCTCCGAGTGCCGACGCGCCGAGCAGTGCGTCGGCAACGGCGTGAGCGACAACATCGGCGTCGGAGGTTCCCAGCAGACCTCTTCTGGTGTCGGCGACGACTCCGGCGAGCATCACCGGCGGTTCCCCGCCGAAGCGATGTGCATCGAACCCCCAGCCGGTGCAGGCGGCCACAGTCAGGACACCAACCGGCCGAACACCATGCGACCGACAGCGGTGCGGGTCGTAGCCGTCACCTCCACATCAACGTTCTCCCCCACGAGGCTCGAAGCGGCCTCGACGACCACCATCGTCCCATCGTCGAGGAAGGCGACGCCTTGCCCGGGTTCGGTTCCCGCGCGACGGATCGAGACATGCACCTGATCGCCAACCGCAACCGGGGCCCGCATGGCGTCGGCGAGTGCAAACGGGTTGAGTATCTCGATACCTCTGGCCGCTGCCGCCTGTGACAGATTGTGATCGGTCGTAACAAGGGTGAGCCCCTCCCGACCCGCAATAGCGATCAGCTTTGCATCCACCTCTTCGACGCCAGGAACCGTGTCCTCGAGCACCGCGATGTCCGCCTCTGGAAGGTCCCGGAGCGCCTCGATGACATCGAGGCCTCTTCTGCCTCTCCGCCGACGATCGGAGTCATTCGCGTCGGCCAGGCCCTGAAGCTCATCGATGACAAACCCCGGGACCCAAACCCGCCCACGGAGCAGGCCGAGCCGCGAGATGTTCAGCACCCGACTGTCTATTGCTGCCGATGAGTCGAGCAGGAATCCCGTGTCGCTCAGCGACCGACTCACAAGACCGCCGCGACGCCTGAGGCCTGTCGCAGCCAGGATCTCGTCCGCCCGCCCGGCAAAGAGGCGCGCAGCGGCAACAGCCAGCATCAACACGACAAGGACCGCGATAGGAACTCCGATCTCGGACGGAAGGAACACGACGGCCGGAAGAGCGATGACGAATCCGATGAACACCCCGACCACCACTCCGAATGCGCCTGCAAACAGCTCAGGACCGGTGGAACGCGCAACGATAGATTTCGGTATCGAGTCGAGCGACGATCGGAACAGCCTTCCCACCACGCCGCCGACCACATAGCCGGTTCCGGTACCGATGATCGCGCCGAGCGCCTGCGCCGTATCCGGGTCCGTCGAAGGCAGCGTAGGGGCGACCTTGTATCCGACTGCCATCAGCGCCAGCGTGATCAGGAGACGAACGAGCTCGACGATCACGACGTGGGAGGCTCCTCCACCTTTGGCAGAGCACGATCGAGGCGCTTCGTCGCCTCTTCCTCGTCCACGTCGAGCGCGAACTGGAGCTCCGACGTAAGTGTGAGGCGGGCGCGCGAGAGCATGCGCTTCAACGCGGGCGAAATGCCTTTGATCTGCTGCGCGTAGGTGAGATCACGGACGACTTCAGCCACCTGGTAGATGTCGCCGCTAGTCATCTTTTCATTGAGGACCTTGTACCAGCGGCTCCAGTTGCTGCCCGCCTCCTGCGGAGCCTCCTTGAACACGGCGAGCACTTTGCGGGCCTGGTTCTTGGAGATCACCGGCCTGATGGTTTCGTCGATGGTCGCAATGGGAACGAACACGGTGAGCTGCTCGGTTGCGATATCCAGGACGAAGTAGTCCTGACGAGAACCATTGACCGTCTGGCGCATCTTCTTGACGATGATGGCAGCGCCATGCTGAGGGTGTACCACCTTGTCACCGACATCGAAACCTGTCTTCTTGGCTACCGGCTTCTTCACTGCCGGCTTCTTGGCTACCGGCTTCTTCACTGCCGGCTTCTTGGCCGCAGCCGGCTTCTTGGCCGCCGCAGTCGGTTTCTTGGCTGCAGTCGACTTCTTGGCTGCCGGCTTCTTGGCTGCCGCAGTCGGCTTCTTGGCTGCCGCAGTCGGTTTCTTGGCTGCAGTCGACTTCTTGGCTGCGGGCTTCTTGGCTGCCGAAGTCGGCTTCTCGGCCGCGGACGTGCCAGATTTCTTGGGCGTTGTTGCCATGGAACCTCGGGTCGGGATAGCGATTCTAGTGCAGTCCTCAGCCCTCAGCCCTCAGTCCTCAGTCCTCAGTCCTCAGGCGACGGCCACCAGCGCCAAGCAGCCCACGCCGGGAGCGGCGCGAGACCTCACAGCGACTGTCCTACCGAAGACCCAGAACCGAGAACCGACAACAGCCGCCGAAGCTCGCCTAGTTGTCTTCGTGTTCCCAGACGCGGGAGGACCCGCGCAGCCGATCAAGCACTCTGCGAAGCTCTTTCGCTCGCGTCTTGCCGACGCCGGGAACTGCGGCGAGCTTGGTCTCGGATGCACTCAGCATCTTCTGAAAGCTTCGGAAGTGCCTGGCCACGCCTTCTCGAATGCTGTCCGGCAGTCGCGGCACCTGGTCGAGCACGCGCAGACCGAGAGGCTCCGCCCGTTCATCGAGATGTTCGAACCCGAGCGCGGCTGCGACCACTTCCGGGTCGTGGATCTCTCCGGTCGGAACAGCATCGAGCCTTGCGACACGTCGCTCGAACGTCCCTTTGCGGAGGGGTCGCACATAGTCGCGCACAACGAGATCACGCAGCTCTTGCACCCCTTGAAGCAGGTCGGTGAGCTGGATCTGGGTGAGGCCACCGACGCCACCGAGACCGATGATCTCCTCATTGATGGACGCACCGATCCTCATGACCAGTTCCGCTCGTTGGATCACGGCAACTACAGGCCGGTAGGTCGCCATGTCCGAAACCTCCAACGGCGTCAGACGTTCCTCGGCCTCATCGAGCCGCCGACGGAGCCGTTCGAGGGTTGCGAGCGACTGGTTGAGGTACCGAATCAGATCAGTCGGATCTTGGAGTTCCTGTCGCCTGGTGTTGAGAAAGAGCGTGGCAATACGCCGGTCTTCGCTGACGGCGACCACCGGCTTGCCGGTCTGGGCGGCCACCCGCTCGGCCGTCCGGTGCCGTGCGCCGGTCTCACTCGTGGCGATCGAAGGATCGGGAAGCAGGTGAACATTTGCTCTGAGGATCGCTCCCCAGGAGTCGTCCAAGATGATTGCGCCGTCCATCTTGGCCAGTTCGGCGAGCCGAGCAGGAGAGAACTCAGAGTGCGAGAGCTCGAATCCGCCCGAGCAGATCTGCTCAACTTCGGGACCGTCACCGAGAACGACGAGTGCACCATTCCGCTCTTGGATGATCCGGCCAAGCGCCCTTCTGATGGGTGTGCCCGGAGCAAGGCGTTCGATAGTTTGAAGGAAGAGGTCGGCAGTCATATCAGCCAGTGTGTAGAAGCCAGATGAACACTACCTCATCTCGAATGGGAGAACAGCGACTCGATGGCTTCGCGTAGCCCCATCGGGACACCCCTCTTCGCGGCAATGACACGCTCGATCCCCAGCCGTGCGGCCTCCTCACGCCTCCGTTGGTCGTTTGCGACAGCCCGAACCTCGCCGGTCAATCCGATCTCGCCCCATGCTGCCACCGATCCCAGAGGCGTGTCGAACACCGAGGAGGCGAGGGCGAGAGCCACAGGCAGGTCTACCCCGGGTTCGGAAATGTGCACGCCACCGACAACGTTCACATACACCTCGTTCGACGACAGAGCGATGCCCGCATGCCGCTGCACGACCGCGAGAAGCTGATGAACACGAGCAGGAGGCACTCCCCTGACACTCCGCCTGGGCTGGGGCACCTGGCTCGGGGCGACCAGACCCTGCACTTCCACGAGGACCGGTCGCCTGCCTTCGATGGAGGGGAAGACGACAGTCCCTGGCACCGAGCCTCTCCACTCGGAGAGAAGTGCTGCAGAAGGGTCTTCTACCTCGACGAGTCCACTGCTTCGCATTTCGAAGAGGCCAAGACCGTGTGTCGGGCCAAAGCGGTTCTTCAATCCACGCAGCACACGAAGCCCCATGCTGTTCTCCCCTTCCAGGTACAGCACGACATCGACCATGTGTTCGAGCGTCTTCGGGCCTGCGATACCCCCGTCCTTGGTGACGTGACCGATGAGGATCGCCGCCATCGACCGCGCTTTGGCGTGCGCGATCACCCTCGCGGCGCACTCTCGGACCTGTGTCACCGTTCCGGCCGTCGACCCGATATCGTGCGCTGACACGGTTTGGATCGAGTCGATGATGAGCAGGTCCGGAGTGAAGGCGTCGGCTGCGGCAAGGATCGAGTCGATGTCCGCCTCTCCCACCAGGGACACACCTTCCGGTTCGATACCGAGTCGCTTCGCTCGCAAACCGACCTGATCGATCGACTCCTCCGCCGAAGCAATCATCACGCTGCGACCTCGCGCACAGAACGATCCTGCAACCTGCAAGAGAAGCGTTGACTTCCCTACCCCGGGCTCGCCTCCGACCAACGCAACAGCACCAGGAACGATGCCTCCTCCGAGTACCCGATCAACCTCGTCGAGACCCACCGGATCGTGATGTCGAACCGCGCCGACCGCCGCCCGCACATCGACGACATCGGGTACGTCGCGCCTCGGTGCAGGGGCATCTTTGGCCAGGGCATCGCGTGAGCCACACTGCGGACAGAAACCCATCCACTTGGTCGAGCGATAGCCACAGTCGTGGCATCGGTAGGTCATACGGCGATGCTATCGGCGGAGTGTGACACGAACGAACGCTGCCAAAGCCAACCCGATGAGCGCAAGCAGCAGCAAACCACCGGCGATATTGCCGATCGTCCAGCTTTCAGCGGTCCTGATCACGACTGCGTACACGCGCGTGGCAGAATAGCCCGGAGAGGAAGGCATCCGTTGGCACACATCACATGCAACAACTGCGGTGAGATCTTCGAGGATCAGGAGTTCTGTCCTCACTGCGGACAGTGGGCAGGGCCGCTTCCGGAGTCCGGGTATGAGGAGTTCGCACTGGACGAGCAGGCGTCCGAGGAACTCCCCGCGTCGCCTCCTCCATCGCGGCGTGAGACTGTTTCGTGCCCGTCGTGCGGCGCAGCCAACCCGTCGACGAACCGCCACTGTGAGCAGTGCGGTGCCCGTCTCAGCCAGGGTCCACTCCCGGTCGCACCTCAGCCGATCATCCGAACCACCGCTGGAGCGCGGGCTCTCGTGATCATCCTCGGCACCATCGCCGTCGTCGCATTGCTCGCCTTCGCCGTCAACTCGATCTTCGGCGGCAAGGGCCAGCCGTCGGCCGAGTCGTCCACGACCAGCTCGTCAACGACTGCGCCGGCGGCGCCGGTGGAGATCCCCGTGATCACCGAGACCTGCTCGAGTGAGCTGAACGATACGTACTCCTGTGCGACGCTCTTCGACGACAACGACGACACGTACTGGAACGACGCTTCGGTGAAAGGAGTCGATGGATCCATCACCGCAACCTTCCCAGAGCCCTACACGATCCAAGAAGTCATCTTCACGAACGTCGTTGACGACACCAAGTTCGCAATGAACTACAAGGTGAGGGGCTACGAGATCATCCTCGACAACGAACCCGGTGCTCCCGTGGTCGGTCAGCTCGAGAACGACAACTCGGCGCCTCAAGTAGTGTCACTCGACAGCCTGGCCACCACCCAGGTGACGATCAGAATCACGTCGACCTACCCGTCCGTCTCGGTCGCCGGAAACACACCCTTCAATGAACTAGCCCTCGCAGGGATCCAGTTCATCGGTCGCCCGGCGGGCTAAGGCTCGCTTCGCGAGCAGTCCTCGGTTCTGGGTTTTCGGTTCTCGGTAG
>CAZWHZ010000053.1:0-12093 GCA_964633745.1 uncultured Acidimicrobiia bacterium
CAGGGCCCGTCCGATGGTCAACATCTGCTGCTCGCCGCCGCTGAGCGTTCCGGCTTCCTGGTTCTGGCGCTCTCCGAGGCGCGGAAAGATCTCGAGCACCTCCGATAGGGTCTCGGCCTGTTCCGACCTCCCACGACGGTATGCCCCCATCGCGAGGTTCTCCGCCACCGACAGCCCAGAAAAGAGCTTTCTTCCCTCGGGAACCTGCACCAATCCGTGTTCGACGATTCTGCGCGGTCTCCAGGTGTGAATGGGGTTTCCTTCATAGAGGACGGTTCCTTTCTTGGGTCGCATGAGACCCGATACCGTCCTCATCGTCGTCGTCTTCCCAGCACCGTTGGCACCGATGAGCGCGACCACGTCTCCCTCCGAGACACGAAGGGAGACTCCGTGGAGAACCTCGAGGTCGCCGTAACCGGCGTGGAGTCCGTCAATCTCCAGCAATCCGGAACTCCTCACCAAGGTACGCGTCTATGACCGTCTGATCTCGAGCGATGCCGCTGGGTGTGCCGACGGCCAGAACCTCTCCATGATGCAGAACTGCGATCCTGTCGGACACCGACATGACAGCCGCCATCACATGTTCGATGAGCAAGATGGAGATCCCAGTACTCCTGATGTCACGGACGATCTGCACCATTTCGGCGCCTTCTGTCGGAGTCAGACCTGCCATCACTTCATCGAGAAGGAGCAACGTCGGTTCGGTCGCCAACGCTCGGGCAAGCTCCAGACGCTTGCGAGCCGCCAGCGTTAGCGATGAAGCGGGGGTCTCCATCATCGGTTCGAGCCCGACAAGATGGACAACCGCCGTCGCTCTACGCTGCGCTTCGCTTGCCTTCCTCACACGCAAGAACGAGCCAACCATGACATTGGCGAGCACACTGAGCTGACCAAAGGGCTTCACCACCTGGAACGTGCGTGCAATGCCCCGCTCCGCGACTGCATACGCAGGCAGTCCGACCAGTGACTCTTCCCGGAAGCGTATGCCGCCTTCATCAGCCCGGATCGCACCGCTGATCAGATTGAACAGTGTCGTCTTGCCTGCTCCATTGGGGCCAATGAGGCCCAGAATCTCACCCTCATGCACGTCGAGCGTGACGTCTTTGAGCGCCTGCAACCCCCCGAAGGACTTCGAAACACCCTGCATCTCCAACAAAGCGCTCATCGGTGAGCCCTCGCTCGGATGCGTCTGACGACGCCCACGACGCCGTCGGGCGCGAAGATGATTACCGCGATGAGTATCGCCCCGAACAGCATCCCATCCAACCCGTTGACACCCTGCAGGAACCCCAGAAAGGCGGGTGGTTGACGAACCAGGGCGCGGGTCCACTCGCCAAGAAGGGAAAGGACTCCGGCCCCAACAAGAGGCCCCCAGATCGTGCCCACCCCACCAACGATGGGTCGCAGCAAGATCTGGATGGACACGAGCGCGCCAAAGGCCAGATCCGGGTCGATGAAGAGAAAATACTGCACGTAGAAGCCGCCGGCGAGAGCGGTGAAGAACCCGCTCAAAGCCACAGCGATCAGTTTGTACCTCAATGGGTTGACCCCCAGCGCTGCGGCAGCGTCTTCATCGTCCCGAATTGCGACCATGTAGTGACCGACGCGTGCCCGAACCATCCATACAGTGGTTGCAAGTGCCAGCACAAGGAGGAAGAGGATCACGAAGTAAGAGTTCCGTCGGGTGTCTTCGAACTGGATTCGTGCCCAGTCATCACCCCCAACAAGTGGGATATGGATTCCGATCGACTTGTTGATGAACGATGAGCTGCTGGCGAGCAGACGTAGCATCTCGGCGAATGCAAACGTCGCGAGCGCGAAGTACGGGCCTCTGAGCTTGTAGCGGAACGACAGGAATCCCGTCAGAAGACCAAAGAGAGCTGCAAGCAGACCGCCAATCAGCAATCCCACCCACGGGGACAGCAGATACTTCGTGAGCAGAACGGCCACCGAGTACGCCCCAATCCCGAAGTATGCTGCGTGGCCGAACGAAAACTGGCCGGCATAGCCGCCCATCATGTTCCACCCGGTTCCCATCAGCGCGAACATCAGCGCCACCGTCGCGATGGTGAGCCCGAAGCCCGACAAGAAGAGCGGCAGAACAGCAAGCAACACGACGACGACGAACAACCCGCGAACGTCCTTCGACCCCAGTCGGATAGGGCTCGCAACACGCTTGAACAGACTGTTCATGTCCGGCTCCCAAACAACCCCTCGGGCCGAAGGAGTAGCACCAAGATGAACAGCGCGAATACCCCAATCAACTTGGACGATCCAGGAACGAAGAGCTGCGTGAGTTCCTGTGTCAGCCCGATGAGGAACCCCCCAGCCAGAGCACCCCGAATGCTGCCCATCCCTCCAAGGACGACCACGACGAACGCGATGATGTTGAATGTTTCTCCGGCCGTAGGGCTCACGAAGAAGAAGGGCAATATCAGCGAGCCCGCTGCTCCAACACTCGCTGCCCCGATCCCAAACGTGACCAGGTAGACCCGGCGCACGTCGATTCCGACCAATTCTGCACCTTCAGGGTCCTGAGCGGCGGCCCGGATCGCCGTGCCGAGCCGCGTGCGCTGCAGCAACAAGAACAGGGCGCCGGCGAGCAGCAACGACACGATGAATGCAATGGCCTTGGGAAGGGTCACGACGGCCCCGAATAGTCGGAACGGGAAATCCAGCGTGACCAGACCCAATCCGAGAGAACCAGATGCATACGGAAGCTCGATCGATCGCGGAGTGCCAGTGAAGAGCACAAGAAGGAGGTTCTGGATGAACAGCGACAGGCCCAATGTCAACAGGAGCTGACTGTGAAGTGGTGCGTCCATCACCGGATTGATGATCGTTGCCTGGACGAACACCCCGATGATGAACATGAGAGGGATCGTGACGAGCAGGGACAGGTAGGGGTCGACTCCATACGACCGCGCCAACACGAAAGCCACGTACATGGCCACGCTCATCAGAGCCCCGTGAGCGAAGTTGATGATGTCGAGCACCCCGAACACCAGGCTGAGACCCATCGACACGAGGCTGTACACGCTTCCGATGAGGAGTCCGCTCACCATCACCTGGGCGAAGATCGTGTGGTGTGACTCCCACCATCCGGTTACCCAGGCGAGCAAAGCCAGCGCTGCCACGCCAAAGACAACGAGGGCGATCCGGGAGTTTCTACTCCCGGATCGCCCTCGTGTCGCTACGTTGGTCTCGGTCACGAGCGCTCCTTGAGGCCGGTGGAAGACTACTTCCAGGACACCGCCGGGAACTTGGGCTGACTCTCCTGGAGTTCAGCAGGCCACACCTGCAGAACGGTGCCGCCCTGCACCTGCATCAGAACCGGTTGAGCACTCACGTTCTCGCCGGCCGAGTCGAACTTGATCGGTCCGGGATACGCCATGAGATGATCTGTCATGTCGGTTTGTGCCAGTGCATCTCGAATCGCCGTGGGGTCTGTGGAACCGGCCCGGTTGATCGCGTCGGCGAGTACCAATACCGCCTGGTAGGCAAGCATCGAAGCCGTGTCCATCTGGGCACCAAACTGGTCCTCGTACCGTTTGCGTATCTCGACGACCTTCGCGCTGGCTGCGTTGTAGTGGTAGTTCGCGTCGAAGAAGCCCTCTCCGCCGGCGAAGTCGCTGGTGAACTCCGGCGTGTCATACGCACCGTCGGCAACTCCGTACACCGCCTTGACATCGAGCGCGAGGTCCTGCGCCGCACGAGCTGCCAACACTCCGTCGTTGTAGTAGCCGGTGACGACGATGACGTCGGGTTTGGGTGCGGCAGCTTGAGTCATCTCCGTCGTCAAGTCCGTAACGGTGAACGCACCGTAGGGAATCTCTGCGACAACATCGATGCCGTAGCCGGCGGCGGCGGCCTTGAATGCCTCGAAGACGCTGGTTCCGAACCCGCTCTCTTCGTGCAGGTAGGAGACCTTGGTCACCGTCTCTCCAGCCGCAGTAGCGATGTCATTGAGAAACTCCGCCCCGTACTTGCCCATCGCAGTT
The DNA here is from genome assembly GCA_964633745.1 of uncultured Acidimicrobiia bacterium. Taxonomy (GTDB): domain Bacteria; phylum Actinomycetota; class Acidimicrobiia; order Spongiisociales; family UBA4744; genus CAYLHS01. Next base: position 4,002 of record CAZWHZ010000053.1, read on the forward strand.
GCGTTGGGCTGTACCCGGAACGTGTACTTGTAGCCTTGCTGCAGAATCGAATCCTCCACAGCCACATCGATCACCAGCGGCACAGTGTCGCGTTCTGATATCGCCGCGATATTCGTGGTGACCGCAGACTGATACGCGCCGATGAGTCCAACGGCACCCTCGCCGATGAGCCGTTCAGCTTCCGACTGGCCCACCTCCGCGGCCCCTGTCGAGTCAGCGGACAGCAACTCCAGATTGGCTCCGCCAAGAGATGCGATCCCCCCGGCATCATTGATGTCCGCGACAGCCATCTTCGCCGCATTGTCCATCTTGATCCCCGCACCAGCTAGCCCACCAGTCAAGGGGTGAATAGCGCCGATCTTGATCGGCTCGGCCGGGGCCGGCGCTGTTGTGGTGGCAGCTGCGGTGGTCGTGGTGGCCTGCCCGGCGGTAGTCGTCGTGGCAGCCTGGGTAGTTGATGTCGCCGTTGTGTCCGCTGTCCCGCTGACGCATGCACTAGCGATGAGGCCCAGCACCATCGTCAACATGAGAATCTTGGACAGTCGTTTCATGATGTCCTCCCGTTCAGCCTCAGGAGCGTTTCTTCTGGCGAAACGCTGTTCCGTGAATCTATCATTCTTGCCATGGAAGTGTCAACGCAATGCGACCTCGACCCTCGTGACGCAGCGTTCACCTGAGTCTGGTTCGATATCTCGAACCAGCGACCTGGCGAAAGCCACTCTGAAGCCCGAAAGCTCCACTTCGACAGGGTCTAGCTGCTCTTTCCAAACGGCGCCTCCAGCAGCGGTGCGGACATCGAGAGCGCGACACGCGACCGATATCGCACTATCGGGAAGGTTCATGCATCCTGGGGCGTGGCCCCTCGCTGGGACGAATCGGCGGCCCTGATCGCCGGTACCCCTTTTGGAATCAACAGCCCACGCTATCCCCTCTTTCGGGGTCCGCTACATCGATCGGTTCGTGGGCAACGACGACAAGATCATCTCTAGGCGCGGAACGATCTCACCGAGTCCGGAGTGCGGGGATTCAGGGAATCGGCGGGTCACAACTCCGACAATAGGTCCCTGGTTGTTGCCGTCCTACCGAAGAGCCGAGCGAAATTGGTCACCGCCGCCTGGTGCAGCGCGGCCGAGGCAGCCGCGCACGCGTCATCGACCAGAACGCACTCATAGCCCAGGTCGGCGGCGTCCCTTCCGGTGCTTTCCACGCACGAGTTCGTCGATACGCCCGTCAAGACGAGTTGAGCGACACCGAGTTGGTTGAGGACCTGCCGCAGGTCCGAACCCAAGAACCCGCTCGCGGTGGTCTTGACCAGCACCGGCTCACCCGGCAACGGCGCAACGGGTTCGAGGATGGCGTGATTGGCGCTTCCCACCCGGTTGTCTGTCGCTTTGGCGAGAGGGCGCAGGAAGGGCGCGACGTCGGTGAAGTCGCCGGTGCGGCTCCCCAAGGTCAGGTGGACTACCGGTGCCCCAACCGACCGGTAGCGTTGTAGGAGCCGGCGGACGTTCGGGATCACTTCCTGCTCGATCCGATCGAATCGCCAGGCCCCGCTTCGTGGATCCCCTTGCTCGGCGAGGATACGACCCAGTCCGTGGCGTCGGGATGCAGAGGCGTATTGCAGGTCGATCAAGATGAGTGCCGATCGGGAGATGTCGACGTTAAACGTGACGCTGAAACCGGTCGCGTAGTCGGGTGCGGCTTCGGACGCCGAGTTCGGAGTCGGATTCACGGAATCGCGATTCGCCGACCCATGTCGAGCAGCAACGTCGATCCGGCGAGTGCGGTTGCTTCATTGTCGAGGAGGAGGTTCACAGCCCACGCGATCTGATCGGGTGTCGCGAGTTCCCCCGTCGGTGCCGCCGAGCGCAGCCGGTCAAGCGTCTCCTCCTCGGTGAGATGCTGGACTCGAGCCATCTCGGTCACCAGGACGCGGAGGCGAGCGGTGTCAACCGGACCGGGGGCGACCGCGTGACACGTCACTCCACGAGGGGCGTAGGTGCGATTGAGTTGGCGAACGAGGTTGGCGAGAGCCGCGTTGGCGACCCCCGCGGTGACCGCCTCGGGGATCGGGTCGTACCCGAGGTTGCCGGTCACGGCGATGAGCCGTGACCCTCGTTCCAAAGACGAATCGACCGCCCGGACCAGGCGGAGCATACCGTTCACCTTGAGGTCGACCGCCGCGAGGATCGCATCGGTCGTTACGTCGTCGATACTCCCTCCGAGGGGCACGCCCGCGACGTGGACTGCTGCCTGGACCGTTCCGTCTATGTGTTTCGCGATCGACTTCGCGGCTTCATCCGTTCTCAGATCGGCGATGCACGGAACTACCCCGGGTATGGTTTCGGCGAGTTCCACGAGCGTTTCGGCTGTGCGGCTCACGGCAAGAACGATGAGCCCGCGCCCGACCAGGCGCTGCACAATGGGGCGCCCTAACGCCCCGGTGGCTCCTGCGACAACGGCCCAGTTTCTCATGCGATCTCCAGTATTCTGTCGACGGTCGGCGCCGTCTCGAGGCCGAGGACTGTCTCTTCCATCTCCGCTACGCCGGACTTCGACAACCAGCGGGAGGCGTTGAGGCGAAACTTCGTGGCAAGCTCTTCGGGGGTCAGAGGGTTCTCTGGACCACCGCGGTTGTCACGAACCCGGTGTTCCAGCACAGCTCCCGACGTGGTCCGGACCTTCAGAGCCCCGCCGAAACTGTTCGGGAACGCCTCGGTGGCCTCCTCGTCCGCGACGCAACGGACCAACCCCGCCAGGCGGAGCCGACCCGGATCTCCGATTGTCGCGTCGGTGAAGTCGTCGAGGTAGACGCCAAGGCCACCCCCGCCGAGAAGGGCGGTGGCGACCGTGAAGGGCCCACTGAATTTTGCCGCATACGGACTCGGTGGATGCGCCTTTTGCTCGGGTGGCTCGGCGATTGTGCGCAATGTCGGCGCGGCAACGCCCAGCTCGATCTCTGCAATGTCGTTGACGTCGAGGCCTTGAGCCCGCAGCGCGAGAGCTGCGTCGATCCCCGCGTGTGTGAAGTGGTTGGTCGGATACGGTTTGTAATGAACACGCAGTAGTTCCCACCGGTCTCCGAGACCGCCGATGAGCGCCTCCTCGTCGAAGCGGCCCTCCGAGTAGGCCCGGAAGAATCCGAAGCGACCCTCCAGCACGGTCGGAGGTCCGGTGACGCCCCGTGCGGCCAAGAGGGCAGCGGTAGTACCGGCGTGGCCTGCCCACCCGCAGTGCATTCGCTTGACCGAACCTCCGGTGCGGTTGGCTTCCAGAAGGCCAGCTCCCATACTCGCCGCGATGCCGACGGCACTGGCGATGCCGCTCTCGTCCAGTCCCATGAGCACGCCTGCGGCGGCAGCGGCGGCCAGCGTGCCGCAGATCGAAGTCGCGTGCAGGCCGTTTTCGAAGAAGATCGAGTTCCTGATCGCAGGGTCGTAGGAAGCGGCTCCAAGCCGCACATTGATCTCGTCGCCGACCGCGATGGCAACGAGAGCTTCCAAACCGGACGCTCCGACAGCCTGGGCGACAGCGAGAACAGCCGGCACGACGGAGGCGGAGGGATGCAGCACTGATGGAAGGTGCGTATCGTCAAAGTCGAGGGCATGCGCCAGGGTGCCGTTGACGAGCGCGGCGTTCGGAGCGGGGAGATGGGCTGCCTTCCCGAGCACCGCGGCTTCCGGTTTGCCTCCCCAGTCGAGCACCATATCGAGGATCGCGTCACCGGGTTCGTCGCCCCAGGCGGCCAGGGAGTTGCCCAGAACGTCGAGAACCCTCGACTTGGCATCTTCGAGAATGCCGGTAGGTACACCGTGATCGCGGGCTTCGACGGCGAAAGCCGCAAGCTGGGCGACCAGCGTTTCAGGCATCGACCACCGCCAGCGGTCGAACCGGTGATCCGGTAGCGCCGATCAGCTTCAACGGAGCGAGGATGAACAAGAACTCGAAGATGCTCGCTTCGGCAAGTCCGGTGAGGTCCATCACTTCGATGATGTGGATCGCCGATTCGACGAGCAGAATACGATGGACGGGTAGCACACTGTGACCGGCGCCAGGCCGGATGACCTCGAAAGCGATCGTTTCGGCGCCGGCAGCGCGTACATTCCTTTCGGCCAACCAGCGACCCGCTTCGACGCCGGGCCCGGGCGCTCCCCCGCTTTGTCCGCGAAAAGTCTCCGGGTCGGACCAGTGCACCGGCCACCCGGTTCGAATGAGCGCCGCTTCCCCCGGGCCAGGCTGGGTACCGGCACGCTCGGCAGCAGCGTCGAGGTCGGCTGCGGTCACTTCGTAGCCGGCTGGTAGGACATCGGTCTGGTGAACGGCGGCCACGTCCAGAAGCACGCCACGACACAGGATCGGAGCGATGGTGTCGACACCCAACACCGAGAAGCCTTCATGGCTCTGTACCGTCGCCGCCTCGATGCCTCCGTGCAGCTTGCCGTTGTGGGACACGTGAGCGAGGGAGTCGATGTGGGTGCCGACGTGCCCGCCGGTCACGATGATCTCGTTTGCCGCGGAGCCACCGTCGGGGCGCATCATGTCCCCGTGCCGGCGTAACAGGGCCATCTGATAAGCCGGATGGTTGGGCGACACGGGCATACCCCGCCGCATGCCCTGGGCAAGGTCGATGATGCGCGCGTTCCTCAGCGCTTCCCAGTCGATCCCAAATGGTGCCGTCATGCTGCTTCCTTCCCTCAAATGATGTCTTCATCACGTAGGCGTCGCAGATCCCCGGCGCTGAGCCCCAAATGATGGAACACGGCCTCGTTGTCCTCCCCGAGGCGACGGCCGGCCCAGCGAATCTCGCCTGGCGTCTCTGACATGCGAAACAGTACGTTCTGCATGCGGATGTCGCCGAGTTCAGGGTCTTGTACCGTGGTGATCGAGTCGAGCGCCCGGTACTGGGGGTCCTCCATGATCTGCGCGATGTCGTAGATGGGGGCTACCGCCGCCTGCGCCTCCTCGAACACGGCAACGACGTTGTGGAAATCGTGTCGGGCGATCCAATCTCCGACGTACTCGTCGAGCAGGTCGGCGTGTTGGGCACGGGTCCGACCAGAATCGAACCACGGTTCGTCGATCACTTCGGGATGCCCGACGAGGCGTAGTACACGCTCGGCCACGTTCTGAGCGCTGGTCGAGATGGCGACCCAACGGTTGTCACGTGTCCGATAGGTGTTGCGCGGCGCGTTGTTGACCGACCGATTCCCGGCACGTGTCTGTGTGATTCCGAGCTGGTCGTACACGATCGGCTGTGGCCCGAGAATCGTCAGAATCGGTTCGATAATGGCCAGATCTATCACCTGGCCGGTCCCACCTCCGGCATCACGCCGATACAGGGCCATCAGGATGGCGATGGCCGTCGCCTGGGCTGCGATACCGTCGGCAAGACCGAAGGGCGGCAAGGTCGGTGGTCCGCTCGGCTCACCCGTGATCGCGGCAAAGCCGCTCATTGCCTCGGCAAGCGTCCCAAAACCCGGTCGCTTTGCATAGGGACCGAACTGGCCGAACCCGGTCACCCGGGCCAAGATCAATCCTGGATTGACCTCGCGGAGGCGGTCCGGGTCCAGGTTCCAACGTTCGAGCGTTCCCGGACGGAAATTCTCGATCACGACATCGGCCTCCTGAACGAGGCGAAGGAACAACTCCTGGCCTTCAACCTTGCTGAGATTGAGCGTGATCGCCCGCTTGTTGCGACCGAGCATCTTCCACCACAACGGCACTCCGTCCTTCGCGTGCCCATGGTCCCGGACAGGATCACCTCGAGGATGCTCGATCTTGATGACATCAGCGCCGAAGTCGGAAAGGATCGTCGCCGCCAGCGGCCCCGCGAACAGGGTGGCGATGTCGAGGACCCTGACACCTTCGAGTGCTGATGGCATATGTGTTCCACTAGAGGGAATGACGTTCCGATAGTATCATCGGGTGGGTCTCAGTACCAGACGGAAGCCCACGCGAGAAGACATACATTGCACATGACCGCACGAAGCTACCTCTACGTCCCCGGAGACGCACCCGAAAAGCTCGCCAAGGCGAGCGGGCGAGGTGCGGACGCGTTGATCGTCGATCTGGAAGACGCAGTAGCACCTGCCGCAAAGGAGTCCGCTCGGGACATCGTCTCCAAGTGGCTTCAAGAACGAGAAGCCGGCCGACCGCCCACATGGGTGCGAGTCAACGCGAACCAGGACCTGATGGAGAATGACATCGCAGCCGTCGTGCACCCGGGCCTGAAGGGCATCTATGTCCCGAAGGCAGAGGACGCGGGCGTGCTCGAAGAGATCGCGAGACTCCTCGACCAACTCGAGACCGCTCGTGAAACGTCCGGAGTCCTACTTGCACCAATCATCGAAACCGCTGCCGGCTTGCAGGCGATATTCGACCTGGCAGCGGCTCCCCGTGTCTCCCATCTGGCAATAGGCGAAGGCGACCTTGCCGCCGACCTCGGCATCACCGCTTCCGACGACGAACGAGAGTGGCTGCCGATCCGAATCCAGGTCGTCATCGCCAGCGCAGCAGCAGGCATTCAACCCCCCTCAGGACCTGCGTTCCTCGACATCGCAAATCTCGAAGCCCTACGCGCCTCTACACGGCGTCTCCACCAACTGGGGTTTCGCGCCCGATCCGCCATCCACCCCGCCCAGATTCCCGTGATCAACGAGGTGTTCACACCTTCCGAAGCCGAAGTTGCAGCCGCTCGCAGGGTCGTCGAACTCTACGAGGATGCAATCTCTCGCGGATCAGGGGTGATCGCCGATGATCAAGGCCGGATGATCGACGAGCCGATCGCCCGGGCAGCACGGCGGGTCTTGCTGAGGTCTGAGCTTGCCTCCCGATAGATCAGTGGGACCTCAGCGGGATGCTTCGACCGACTCCGTCAACACATAGAACCGGAACTCCGTTCTCCCCGCGGGACCCCGCTCAGGAGGGATCGGGTGTTCACGGAACCACTCCAAATACCGCTCATACGCTTCATGATCGGCGAAATGCAGCTCAGCGATCCGGTAGAAGGTCTCCGGCTCTCTCGCAGTAGGAGAACCAGCGCTCGTGGAAAGCACAGGCCGCACCACCGTGTTGAACACGAGCCGATCCAGATACGGATTGGCGAGAAGGTCGGGAACGTGAACCTCCCAGAGCCACCGTTCGTAGTCCTCCTTGTGAACACCTTCGACAAGGTCGTAGCCCAGAATGGCCTTCACCATCGACGTGCGCACCGATGCCTCCCTCTCGTCTGTGATCCAGTTGCCGACCGTAGCACGAGAACCGGGAGGCTAGGCCTTCCGGCGCTTGAAACAGGGACACGGTCGTCGGATTGGGCCTTGGAGTACACCGGGGAGATCTCGCCTGCCCCGTGATGACTGGCTGTGATCACGCGGTCGTGCCCGTCGAGCGAGTTCGCAGTGTGGCCAGCTGTCCTGGTTCCAGGTGTCTCGTGCCCCTTCTACGGCGATGCGTAGGAGGCGAGCTGTGCCTGCACATCAGACGACACCACAGCCGTACCACCAAGAATCACAATCGACGCAGGCGACAACCGAGACAACTCAGCAGCCGTCGCCCCAGGAATCGACGACCCCCTCACCAACAACACCGGACCACCAGGAGCACCAGCAGCCGCCAACGCATCCGGAAAATCCAAAAGACCGGTCCTGCTTAGTGTGGGTCTGCTCGCCGATGACGACAGCCTCCGGCAGCGATCCGAGCGCACCTTCGGGGTCTAGCGAGGGCGGAGGAGGCGGACGGCACCGCCGGCACGGCGCGCCGGACGGTGCCTCGCCTCGCCGATCTCGAGGAGCGTCGCCTGAAGTCGCTGGAGCTGTTCTACGCCGATCAGATCTCCAGCGACTTGTCCTCCGAACAGGAGGATCGTGGTTCTACTGGCGCGCCGACCGTTGGGATGCGTCGTAGGAGATCCAACCGTCACCGGTGACCTTCATGTAGGTGGTCGAAGGGTCGAACCAACCTGCTTCGGTCACAACTCTGCTCGCGCCGGCAAACCGACCGGTACCGCCGGTAATGATCAACTCTTCTGCGAACGTCGTTTCACTAGTCAGGACGCCGTCATACGTCCCGTACAACTGGTCACCGTTCGCCGAAG
>CAZWHZ010000054.1:0-11386 GCA_964633745.1 uncultured Acidimicrobiia bacterium
TCGACAGATCGAACATGAGGTCGAACATGCCGAAGGCTGCGTTCTCGAACAGCTCCTCTCGCGACGCGCCGTAGGCGACGATCCCCGAGTCCGCCGTGTGGTCGATGGTCTCGTACCGCACACCGCCATTGTGCCAGCCAGGCTCGCTTCGCAGAGCGGGCTACGTCCGCCGTACCGGGTATCTCGTACGCGATCGGGTCACGTCGACAGACCGCAAGGCGAGCCGTATCTCAGATCCAGCTCTCTTTCGCCTTTCCAGCGCAGAACGCGAGATACAAGGTACGAGGTACGGGCGGCCGCGGCCGCCCTCCCGAATTCCTCAGTGTCCCGACGAGTCTGGGCGATACACCTAGTCATGGACAATGCCGCGGATCTCAAGGTGCTGCTCGCGTCGCAGTACCCCCTGCTGGTGGTCGCGACCGACGAAGAGCCACGGTTCCTGGACCTACTCAGGAGCGCGGCAGACGAACTTCACATGTCTGTCTGGACCTGGTCGGTCGCGCAAGGGCTCATGCGCGATGGTCAGCAGCCGCAATATCAAAGCGCCGACCCGAACAGAGCGCTCGCGTTCGTTGCCGAGTTGACTACACCGGGTGCGTTCGTGTTCGCAGACGCCAACCCTTTTCTCAAAGATCCAGTCGCCGTCCGCAGAATCAAGGAACTCGCCCAACGGCAACGACGGGGTCAAACACTCATCCTCACCGCCTCGCATCCCGACCTGCCGGAAGAGCTCGACGGCATCGCCCACCGCTGGCGTCTCAGACCTCCCGGCAAGGCGGAGCTGATCAAGCTCGTCCGCTCCACCGTTCGCCAACTCGCCGATCGCGGCTTCCCCGTCCTCGTCGGTGGTGATCGTATCGAGGACATGGCCGATGCTCTGAGAGGTATCACACTCGAAGAGGCCGCCCGACTGATCAGACGGAAGGTGCTCGAAGACGGAACCCTCGCATCCATCCCCGACCTACGAGCAGCGAAGGCTGAACTGCTCAACACCGATGGCGTCCTCGAGATCATCGACAGCGACGCCGGCACACTCGACGAGGTCGGTGGACTCGAAGGGTTGAAGTCATGGCTGCGGTTGAGAAAGATCGCCCTCGACACACCCGAACTCGATCCCCCCAAGGGAATCCTCCTCACCGGAGTACCAGGGTGCGGAAAGTCTCTCATCGCCAAGACGCTCGCCCGCAGCTGGGGACTTCCCCTCGTGCTACTCGACCCGTCCCGGCTGTACGACAAGTACCTCGGTGAGTCAGAACGGCGCCTCGATGCCTCACTTCACACCATCGAGGCCATGGCACCGGCAGTGCTGTGGATCGACGAGATCGAGAAGGGGTTCTCAACCGGCACCGCCGATGGCGGGGTTGCTCGGCGCCTCCTGGGCACCTACCTGCGCTGGATGCAAGACCACTCCGGAGAGATATTCACCGTCGCCACTGCCAACGACATCGCGTCGCTCCCCCCAGAGCTGCTTCGGAAAGGAAGGTTCGATCAGATCTTTTTTGTCGATCTGCCAGATGCGGCGAGCCGCCGGGAGATCTTCCGCGTCCACCTCGCAAAGCGCGGTGTGAACCCGGAGACCCTCGACATCACCCACCTCGTGGACGAGACGCAAGGCTTCTCCGGTGCAGAGATCGAAACGGCGATCGTCGGAGCCCGATATCGTGCCGCGGCCGACGGCGGTGCGCTGACCCTTTCGCAACTCGATGCCGAACTTGCTTGCAACGTCCCACTCTCTGTCACCCGTTCGGAGGACATCGCGGGCCTCCGCGCGTGGGCACGAGACCGGGCGATGGTCGCCTGAAGATCGCAGAATCACCATCCGTCGGGGTAGGCTCCGCCCATGCGATCACGACCTGCCATCGTCCACATCCAGGAGTCGGTCGATGGGGACGACGCCGCCGTCACCGTAACCCTCTCCTGGGAAGACGAGGAGTTCAGCGGCCAAGCGGTCGGAAGCCCCGAGCCGACGGCCCGACCGCGGCTCGTGGGAGAGGCCACTCTGAGCGCCATTCAGCATGCTGCGCACGACTCGCTCGTGCTCGACCTGGCAGCCATAGCGACACAAGAACTGGGCGTTGCCCGAGTCGCGGTTGCCCAGGTCCACATCAGGAACATGGACGAACGGCTCGTGGGCAGCGCCCTGATCCGTGACGATGACCCATCGCTCGCGACCGTTCGGGCAGTGCTCGATGCGCTGAACCGACGCCTGTCGCTTCTCTAGGGCTCGCCGAGCCGTTTTCGGTTCTGGGTTCTCGGTTTTCGGTAAGACAGTCACCTTGGAGCATCGGGGTGTCTCGGGCCGCGTTCCTACCGATGACCGAAAACTGAGAACTGGCCACCGCGGTCGGAGCCTCCAGGAATACGCAACTCCGGCTCGAAGTTGATATAGTTAGACTTAGATTTTCTAAAAGGTGACTATGGATTTCGAACACTTCACGCACAAGGCGCAGGAGGCACTTGCCCAGGCTCAGAAGCTCGCCGAGCATGCCCGCTCCGTTGAACCGGCGCATCTCGGTCTTGCGCTTCTCGCCCAAACCGACGGCATCGTCTACCCGGTTCTCACCGGCCTCGGCGTGCAGCCGCCGGCGCTTCGCATCGCACTCCAGGAGTACGTCGACACGCTTCCGAAGGTGTACGGCGGCGAGCTGTCCATGTCTCAAGCACTCTTGCGCGTCCTCCAGGCGGCGGATCGCCAGCGATCGGACATGCGGGACGAGTACGTCTCAGTCGATCATTTGCTTCTCGCCCTCGCCGGCAGCAGTGATCCCGCGGGCGAAGTCTTCCAACGCCTCGGCGCAACGCGGGAGGCGATCCTGTCCCGTTTGGTCGAAGTGCGCGGGTCACAGCGCGTGACCTCGCAGGATCCGGAAGCAACATTCAACGCCCTCGAGCAGTACGGACGCGATCTCACCGAGATGGCCCGCAACCAGAACCTCGATCCGGTCATCGGCCGGGACGAGGAAATCCGCCGTGTTATCCAGGTGCTGTCTCGCAGAACGAAGAACAACCCGGTGCTCATTGGTGAACCCGGCGTCGGCAAGACCGCCATCGTTGAAGGCCTGGCACGACGTATTGCCGACGGGGATGTTCCGGAAGGGCTCAAGTCCAAGAGGATTGTCGCGCTCGACCTGGGGGCAATGGTGGCCGGCGCCAAGTATCGGGGCGAGTTCGAACAGCGCCTCAAGGCCGTCTTGGACGAAATCAAGTCCGCACAGGGCAAGATCATCACCTTCCTCGACGAGATGCACACCCTGGTCGGCGCCGGGGCAGCCGAGGGCGCAATGGACGCCTCGAACATGCTGAAGCCGATGCTGGCCCGGGGTGAGTTGCGCATGATTGGCGCGACCACGCTCGACGAGTATCGCAAGCACATCGAGAAAGACGCCGCACTCGAACGGCGCTTCCAGCCCGTCTTCGTCGAACCACCGAGTGTCGAAGACACGATCGGCATTCTCAGGGGACTGAAGCAGCGGTACGAGGTCCACCACGGTGTTCGCATCACCGACGCGGCGATCGTCGCCGCAGCCGTTCTCTCCGACCGCTACCTCACAGGACGATTCCTTCCGGACAAAGCTATCGACCTCATCGATGAGGCGGCGTCGAAGCTTCGCATCGAGATCGACTCGATGCCGGAAGAGATCGACGATCTCGATCGGCGTATCAAGCAGCTAGAGATCGAGCGCGCGGCGCTCCAGAAGGAATCCGACGAGGCCTCCAAGGATCGACTCGAGGCGATCGAGAAAGACCTCGCCGACCTACGAGAGCAGATCGGAGCGCTCGACGCTCACTGGCAGCTCGAGAAGAAGGCGATCGGCGAGATCCAGACGAAGAAGTCGCAATTGGAGCAGGCCGAGGCAGACGCGGAACAGGCCGAACGTTCCGCCGACCTCGAACATGCAGCCGAGCTGCGCTACGGAACCCTTCCACGCCTCAAGGAGGAGTTGGCCGCACGCCAGGCGGACCTCGCCGACCTCCAAACGACCAACCGGATGCTCAAAGAAGAAGTGGATGATGAGGATGTCGCCGAGGTGGTCGCCCGGTGGACCGGAATCCCCATAGCCCGCCTCATGGAAGGCGAGCTGGAGAAACTCGTACACCTCGAGGAGTACTTGCACAGGCGGGTCGTCGGCCAGGACGATGCCGTCACCGTTGTCGCGAACGCGATCCGCCGAAGCAGAGCAGGCATTTCGGATCCGAACCGACCGATCGGCTCGTTCATCTTCCTCGGCCCGACGGGGGTCGGGAAGACCGAACTCGCGAGAGCGCTCGCCTGGTTCCTGTTCGACGACGAACGGGCCATGGTGCGGATCGACATGTCTGAGTACATGGAGAAGCACACGGTCAGTCGTCTCATCGGTGCGCCCCCCGGCTACGTGGGGTACGAGGAAGGTGGCCAGCTCACCGAGGCCGTCCGCCGTCGCCCGTACTCGGTGGTGCTCCTCGACGAGATCGAGAAGGCCCACCACGACGTGTTCAACGTGCTGCTCCAGGTTCTCGACGATGGCCGCCTCACCGATGGCCAGGGTCGAACGGTGGACTTCACGAACACTGTGCTGATCATGACCTCGAACCTCGGATCCGAGTTCATCGAGCCCGACCTGCCGGAAGAGGTCGTCAATCAACGGGTGATGGACGCCGTGCGATCTTCGTTTCGACCGGAGTTCCTGAACCGGGTCGACGACATCGTCGTGTTCCAACGGCTCAGCAGGGAGGACCTGCGGCACATCGTCGAGATCCAGGTCGAGCACCTGTCGAAACGGCTTCGAGACCGCCGGATCGACCTCGTGCTCACGGGCGGCTCGCTCGACTGGCTCGCCGACCACGGTTACGACCCGATCTACGGTGCCCGGCCGCTGAAACGTCTCATCCAGCGTGAGCTGGGAGACCGCCTTGCGCTCGCGCTGCTCGACGGGGAGATCGGCGATGACAGCACCGTGAAGGTCGAGACCGGCGACGACGGTCTGACGCTCGCGTCCTGACGCGGATCTGCACCAGGGGCTCAGCGTCGTCGCCGAGCCCACACGACCCTCACCATCTCGCGAACGACGGGTCCTGCCTGAATCAGGTGGAACCACGCGATTCTACGTGGCTTGACCGTTTCGACCAGGTCGATTGGAACGTCGATGACGGTCGCACCTCTTCGGATCGATTCGAGTGTGAGGACACCACAGATGCATCTGCCGTCGATGTCGAGAGAGTGAGCGAGATCAGATCGGAGAGCGCGCATGCCGGTGCCGCTATCTCCAACAGGTGCCACGAGGCCGGCGAGACAGGTGAGGATTGCCTCCGAGGGACGCGACACGCGCGGGCGAGCACCCTGCGTCATGTCGGCATCGTTGTCGATGATCGGTGCGATCAGGGTTGGGATGGCATCGGCGGGATGCTCACCATCTCCGTCGACCGTGACGATGATCCCTCCTGTCGCAGCTTGGAACCCGGCTTTGATTGCGCCGATGTAGCCGCGCCCTGGATCGAGCCTGACGACGTTCGCCCCGGCTGAGCGTGCCTCTTCTCCGGTGCTATCTGAACTCCCATCATCAACCACGATGACTTCGGTTGCGTGAGGAAGCACAGATCGCACGGTCGCTCCGATACGACCTGACTCATTGTGCGCGGGGATGACCACAATCACAGGGGCCGTCGCTCTGTCGCGATAGGAGCTTTCGGCTGCAGTCATCGCGCTAGGGTAGAGGCTCGAGGACCCCTCAATCCCCATAACAGCAGGGACATTCGGATACAAAGGAGCACTCTCGTGCGCGTCATGATCCTCGGCGGCGACGGCTATCTGGGCTGGGCGACCGCCATGCACTTCTCCAATCGCGGCCATGAGGTCGCGGTCGTCGACAACTTCCTCCGTCGCAGCCTCCTCACCGAACGCGGCGCGGACAGTCTGACTCCAATTCGTCCTCTCAGGGAACGCATCGACGTCTGGCACGAGGTAACGGGCAAGACCATCAAGTTCTACCACTTCGACATCACGGACTATCGCCATCTCGCGTCGGCATTCGGCGAGTTCCGCCCGGACACGATCGTCCACTACGGGGAGATGCCGTCAGCCCCGTACTCGATGGTCGACCGTGATCATGCCGTCTTCACGCAGACCAACAACGTTATCGGGACCCTCAACGTTATCTGGGGCATGCGAGAAGTGGTCCCAGATGCCCATCTCATCAAGCTCGGAACAATGGGCGAGTACGGCACGCCGAACATCGACATCGAAGAGGGCTACATCGAGATCGAGCACAAGGGTCGCAAGGACACATTGCTGTTCCCGAAGACGCCAGGCAGTTTCTATCACCTGACGAAGGTGCACGATTCCAACAATCTGCACTTTGCTGTTCGTATTTGGGGACTGAGGGTCACCGACCTCAATCAGGGCGTCGTGTACGGAACCGACACCGACGAGACGGTGCTCGACGAGCGGCTCGAGACCCGTTTCGACTACGACGAGATGTTCGGAACAGCCCTCAACCGGTTCGTTGTGCAATCGGTCATCGGCCATCCCCTCACCGTCTACGGGAAGGGCAACCAGACCCGCGGCTACCTGAACATCAAGGACACCATGCAGTGCGTTGAGCTGGCGGCGATGCACCCATCGGATACGGGCGAGATGAGGATTTACAACCAGTTCACCGAGGTGTTCTCGATCAACCAGCTTGCCGAGGAAGTAGTAGAGGCAGCTGATCGCCTCGGCTACAGCGTCGAGCTTCGCAGCTTCTCGAACCCGAGGGTCGAGGCGGAGGATCACTATTACAACCCGACGCACACGAAGCTGCTCGATCTTGGTCTGAAGCCACAAATGCTCTCAGAAACGCTCGTCGAATCGATGATCCACAGGGTCGAGCAGTACAAGGACCGCGTCAACATCAACACGATTCCGCCGGTCACGAAGTGGCGGTAGACGGCGGCCCGTCGGTTCTCGTCACCGGTGGCTGCGGTTTCATCGGTGTCAATCTTGGACGTTCACTCGCTGATCGCGGATGGCGCACGATCGCCTTCGACAACTTCTCGACCGGCAAGAGAGAGGATGGGTTTGCTGCGGGCTATGACGTTGTCGAGGGGGACATCCGTGACCGCGAGGCCTTGACGCAGGCGGCCTCGGGAATCGACTATCTGGTCCACCTCGCCGCCCACACGAATGTGATCGAGTCGGTCGAGGACCCGGTCAACGATGTGGACCTGAATGTCGGCGGCGTACTCAACGCGCTTCTTGCCGCTCGTGATGCGAACGTCAAGGGTTTCGTGTTTGCATCATCGAACGCACCGTTGGGTGAGATTGAGCCGCCGAGTCACGAAGAACGGGTTCCCAAGCCGTTGTCGCCGTATGGGGCGACGAAGCTGGCAGGAGAAGCACTCTGTTCGGCGTTCGCCGGTTCA
Organism: uncultured Acidimicrobiia bacterium; assembly: GCA_964633745.1. Classification (GTDB taxonomy): domain Bacteria; phylum Actinomycetota; class Acidimicrobiia; order Spongiisociales; family UBA4744; genus CAYLHS01. The sequence continues at coordinate 7,378 of CAZWHZ010000054.1, forward strand.
TATGGCGTGCCGACAACGGTCCTGCGGTTCTCAAACGTCTACGGTCCATACAGCTACCACAAAGGCAGTGTCGTGGCCGCCTACATGAAGCAAGTCATGGCCGGAGAAAGACTGATCGTGTACGGCGACGGGGAGCAGACAAGGGATTTCGTCTTTGTGGGTGACCTCGTTGATGGCATCGCACAGGCACTGGCGTCAGGACTGTCAGGCGAGGTGTTCCATCTGGGAACGGGTGTTGAGACAAGTGTCAACGGCCTGGTCGAAGCGGTGCAGACGGTGTTCCCCGATCACGAGATCGAAGTCGAGCATCGACCAGAGCGGAAGGGCGAGATCTCCCGCAACTACTCGGATATCGCCAAAGCTCGACGGCTGCTCGATTTCCACCCCGACACGGATCTTGTTGACGGCCTCGCGTCTACACGGGCCTGGTTCGAGAGCAACACGACGACATGACCGTACGAGTCATCGGACTGGCAGCCGGCCTCCTCCTCATCGGGATCGCTGCTGTCGGCCATCGTCGCCAGAAGCTCGGCCGTGGCGACATGCTCCTGTGGGGTCTATTCGGTGCAACCGTCGCGATCCTCTCCGTGGTTCCTGGATTCGCCGATGCGGCTGCCCGGCTGCTCCTTCTCGAGAACCGTCTCTTCGCCGTGCTGGTCGTTGCGGTTGCAGTTCTGTTCCTACTGCTGTTCAGACAGCGCTCCCATCTCTCGTCCGTAGAGAAGCGCTTCGGCGATCTGGTTAGAAATCTCGCAATCCGAGACTTCGAACGCGAGACCGACTCCTCGAATCACCTGCCGACGGTTGCGATCGTCATCGCTGCGTACAACGAGGAGCACGCCATCGGAGGCGTGCTCGCGGACCTCCCGGAGGAGGTAAGTGGATACACCCTCGATCCGATCGTCGTGGTCGACGGAGGAACAGACGACACCGAGAGCGTCGTGCGCCGCGCAGGGTACTCGGTGGCAACGCATCCGGTGAACCGTGGACAGGGCGACGCGCTTCGAACCGGTTTCGCCATTGCCCTCGGGCGGGTGGACGACATCATCGTCACGATGGACGCAGACGGACAGCATCGCCCGGATGAACTCCCCCTGCTCCTGGCCCCCATCACCAACGGGGAAGCCGACTACGTGCAGGGCTCTCGATTCCTCGGTGACTACGACGACGCAGGCGGAGCTCGAGAGTATGGCATCAAGCTGTTCACCGCCATCATCAACCTGCTATCTCACGCAGGCATCACCGACTGCACAAATGGATATCGGGCAATCCGCGCGGACGCGCTCGCAAAACTCGACCTGCGCGAGGACCGCTTCTCGGCGGCGGAGATCATCATGGAGTCCGCCACCAAGAATCTCCGAATGGCCGAAGTTCCGGTCCACATTCAGAGCCGTTCTCACGGGGAGAGCAAGAAGCCAAGGCGACTCGGGTACCCGCTCGGCTATCTCAAGGTGGTGTTCGGGGTATGGCTGCGGTAGGCCGGAAGGCTCCGTCGGTTCATGGGTCACCAATCACAGCTGCTGCGGGTCTTGCGGCTGTCATGCTGCTCACTGCCCTGTTCGCGTCTGCACTTCTGCTCAGGGCGGATACGTGGCGTGTGAACCCTGATGGATCCGCGTACATCTCACTCGCCAACGCACTTACCTCGCGACACGGGTACACATTTCCGGACGGCTCGTTTGCAGGCTTCCGCGGACCCGGCTACTCAGGTCTGCTTTCCCTAGCGTTTCTCATCTTCGAGCACACTGCGCGCGCTGCGATGTGGGCCTCTCGAGCTGCACTCGTGTTGAACACTTTGTTGGTCGCAGCAATCGCGTGGACTCAAACCCGACGAAAGACCGCAGCCGCCGTTGCCGGAATGATCGCTGCCGCCAGCCCCCTCGCCTTCGAGACCGGTGCATCCCAGTTTGTACCAGATGGGTTTGCTATGACCTGGGTTCTGCTCGCTCTACTCGTGGTAGTCACGGGCTCGCGGAGGTCAGCTCGACCCATGGGCTGGCGCCCAGTCCTGGCAGGTGTTCTCGTCGGTCTGGCGTTCTTGACCAAAGAGCTGTCGATCCTTGCCCTTCCGATCATCTGGGCAGCCGGCACAGCCAAAGAACGCACGATCGGAGGGCTCATCGCCTTTTCTTTCGTGACGGCGGCTTCGACATCCCTCGTGGTACTTGGCTGGCTGGGAGTAGCGCTCGCCCAGTCGGGTCACCTATCGCCTCCCCTCTCTTCTATTGGAGGCTCGCAGGGGTTCTGGCTTCTCGCCGTCCTGGCGGCCGCGACCTGCGGGGCATCCCTCCTCGGGCTCAGAGCTGCCAAGAGGCGCTTGCGTCCGCTGCGCGTGGCCTGGGGGTGGGAGGCAGCGTTGCTCTCCCTCTACTTCTGTGCGACATACGCTGCGGTGACCATCGCAGCGGGACCACCCATCGTGTCGGGTCGAGAAGTGCCAGCGGCGCTCCACCGTGCCCTACTGGGAGAGTTGCTCGGCAACAATGAGTCTCTCTTCTTTGCCCTTCTGGCTGCCGGCAGCGCGATTTTGGTTGTGGCAGTCACTCGGAATCGTCCGGCTGACATCCTCGTAGCTTTGGCTATGGGAAGCTACGGTCTCGCACTTCTGATCTACGCGGTCCAGCGCAGTTTCGGCGTTCGAAATGGTGCCGCTCTCACCTACGTCGTAGCGCTTCTTGCCGCCTATGCAGTTGGGTCCCCCCTGAAACATCCGACCGTGTCCCGGACCGCCCTCAAAGGGACCGCGGCGATTGCAGCCGTACTGCTTGTCGTGGCCGGTACCGCAAGGGTGATCGATAGCTCGGATGCTGGAGAGACTTCTGCCTCACTAGCCACGTGGCAAGGTCAGGTCGTGGACGAGACGTCGGCATGGCTGCTCGACAAGGCCAAGGGTTCCTCTGTCGTGGGGACATTCTTCTTCATGACCGCCATCGGAGGACGTGTCAGAGACTCAGTCTCAATCACCATCGCTCCGATGTACGGAGCTCTCCCCACAGGCGGAAGACTGGAAGACCTCAACTTCGACAGGCTGGCTTGGTGGACGTCAACACTGCCAGCAGTCGGCCATATCGACTCAGGCAGGCTGATCGCACTGACGCAGTCCAGTCGAATGATTGGGGCGGTCTTTGAAACAGACCTATTGGAGGACTTGAAACGTGTCTCCGCTCGCTACCTCGTGGTCACCGGCAACCTCGCTCCCTACCACTACCTCAACACGTTCGACGCAGGCGCCCTTGTTCCCTATCTCGATGCGTCTGGTGGATTCCGACGGAGGTTCGAAATCGGAACTCGATCGAATAGGCAATGGGCAATCGTGTATGAGATCGTATCCATGGACGCAGCTCCCGCTGTACCGTTGGTGGTCACATCCGCGGCTGAGCATCTCCTGGACAGTTCCGTGGCTCCGCGGCAGGTATTGACGCGCGATTCACTGGCGAAGGCTCTCGCCTCAGATGGCTAGGGGTGCACACGCGCCGCGAGTCTCATCGGATACCGTGATCGGGATCCTGCTCCTCGTTGCAGTGTTCCTGCTCGCCCTGGTAGGCCAAAGCGCATTCTTTGAGTCGAAGCATGCGTTTCTCCTCGGCGACCTCCCAAACCACGGTGGAGTCGCCCTCGCGATGCAGGCATCTACCTTCCAGGGTGAGGGGCCCCACGGGGGTTTGCTCACATATCTCGGTGGACTCTACCCGCTCGTTCTCTCGATCATGGCGAGAGTTGCTGGATGGACCTTCGATCGCACCGTGACTGTGATCAGCTGGCCCGCGACTCTCCTGATACCAGCAGCATTCGCGTTTGCGAGTTCGAAACTGTGGCCGAGCAAATGGGCCGTCATTGGATCGGTGACCGCCCTCGCGCCCTTTGCCGCGCCCTTCTCATCGTCCCGCAGCTAGCTCTGGGTTGCGGGGGTTCTCGCATCGGGTCACAACTTCTGGCGCCTGTATCCAAGGGATGTGGCATTCGCCCCGATTGTTGGCGGGCCCCGCTGCTAGCGATCCCCATCAACAAC
>CAZWHZ010000055.1:0-11342 GCA_964633745.1 uncultured Acidimicrobiia bacterium
ACGACCACAGTGCCGGTCACAACGAACCCGGCGTCGACTACCTCGACTACCTCGACCGCGACGACCGCGACTACGACGACCACGACCACGCCGCTCCCCGCCGGCTCCCAGGTGTGCCCGATCGACGGGTTCACGACGTTCTCGGACACGTGGGGCGCGGCGCGGTCCGGAGGTCGAACCCATGAGGGAGTCGACATGATGGCCCAGCGGTGGACCCATGTCGTGGCGATCGAGTCAGGGACGATCTATCAAATCAGAGTGGGTGGTCTCGGTGGCAGGACGATATGGCTGCACTCCGATTCGGGCGACTCCTACTACTACGCACACCTCGAAGCGTGGGCTGACGGGCTCACAAAAGGCCAGAGGGTCGAGGCCGGCGAGCTGATCGGGTACGTGGGATCGTCCGGAAACGCACCGGACTGGCTTCCCCATCTCCACTTCGAGTACCACCCGGATCGCGGGGTTGCGGTCAATCCCTACCCATTGGTGAAGAGCCTCTGCGGATAAGGTCGAGGGCCGGCAATCACCGGCCCTCATAGCTCCCAGCGCTTCGTGCGGTCAGCCTCCCAGCATCCAGGCACGTTCTGTTCCTGAAGTATCGACGAAGTGGGCCCGGAAGTATCGGCCTGTTGTGAGTTGACCCCGAGTGACTAGTTCGGTGCGACGTCGTCCAGGATCCGAGCGAGGCGGCCGGTGCATGTCTCCTGGCCCGCAGGAGGAAGCGCGTCGATCAAGCGAGCCGCGACATCCTTGAAGGCGGTCGCGGTCTCCGTCTCCGGGTGAGAGCGGACGATGGGTGACCCTGCGTCTCCGTCAGCAACGACATGCAGGTCGAACGGAATCCGTCCGAGCAGCGGGACACCGATGTCTTCGGCAAGGCGGACACCGCCTCCTTCCCCGAACAGGTGGTACGTGGCCCCATGCTCGCACGTGAAGCCGGCCATGTTTTCGATCACTCCCAACACCGGGAGGAACGAACGTCGGGCCATGTCGGCGACTCTGGCGGCGACCTTCTGGGCCGCCTTCTGAGGGGTTGTCACGACCACGAGCTCAGACTGTGGAGCCATTCGAGAGAGCGCCATCTGGACGTCGCCGGTGCCGGGAGGCAGGTCGATGATCAGATAGTCGAGGTCGGGACTCCAGGAGACCTGGCGAAGGAACTGCTCCAACGCCTTCGAGAGCATCAGACCACGCCACATGAGTGCTGTGTCTTCCGACTCGACGATGAGACCGGTCGAGACGACCTGGATGCCGCCGACATCTGCCGGGACGATCATGCGGTTGTCGCCGGCAGTGAGTCGCGCGTCCGTCCCCACGAGCCGTGGGATGGAGAACCCCCAGATGTCGGCGTCGAGCAGACCGACTCGATGGCCGAGGTCGGCGAGGGAGAACGCCAGATTCACGCTGACCGACGACTTGCCGACTCCGCCCTTGCCGCTTCCGACGGCAACGACACGGGTGAGCGGACTCACGGAAGTCGGCTCTGCGTGCTCGCGCGCTCGAAGACGGGCGATGCTCATCAGCTCGGAACGCTGCTCCGCGTCCATCACCCGCGTCTCGACGTTGACCGACGTCACACCTTCGAGGGCCGAAACCTTCCTGATGACGTCGTCCTCGATCCTGCCGCGCATTGGGCATGCTGCGATCGTCAATGCAACCCCGACTGTCACCGACCCGTCCGGCGAGGCCGTCACCGACCGAACCATCCCGAGGTCGACGATGTCACTCCCAAGCTCAGGATCCAAGACACCCTTGAGGGCGGTCATGATGTGGTCGGTATTCACAGGCCTGAGCGTAGATACGAATTTCCACTACGTCGACGTTGGATATTGTGCGTGAGCGGGTATCCTGTCATTCGCCGAAAGGAGCAGTCGTATGCAGTTTCTCGAGATCAAGTCCGCGATGCGGGCGGTGACCTTGACCGACACCGCTATCGCCAAGGTGCGAGAGCTCGTGCAGGCGGAAGGAGATCCTTCGCTGGTGCTTCGGTTCGGCGTTCGTCCGGGCGGCTGCTCGGGCTTCTCATACGAGATGTTCTTCGACACACAGGTCAACGATGACGACATCGTCGAGATGTTCGGTGACGACGTGAAGGTCGCCGTCGACTCCGAGTCGTTGGCCATGGTCAGAGGTTCCACTCTCGACTACAAGAGCGATCTCATGGGGGCAGGGTTCGCCATCCAGAACCCGAACGTGACCAGCTCTTGCGGCTGCGGTAACAGCTTCAACTAGGCCCGCTTCGCGAACAGTTTCCGGTCGTCGGTCGTCGGTCGTCGGTCGTCGGTTCTCGGTAGGACACACGCCCCGAGGTCTCGTGTTGTTCTGGGTCGCGTTCTTACTGATGACTGAGAACTGATGCCTGAAGACCTACTTCGTACCCGGAGGCTGGGGGCTGGAGACTCTTCTCTGCGCGTACACCGGCCGCGCTCGCCGGCGGCGGGTTCCGCGTGCAGAGCTAGCCTTGGTGCCCAGCAGAACGAGGAGCAGCGATGTCGAAACAGGTGCTCAGCACCCCGAGCGCGCCGAAGGCACTTGGCCCCTACTCGGTAGCGGTCGAAGCAGCAGGTTTGGTGTTCATCTCGGGACAGGTCGCCATCGACCCGGCAACGGGCGCGCGGGAAGTGGATGACGTGGCTGCACAGGCCGATCGGATCATGACGAACATCGGAGGGATCCTCGGTGATGTCGGTCTCGGGTTCGAGGATGTCGTGAAGACCACCATCTTCTTGCGGAACATGGACGATTTTCCCGTTGTCAACGAGGTGTACGGTTCCCGATTCGGGGCCGAGCCGCCGGCGAGATCGACCGTCGAAGTGTCTGCCCTGCCGGGAGGTTTTCTCGTCGAGATCGAGACGATAGCGAGCAGGGGGTGAGTGGCGTGCGGGAGGTTCTGGAGGAGCTGGGTCTGTCCGAGGTCAACTCGGGTGTCTATGCGAGCGGGTGGCGTGAGGCCCACGGGAAGGTCCTCGAGTCGATCAACCCCGCCACGGGAGAGATCATCGCGAAGGTGACGCGAGCGTCCGCAGAGGACTACGAGGCTGTCATCGCAGACTCTGTGGCGACGTTCAAGCGCTGGCGGATGGTGCCCGCTCCTCAGCGCGGTGCCTTCGTGCGCTCCCTCGGCGATGCGCTACGTGAGAAGAAGGCCGCGCTCGGTGCGCTGGTGACGATGGAGATGGGCAAGATCCTCCCCGAGGGGGAGGGTGAGGTTCAGGAGATGATCGACATCGCCGACTTCGCGGTGGGGCTGTCGCGCCAGCTGTACGGGGTGACGATGGCGTCGGAGCGTCCTCGTCACAGGATGTACGAGCAGTGGCATCCCCTCGGACCCGTCGGGATCATCACCTCGTTCAACTTTCCAACGGCCGTCTGGTCGTGGAACTCGATGATTGCCGCCGTTTGCGGTGACACGAACGTGTGGAAGCCGTCCAGCTCCACGCCACTGACTGCTGTCGCGGTCACGAACATTGCGCACTCCGTTATGGAAGGCAGCGGGTTCGAAGGGGTCTTCAATTTGGCGTTCGGGAGTGGCGCCGACGTTGGCGATCTGATGGTGAACGACGGCCGCGTGCCCCTCGTTTCGGCCACGGGTTCCTGCGACATGGGCTATAAGGTGGGCGTCGGGGTCGCCAAACGGTTGGGTCGGTCACTGCTCGAGCTCGGCGGCAACAACGCGATGATCGTCATGGACGACGCCAACCTCGACCTGGCCACCCGTGGGGCGCTGTTCGCAGCCGTTGGGACGGCGGGGCAACGATGCACGTCGTTGAGACGGCTCATCGTTCACGAGGATGTCGTTGACGAGGTCACCAAGAGAATGGTCGCTGCCTATGGGCAGGTGACCATCGGCAATCCGCTCGATGCGGGTGTGCTCATGGGCCCGCTGGTCGATGAGGCTGCCGTGCACAACATGCTGACGGCCATCGACCTGGCGAAGACCCAGGGCGGCGAGCTGCTCTACGGCGGTGAACGACGTGAAGACCTCGGCACGAACTTCGTCGAACCAACGATCATGAAGATGCCCAAGGACGCAGACATCCTCCAGGAAGAGACCTTCGCCCCGTTGCTGTACGTGATCCCTGTTTCGTCGGTGGAAGAGGCGATCGAGGTGCAGAACGGCGTTCGGCAAGGATTGTCGTCTGCCATCTTCACCGATTCCCTGTCGAGTGCCGAGACATTTCTCTCTCACGAGGGGTCGGACTGTGGCATCGCGAACGTCAACATCGGCACGTCCGGTGCTGAGATCGGCGGGGCTTTCGGTGGTGAGAAGGAAACCGGCGGTGGACGTGAGGCCGGCTCCGACGCCTGGAAGGCGTACATGCGCCGGCAGACCAACACGATCAACTGGTCGAGCGAGCTGCCGCTGGCCCAAGGCATCGAGTTCGGGTAGGTCGTTTCTTTCGACGTAGGGCTGTGCCCTGCGGGAGGAGACAGGCGGCGAGCTTTCCTCGCCGGCTCGTGGTTGTGTCCATGTGCGACCGAGGGTGCTGCGAGACGGTGGGGCGAGGGTTCTCGCCGAGACCGAGAGCCCACAACCGGCAACGGCTCACCCGGCGAGCCAGGATTCATGCATCTTTCCAGCCCGCGAAGCGCTCGCATCCCGTAGGGTGATCCCGTGGACGTGCTGCTGGGACGGTTCTCCCATCTTCAAGTGCTTCGTGAGGCGGAGGAACTCGCTCGACAAAGCGAAGCTGCGCTGATCTCGATCACGGGTCCTCCCGGGAGCGGTCGCACGCGGCTCCTCGACGAGTTCGAGACCACGCTCACCCGTGATGGATTCACGGTCGGAAGGGCGACTGCTTTCGAGGCGTCGGAGACCGATCCAGGATCGGTTGTGGAGACACTCCTGCCCGCCCGTGCACTTCTCATCGACGATGCGCACTGGGCTGACGCGACGTCGCTTGCGATGCTGAGAACCCGAATCTCGGCTGCAAGTGAAGGGCTGATCATCGTCCTCGTCCACGGTCCGATCGAGGGGTATCGCCGCATTGCCCACGACGCTCTGGCGGAGACGGCCGACCGACTCGGTCGCGTCTGGAACCTCTCACTTGATCCGCTTCGCCAAGAGGACCTGGAGGCGATCGTCGAACCAGAGGTTGGGAGCGCCATCATCGATGCAGTGGGCGGGTTGGCCGCCGACGTGGCGGCAACCATCGAGGCATGGGAGGCGTCAGGAGCGCTCAGGCGTGAGGGTGAGCGGCTCGTGGCGACTGGAGCGTCGGTACCGAAGGGTGTGACCATTGCCGAACGCGTCGCCGGGCTGGATCGAGACGAACGCCGATTCGCCGAACTCGCCGCTGTCGCGCGCCGGCCCCTGAAGGTCGCCACTGTCGCCATCGCACTTGGCACCGACGAGGACTCGGCACTCGAGATGGGGGAGCGTCTCACCGCACAGGGGATCGTTCGGCAATCGATCGAGGGGTTCTGGGGCGACAAGCGACTGGCCGACCACTTCGGTCCTGCCAGGCGTGCCGCTCTCGCCTCGACTCTCGGCGACGCGCTGACGTCTCAAGGTCTGGACGATCGTGACCCGGGCTTGATCGGAACCTACTACCGGGACGCAGCACGCTGGGACGATGCGCTCGGCTTGCTGGCCCGTGCCGGCCTTTCGCAGACCGATCGTGGGCACTACGCCGAGGCGTACCCGCTGGTCGACGGCGCCCTGGAGGCGTTCGAAGAGTCGAACACCAACGATCCAACGCTGGAAGGCAAGCTTCGGCTTGCTCGGGCATCCGGCTACCGGCTCGCCGGTCTCTCCGATGCCGCCGCAGAGGACCTCGAGGTGGCGGCATCCCGGCTGTCCGGGGTCGATCGTGTGCACGCCATGGGTTACGCGGGCCAGGTAGCCGATGACCGCCAGCGACCACAGGAAGCGGAGAGGTTCCTCGCAGAGGGCCTGCTCGAAGCACACCTGGCAGGTGAGCAGGGAATGCTCGGTTCACTGATGACGCTCCACGCGAGGACTCTCGCGCGGCTCGGGTTCGCCTCAGAGGCAGACGCAGAGTTGGAGAAGGGACTTGCGATTCTGGGGTCTTCAGGGACAAGCGGCCAGCAGCAGCGGGGGCGCTACAACGAGGCATGGGTGGCGTTCGACCGTGGAGATGCTCGAAACGCCGAGCCGGGATTCGCCCGCCTCGTCGATGAAGCCACGAGCGACGGTGTCGTTCTTGCCGACCGGCTGGCATGGTGGTCCCGCGCTCTCTTCCTCGCCGGCCGGGCGGATGAGGCGCTCGACGCTCGGCACCGCTCCGTCGAACAGGCCGATGTGGACGCCGGACCCGTCTTTCTCGCGCACATGTCGCTGGCTGAGGGAGCGATTCGCTGTGGCGCCTGGGACGACGCCGTAGGGGCCGCCGACCGCACACTCGCTCTGGTGCTCCAGCAGTTGCCGGCGTGGGAGAACAGTGCCCGCTACCTGCGGGCAAGGGCCTTGCTCGGCGCCGGAGACATCGACGGAGCGCTCCAGGAGGCGGAAGCCGCGCTTGCCAGTTGTCCGGAAGGTGTCAACGGGCGCAGATGGTGGCTTGCCATTCGCGTTCTGCAGCTCGAGATCCTCTACAAGCAGAACGGCGACTGGCCGTCGGACGAGGCGTTCGACTTGACCGATGAGCTGCTTCAGTCGGAGTGGTACTTGACGGCGGCCATGCTCCTCGTCACCCGATCACGTGCAGAGAGGGACCCATCGCTGGCCGCCGAGGCGATGGCGCTCGCAACACAGCTCGGCGTTTCGGACGTGGCCGCCGATGCCGCCGAGGCAGGTGGGTTGTGGCGACGCCCCGAGGCCGGTGCCGTGGCGGCGGCCGTCAAGACGATTCGCAACCACGTGCCGGAGGCGTGGTACGAGGCCTGGTCGAGCCAACCCCACATCGCCAGCGCACTGGCGGCTCCCGACGTCGACGAGGCTGCGTACCGCGATGCGATCGATCAGCTTTCCGCCCAACTCGACGATGCGCTCGAAGCAGCCGGTCTGGGGTCGGCGGGTCGTCTGGTCAGCCCTGCACAGCGAAGGGCACGGGGTCTGAGGAGGCCGCGACGCCCCTTCAGGTGGACGCCGCTTCGGGCGGTCGCGGCCGTTGTTGGCATTGCGGTGCTAGGAGTGGCAGGTGGGTTTCTCGCACGTGCCATTTCTCCGACACCCACGACCGTGACCGTCGCTGCAACGTTTCCGACGACATCACCAACCACAACGCTGCCTCCTGAGATATGGGACGTCGAACTCGGACCACCCGAGAAGAACCTCGTCATCGGTCAGTGGGACTTCAGTGGAGACGTCGACGGATCGTCCACCACGAACGCGGGAACCTCGAGCCGGACGGGTGTGCGGAGGGCCGACGGCTACTACTGGAAGTACGCGACTGGTGGACGGATACAGTCGTCGCCTGCCGTCTACGGAGAGAGCGTCGTGGCTGCCAGCGAAGATGGAAGCCTGTACGGGATCACGATGTCGTCCGGAGTTCCTCCGCTCTGGATCGATGACTCATCGACGGGAGGACTCGTCGCCTCCCCGACGCTGGCGTTCCTCTCGAGTGAGAGCGGTCTCGATCCGTCGAGTGGCATGAGGCTCTACTACGGAAGCATGGACGGAACGCTGCGGATCCGGTTCGACGCACGACTGCGCACTGCTCAGGTGAAAGCGGTCTCCCTGGGCGGGCAGATCCTCGCGGCCCCCGTCGTGATCGGTAGCACGGCGTACGTGGGAACGGTCGACGGCAAACTGTATGCGATCTCCACGGCGGAGCCGTTCGATGAGAAGTGGGCAGAACCGGTCGATCTTGGGAGTCCCATCAAGACCACGCCTGCCGAAGCAGACGGGACACTCTACGTGGGAACGGAGGATGGCGTGTTGTGGGCGGTCGACGCGGCGACGGGCGCGGCCTCGGAGTGCTACGACACCAACGACACGATCGTCAGCCCGCCGGTGATCGCCGGCGACACGATCTTCATTCCCGCCCACGATGCCCAGAATCTCTTCGCGGTGCGAGTTGGGACCTGCGTACCTCAAGCCGGCATCTTGCTAGGGGTGACAGTGACATCGTCCCCCGCCTACGCAGACGGCGTGTTGTACGTGGCAGATGACAACTTCGTCATCGCATTCGACGCCGCGACCCGTGAGCACTTGTGGCAGTACCCGGGAGCCGATTCGGTCGCTCCGCTGGGCGGGCGAACAGGATGGCCCGTTGTGGCCGATGGCATCCTGTACGTCACGACCGACGAGCCGTTCCTGTATGCAGTCGATATCAACACACACGAGTTGCTGTGGAAGTTCCAGCTCGATGGTCGGGTCGTGAGCAGGCCGGCCATCATGGACGGAGCCGTGATCGTGGGAGACCTGAGCGGAACGGTTGTGGCGATCGGCTGCACCGATCCACCGGACTGTGGCTGAGCGTTGAAGCCGGAGGGTTTCAACGCTTGTACTTCGTACCTTGTACCTGGTACCAGGTACTGAGCCTCGGCCAAAGGCCGAAGCTCTCGTCAATCCCCTCCGGTTTCTCTGAGACGCTCCATCATCGCGTTCATCATGGCGAGGGCGATGTCGGGTTCCTCTTTGATGAGTGCCCGTAGATCCCATCGAGTGAGCTGCAACACACGGACGTCTTCCATGGCGACGATGTCGGCCGATCGGGGCGTGTCGAGGGTGGAGAGCAGCGCCATCTCGCCGAAGTGTTCGCCGGGGCCGAGGGTGTTGACGGTCGTGCCGCCCTTCTGGACGTCAACCGTTCCGTCGAGGATGACCCAGAAGCCGAGGCCACGTGTCTCTCCTTCCTTGACGATCTTCGACCCCTCTGCGAAGGAGCGCTCGTGGGCTGCCTTTGCAAGTGTGTTCAAGTGCGCCTCGTCGAGTCCCTGGAACACGGGCGCGCTCTCTAGCGCCCTTCGTGCCTCGCTGACTTCCATGTCCACCTCCGTATCGATCACCCTATTCGCTCCGTGCCGACTGTGCCGGTCTAACCGAACCGGTAGCCGACAGATCGGACCGTCGAGATCCACCGGGCACGCTCTTCACCCAGCTTCGCCCGAAGGCGCCGGACGTGCACGTCGACGGTTCGTGCCCCACCGAAGTAGTCGTACCCCCAGACACGGGAAAGGAGCTGCTCGCGACTCCATACCCGGCGAGGGTGCTGCACGAGGAATCTGAGTAACTCGTACTCCATATAGGCGAGGTCCAGCGGGACACCACCGAGCCGAGCCTGGTAGGTGGCGGTGTTCAACTCGAGGTCCTTGAAACGGATGTGCTCCTCCTCGTGATCGCCGGCGAGACGGGACAAACGGACGCGCAGCTCGACGGGATCGGGAGGAGTGAACATGAAGTCCGAGAGGAAGCCGGCTGCCTCGAGGTGAGGTCCTTGAAAGCGGTCGGCCAGCGCGACACTCGGAATGCCGGACTGCTCATAGGCCCGTCTCGCGGCGGCGAGGCTTTGGTCTGGATCGTTGCCGAGTTCAACGATCAGCATGTCGGCGCCGTTCAGCTGATCGGTCACCGTCATGCCCGCGACGAGGAGGGCTTCGCTGAGAGCCTCGGACGGCTCGGCGGGGACGACGAAGACGTTCATCAGAGAATCGGGAGGTACTCCTCGAGTTCAAAGCGGGAGACGTGACGCTGGTAGCGGTCCCACTCCTTTCGTTTGTTCTTCAAGAACCACGAGAACATGTGCTCTCCAAGGGCCTCCGCGACGAGTTCCGATTCCTCCATGAGGTCGATCGCCTCCGAAAGGTTGGATGGGAGGCGGCCAATACCGGCAGCAGCCCGTTCAGCAGACGTCAGGTCGAACACATTGCGAGGCATCTCAGGCGGGAGTTCGTACCCGTTCTCGATTCCAGCGAGTCCCGCAGCGAGCAGCACGGAGAACGCCATGTAGGGGTTGCATGCCGCGTCGGCTGCCCGGTACTCGATACGGGTCGATGCGGGCTTGCCCACCTTGACGGTCGGCACCCGGACGAGGGCCGACTGGTTGTTTCGAGCCCACATCAGGTAGATCGGGGCGTCAAAGCCGGTCACGAGCCGCTTGTACGAGTTGACCCACTGGTTGGTCACGCCGGTGATCTCCGGGGCATGCCGAATCACGCCAGCGATGAAGCTCTGTGCGACATTCGACAAGCCGAGATCGGTCCCCGGTTCGTAGAAGGCGTTGCGGTCGCCTTCGAACAGCGAAAGATGCACGTGCATGCCGTTGCCGTCGTGGTTTTCGAGTGGCTTGGGCATGAAGGTCGCGTAGATGCCGTGTTCGAGCGCCACTTCCTTGACGGCGATCCGGTACGTCATCACGTTGTCCGCCATCGTGAGTGCATCCGTGTAACGCAGATCGATTTCGTGTTGGCTCGGCGCGACCTCGTGGTGGGACGACTCGACAGGGATACCGAGCTGTTCGAGGACATTGATCGTGTTTCTGCGGTACTCCTGAGCGATGTCGAGCGGGGTGAGGTCGAAGTAGCCACCCCGATCGAGGGCCTGTGGTTCAGGACCAGGGTCCTTGAAGTAGAACCACTCGAGCTCCGGTCCGACATAGAAGGTGTAGCCCAGGTCCGCCGCGCGTCGCAGGTTGCGCTTGAGGACCCAACGCGGATCGCCTTCGAACGGTTCGCCGTCCGGCGTCAGGATGTCGCAGAACATGCGAGCGACCTGCTGCTCCGGCCGCCAGGGGATGATCTGAAAGGTGGAGGGGTCCGGCCGTGCGACCATGTCCGCTTCCTGCACCCTTGCGTATCCGTCGATGGCGGAACCATCGAACGTCATGCCTTCGGAGAACGCAACTTCCAACTCGGCGGGATTGATCGCAACCGCCTTGAGGAACCCCTGCACGTCGGTGAACCAGAGACGGATGAACCGGATCCCTCGTTCCTCCACGGTGCGGAGCACGTACTCGGCTTGTCTGTCCATTCGGGCTCCTTTCGTCAGAGAAGGTAGCGGATCGCGAAGGACGAAACACTGTGTTCACACTTCCGCAACGGCGTAGTAACGGTGTTCGACTAAAAAAGCCGTTGGTCTTCAAGGAGGAATGTTTTGACGCCCGAAGCTCTTGTCCGACATATCCACGAGGGTGGGTTCGAGTTCGTGGATCTTCGCTTTTGCGACCTCCCCGGGCAGGTTCAGCACTTCACGATCCCCGCCCGAGCGCTCACCGAAGAGAGCTTCGATGAAGGCTTCGGGTTCGACGGGTCGTCGATTCGCGGATTCCAGGAGATCCAGGAGTCAGACATGATTCTCATCCCCGATCCGGAGACGGCGGTCGAGGATCCGTTCCTGGAGCACAAGACGCTTCTGGTCTACTGCTTCGTGCACGACCCGACCACGGGTGAGCCCTACGACCGGGATCCCCGCTACGTGGCCAAGAAGGCTGAGATCT
>CAZWHZ010000056.1:0-10948 GCA_964633745.1 uncultured Acidimicrobiia bacterium
CTTTGGCCGCTCGGGCATCCCGGCAAGCCCGAAGCCAGCTCGGGCGGCTCGTAGATTAGCGACCTCCCGGCAGAGCGGAAACCCGAGCGGGCCACCCGAGTCGGGGCAGATGCCCGGGTTCGGGCTTGTCCCCGACCCACTTCGGAGGCATGATGTGACCTGAGGAGGTGGGCATGGGGGATCTAGGCGAGGATCTCGAGAGGTGGCAGGCGGCCGACCTGATCTCTCGAGAACAGGTCGAAGCAATCATAGGTTTCGAGAAGGCCGCGCAGCCCCACCGGTCAAGCCTCATCGCGGAAGTGCTCGGCTACCTGGGCGGAGCACTCGCCATCGTTGCCCTGTGGGTATTCATCGCGGAGTACTGGAACGATCTCGAGACATGGGCCCAACTCACGCTCATCGGCGTTCTCACTCTCGCGTTCCTCTCGGCCGGCGTGTGGGCACGAACAAGTCCGAGCGAGGCGATCAAGCGACTCGCGAGCTTTCTCTGGTTCCTCGCCGTGGCGGGTATCTCGGGCTGGTTCGCGGTGCTCGCCACCGGAACACTGAATGTCACCGGAGTGGCAACGTCGCTCTGGATTACGATCCCCGCCTTCGTTGTGGCGCTCACTCTTTGGCTCTCTCTCCGCAAGGTGCTTCAGGTGGCCGCAGTGGTTGGAGCAGCCCACGCCATCGTCTTGAGCCTTCTCGCTCAGTTGAAGCCGATGCCGTCCGATTGGTTCGGTCTGGTCACATGGAGCATCGGAGTCGCGTGCGTGCTCCTTGCGTGGGGGGGTGTGCTGACGCCAAGAGGCACCTCGTACGGACTGGGGATCGTCGCCATCCTGCTGGGACCGACGATCGCGACCGCAAGCTTGGACCAGTCGTGGCCGCTGTGGCTCGGACTACTAACGGCTGGGGGCCTCCTGGTAGCGAGCGTGCAGCTTCGTGAGATCGTCGTGCTCGTCGGTGGCGCCGGTGCTGTCTTCGTATTCCTGCCCCAGCTCATCTTCACCTACTTCCGGGACACACTCGGTGTCCCGGTCGCCCTCTTCCTGTCCGGGGTACTCCTCATCGCAGTCGCTCTTCTCGTTGCGCGGCTCAAGCGGGAGGTGACGGGACCATGAAGCGAGCAGTGGTTGCGGTGTCGGCGTCAGTCGTAGTCATCATTGCGGTTCTCGTCGTGGTCCTGGTGTTCGGGGTGATACCACTCCCCGACTATCCATCCCTGGCCGACCATCCCGATGCATCGATCCCTGGAAGCGTGGCGTTCATCACCGAAGGAGACCCGCCCTGCCTGGGCGTCGTGTCGGCGAGTGGCGGGCCCTCGACGGAACTCCGGTGCGGTGTGGTCGAGATGGGGACGCTCGGATGGACGTCAGACGGACTCATCATCACCATCGATTTCTCGTCCTCAACACCCCTCTACCTACTCGTCGACCCGGCATCGGGTGAGATTGTCGACACCGTGCCGGCAGACGTGAACGAACCAAAGCCACTCGTGTGGGAGTCTCAGTCGACGCGAGCAGACGGTGCCGTTCTCCTCACCGACGGCGCTCGTGGAGCCACGACAGTCAAGGTACGGCTCCCAAACCAGGATCCCGTACCCATCCTGACGGCCGATGGGCCACATGACTACTCCTTCACTACGGCCACCTGGTCTCCAGACGGACAGTGGGTGCTGGTGGTCGACTCCGAAGGTCGGATCCTCGTCGTAGGAGAGAATGGAACACCGACTGCGAGGGTGCTCGTTCAGAGCGCCTCCCCTTGGATGAACGCGACTTGGTACATCCCCGGCTACCCGGGAGTGGACCTCGGCGGCTGAACGCCGCGGTTTTCGGTTCTCGGTTTTCGGTTTTCGGTTTTCGGTAGAACCTCCGCCCCACGGCCTCGCGTCGTTTGAGGCCGCGTACCGATGACTGAAGACCGAGGACTCGAAGCTGTCAGGTTCGGATTCCCAGCAGGTCCCGGACCCCCGCCTCGATACCCGGGGCGGTGGCAATGAACCCGGAGAGCAACGGATCTGCCTGGTTGAAGCGGACAGGCGCTCCGTCTACACCGAACACAGAGCCTCCTGCTGCAAGCACCAGCGCTGCTCCCGCTGCGACGTCCCACTCGTTCTTCGGAACCAGGGTCCAGGTTGCGTCGGCGAGTCCAGCCGCCACGAGACCGAGCTTGTAGGCGACCGACCCCACATTGCGCACCGAGATCGGCGTCGAAAAAAAACGCTCCCACTCCCCTCGACGAGTCTCACTCCTCGAAGCGAGCACGAGCGCTCCCCGTATGTCGTCCGTGGCCGTGGTACCCGCGGGTTCACCGTTGAGGGTCACGCCCTGCCCTACGGCTCCGAGTATCAGCCGGTCGGTAGCGGGGGCGTAGATGCCGCCTGCAATCGGGCGGCCATCATGTACAAGACCTATCGAGATACACCACTCGGGGATGCCCGCGATGAACTCGCGCGTCCCGTCCACCGGATCGACGATCCACACCCGCGATCGGGACAGGCGGTCCGATCCATCGGCCGTCTCCTCCGACAGCCAGCCATCCCCGGCCACAGGGAGCACCTCACTGAGAACGGAGTTCACCGCGAGGTCGGCTTCCGTCACCGGATCACCACCCTCCTTCACGACGGCGTCGATAGCCCCCGGCGTGAACCGTGTGAGCGCTTCGCCGCCAAGGATGAGCGCCTCTCGGATTCTGGCCAGTTCCTGGTTCATAGCGGCCACAGGATAGGGAGACCGACCATCAACACAATGATGACGATCAATGTCAAAGGAATCCCGAGGCGTAGGTAGTCGGTGAATCGGTACCCGCCAGGCCCGTACACCATCAGGTTTGTCTGGTAGCCGATCGGCGTGAGAAACGGAGTCGCCGCAGCGACTGCGACACCGAGCGCGAACGTGCGCGGGTTGAGACCGAGCTCGACGGCCGTGGCAAGCGCCAGTGGCAGGATCATCAGCGCCGCGGCGTTGTTGGTGATGAGCTCCTTCAGCAGGACGGTCGCGATAACCACACCGGCGAGAGCCCCGACACCCCCGAGGCTCCCGAGAGAGTCAATCAGACCTCTCGCAGCGATATCAGCCAACCCCGACGATTGAAGACCTGCGGCGACACCAAATGCCGCTGCGATCGTGATGATGACGTCGAAGTCGACGGCGGCCCTCGCATCCGAAGGGGTAACCGTGCGCGTCGCGACGAATGCAGCTGCGCCGAGGAGCGCGGCAGTGACGAGGGGCACGACGCCGGTCGCTGCGAGGATCACCATCGCCGTCACGATGATCCCCGTGAACAGGGCTCTTCGGCCTGCGACCAGTGGGCCGGCATCGAGCGTCGCAATCAGCGCGAAGTCCGACCTCTCCCTCCAGCGTCCGCTCCAACCGCGGTCACCTGTCACCACAAGCGTGTCCCCGATCTGCAGCACCACATCACCGAGCTTCGCGTCGATTCGCTGACCTGCCCTATGGATGGCGGTGACTACCGCCTGATAGCGGCCACGGAATCCGATGTCTCGAAGGGTCACCCCCACGAGCGGCGAGGAGGTGCCGACCACGGCCTCGTAGTGAGTGACGTGCTTGGCGTCGAGTCTGGCTACCTGGGAGTCCTCTGTCGAGACCAGTCCAGTCAGAGATTGAAGGTCCATGACCTGATCGACTCTCCCCACGAACCTCAGCACGTCCCCGCTTCGCAGGATCGTGTCGTGACCAACCGGCGTGATCAGCTCGCCCGAGCGTTCGATCTGGGCCAGGAACACGCCGGAGAGATGGCGAAGGCCCGCGCCACTCACGGTCTGTCCATCGATCTCGGGCAGGACCCGCATTGTCATGTTGAACTGGCGAAACTCCTCATCGTCGGCGACGGATGGTGAGCGTCGATCTGGAAGCACCAGTGGTGCGAGCAGGACGATCGAGGCAATCCCGATGACTGCGATGGGGAGGCCTATCTTCGTGATCTCGAAGAACCCGAGGGGTGCGAGGCCATCCGCCTCGAGTAGACCGGACACCACGATGTTCGTCGCGGTACCCATCAGCGTCACCACACCACCGAGAATTGCGGCGAACGACAGAGGCATCAGGAGCTTCGACGGTGACCGGCCCCTCGCCTTGGCCCACCGCTCGACCTGAGGCGTGAGCATTGCAACGATCGGCGTGTTGTTCATGAACGATGATGCCGCGACCGTCGGTGTTGTCAGTCGGAGCAACACACTCCTCGTTCCCCGATCTTCACCGAGCACACCGCGAACCAGCGGGGCGAGAGCGCCCGTCTTTCCGATCGCTGCAGCCACGATATACAGGGCAGCGATCGTTGCAGGAGCGGGGTTGGCGAAGCCCGAGAGCGCCTGGCTCGGCGTGACGACACCGGCGGCCAGGAGCACCACTGCACCGGATCCCATTGCCGCTGCGGGCGAGAGGAGATCCCGAACGAGCACCACGACGATCGCAACAACGACCGACAGCGTGAGCCATGCCTGCCATGTCACGGCTCACCACCACCTCTCATATAGGGCCTACTCGTTCCCGTCCAGGTAGCCGAGCCGTTCGAGAGCGATGATGACCTGGTTGGCGGCCTCTTCGGGGCTGGTCTCTGTCGTATCGATCACGACGTCGGCATCTGTGGGTACTTCGTAGGGATCGGAGATCCCGGTGAACTCCTTGATGATTCCTGCCCGTGCCTTTGCATACAGACCCTTGCGGTCTCGCTGTTCACACACTTCGAGCGGGGTGTTGACGTAGACCAGGATGTAGCCACCGTAGGCGGAGATCGACTCACGGTTCTCCTGCCGGATGCGCTCGTAGGGCGCGATCGGCGCACAAACAGCGATGCCGCGGTGCTTGGTGATCTCAGATGCGACGAACCCGATCCTTCGGATGTTGATGTCTCGGTGTTCCTTCGAAAACCCCAGTTCCGATGAAAGGTTCTTGCGAACCAAGTCACCGTCGAGGATCGTGATCGGGCGCCCGCCGATCTCGGACAGCTTCACCAGCAACGCGTTGGCGATGGTCGACTTGCCCGAGCCCGAGAGGCCCGTGAAGAACACCGTGAACCCCTGCTTCGAACGGGGCGGATGGGTACGACGTAGCTCCTCGACCACCTCCGGGTAGGTGAACCACTCGGGAATCTCCCGCCCTTCTGCGAGTCGCT
This sequence comes from uncultured Acidimicrobiia bacterium, assembly GCA_964633745.1. GTDB lineage: Bacteria > Actinomycetota > Acidimicrobiia > Spongiisociales > UBA4744 > CAYLHS01. The sequence continues at coordinate 5,119 of CAZWHZ010000056.1, forward strand.
CCCGAAGCTCCGTGCCGGAGATGGAGAGCGTTCGTGCCCCGTCGGGTACCTCGTCGATCGGCGCGTATGTATCGCGATCCTCGAGGTAGACCATCAGCTTGAACGGCACCATCGACACGCCGAGTTCATCTTCGTGGCGGCTGAGCAACTCCTGCGCGTCGTACGGACCATAGAACGGTGTCCCCGACGAATCCGACCCGGGACCGGCATGATCCCTGCCGACGATGAAGTGGGTAACACCGTGGTTCTTTCGGATGATCGCGTGCCACACGGCCTCGCGCGGGCCACCCATACGCATCGCAAGGGGTAGTAGGGAGAGAGCGGCCGTCTGGCGGGGATACCGTTCCAGCACCGCCTGGTAGGCACGCACCCGCGTGTAGTGGTCGACATCTCCCGGCTTGGTCAAACCCACCACAGGGTGGATCAGCAGGTTCCCGCCGATCTCGGTCGCCGCCCGCTTGGTCAGCTCGACGTGGGCCCGGTGCATCGGATTACGGGTCTGAAACGCAACCACCTTGCGCCATCCCATCTCCACAAACCGGGAGCGCAGTTCGGCTGGAGTCCGGCGAAGTAGACGGAAGTCGTAGTGAACCGGAAGCTGCAGACCCTGGAGGGTGCCCCCGACATACACGGGGTTTGCTTGGTGAAACAGGTAGTCGACGGCTGGATGCTCAGCATTGGTGGTTCCGAACACCTCCTGCGCCTCACGCTCGAGATCTGGAGTCCACACGTCCGAGACGGTCAGTGCGGCGAGCATGACTCCCTCTGGATCCCGGAGAGCAATCGTGCTGCCGGTATCGAGCCCCTCAGCGAATGCCTCGGTCACGTCGAGCGTGATCGGCATCGGCCAGAGCATCCCGTCTGCGAGCCGCATCCCGTCGATCACACCGTCGTAGTCGGCTCGACCCATGAACCCCCTCAGTGGGGAGAACCCTCCATTGAGGAGGAGTTCGAGGTCGTTTCCCTGGCGGTCGGTGAGGTCCCACGACGGCCAGTCGCGCGATGCCTCCCTCAACTCGTCGACTCGCGCATAGTCGATGAGGTCGACGAGAACGCCCCCGTGGGGCTCGATGAGATGATCTGACATGAGCAGCTTTCGTTTGCGGCTGTCAGATTGTAGGGGTGGGGATCCCGCGACACGAGAGGACGATCCCTGAACGAGGTACAACCTGCTGGGTGTACTCTTCGGCTCGATCAGGACGAGGAGTAGGAATGACCATCGAACAGCTCGCCGTCGACACCATCAAGGGTCTCGCGATCGACGGCGTCGAGAAGGCGAACTCTGGTCATCCCGGCGCGCCCATGGGCATGGCGAACCTCGCCGAGGTGCTGTGGACGAAGTTCCTCGAAGTCGATCCCGATCACCCGACCTGGCCGGACCGCGACAGGTTCGTGCTGTCCAACGGACATGCTTCGATGCTGCTCTACTCACTGCTCCACCTCAGCGGGTTCCCCGTCTCGATGGACGACTTGAAGCAGTTCCGTCAGTGGGGATCGCACACGCCCGGGCATCCAGAAATCGATCAGGCAAGGGGAGTCGAGACGACCACCGGTCCGTTGGGACAGGGGTTCGGAACGGCTATCGGCATGGCGATCGCCGAAGAGCACTTGAGGGCCGTGCTCGGGGAACAACTCGTCGATCACCGCACCTGGGCATTCGTATCCGACGGCGACCTGATGGAAGGAATCTCGTCGGAGTCGGCGTCGCTCGCCGGGTATCTCGGCCTGGGGAAACTCATCTACTTCTACGACGACAACCACATCACGATCGACGGCCGCACGGAGATCACCTTCACCGAGGACGTGGCGATGCGATTCGCTGCCGTCGGATGGCACACGGTCCATATCGACGGTGAGGACCGCTCCGCTATCGAGGAGGCGACGAGAGAGGCCATGGCCGTAACCGACCAGCCTTCGCTCGTCATCGCGCGCACACACATTGGCTTTGGTGCCCCCACCAAACACGACACCCCCGGTGTCCATGGTTCCCCGCTCGGCGAGGAGGAGCTGCGGGCCACGAAACAACTGATGGGCTTTCCTCCCGACCGACCGTTCTACGTTCCGGACGGTGTGTACGAGTTCTTCTCCAAAGCGATGGATCGAGGACGTGCCAAGCACGCCGCCTGGTCGAAACGATTCGCCCAGATCGACGAGGAAACCGCTGCTCGGTGGCGCTCCCACTTCGAGCCCGAACCCATCGCCCTCGAGACACCGCGGTTCGAGGGCAAACTCGCGACACGGGCAGCCATCGGAAAGGTCTTCGATCAGGTAGCGGAGAAGGCACCCGGTTTTCTCGGAGGTGCAGCCGATCTCGTCGCTTCTACCAAGACCGTCATCGGCTTCTCCGGCTGGTTCTCCAAGGAGGATCGAACCGGACGCAACATCCACTTCGGGATTCGTGAACATGCGATGGGCGCCATCACGAATGGGTTGGCCGTTCATGGCGGACTTCGCCCCTACGGCGCGACCTTCTTCGTGTTCTCGGACTACATGCGACCGTCCGTGCGCCTGGCCGCCCTCATGGAAGCCCCGAGCATCTTCATCTGGACGCACGACTCGGTGTTCCTGGGCCAGGATGGTCCGACGCACCAGCCGATCGAGCAACTCGCGTCGCTGCGAGCAATGCCGAATCTGTGGGTCGTTCGTCCGGCCGACGCCGGCGAGACGGTGGAGGCAATGGAACTCGCTATCAACCGCACGGATGGACCCACCGCCCTCGTCCTCACGCGCCAGTCGTTGCCCGTCCTCGAACGGCCAACCGGTGGTGTTGCCAAGGGCGGGTACGTACTCAGGGATGGCAACGACGTGGTGCTCGTTGCCACAGGCTCGGAGGTCTCGCTAGCCATTGGCGCCGCCGAACTTCTCGCCTCCGGTGGCATCTCGGCACGAGTCGTGTCGCTCCCGTCGTGGGAGGTGTTCTTCGAGCAGGACCAGGGGTACCGCACGTCGGTGCTCGGTGTCGAGTTGCCAATCGTGTCGATCGAGGCCGGTTCCACGTTTGGGTGGGAACGAATCACCGGAGCCAACGGGCTCTCGATCGGTATCGACCATTTCGGAGCTTCGGCACCGGCCGGCGTCATAGCGGAGCACTGGGGGTTCACACCCGAGGCCGTGGCAGCCAGGGTCGAGGAGTGGCTGAATCAGAGGTAGTCGGTTCTCAGTTTTGGGTTGTGGGTGAGAGGCGGCGCCTCCCTTCCGCGAGCCCCTACGGGCCGGCAACCGAGAACCGGCGGCCGCCGGGAGGCGGCAGCCCTGTACACTCGCCGGGGTGAAGATCTACACCAAGAAAGGCGATGAGGGAACCACAGGCCTCTTCTACGGTGGGCGGGTCTCCAAGGATGATCTTGCCCCTGAGGCGTACGGCGCTGTCGACGAGGCCGTCGCTGCACTCGGAGTTGCGCGGACCCACGCAGAAGGGGCTGTCGCAGAACGCATCCTTGCCGTGCAGCGAGATCTCTTCGTGGTTGCGGCCGAACTTGCCACGGCCCCGGAGAACCGTCACAAGCTCGAACCCGGCGTGAGCGCTACCACACCTGAGATGACTGAGCGACTAGAGCGATGGATCGACGAACTCGTCGCTACCTCCGGGCTTCCCACCGAGTTCGTCGTTCCCGGACAGGCGCCTTTGCCGGCGAGCATCGATGTCGCCCGAACAGTCGTTCGGCGCGCCGAACGACGATGCGTCACCTACTCGAGAGAAGGCAGGCTCACCGAGGTGCTTCGCTACCTCAACCGGCTCGCCGACTTTCTCTACGTACTGGCACGGGCGACGGAACCCGGTTGGGAACCGAGCAGAAAAGGAGCATGAACGTGGACTTCACCCCGGCGGGAGCGATCGAAGCCGAATCGGGCGAGGTACTCGCCGTCCCCGTGTTCGAGGATCGCACATGGGGTCCGGGTGGCCAGTGGGTTGCGGACCGGCTCGGCCCGTGGCTGGACGAGTACCTCGACGGGCAAGGATTCTCGGGGAAACTCGGTGAGGTCGTCGCCGTACCGGTCGTGGACCAACTCGAGTTCCGCAGCATCCTGCTCGTGGGCGTCGGCACAGAAGTCGACGACGAGGTGCTTCGTCAGGCGGCAGGCTGGCTGGGTCGTCGTGCAACGAGGGCCGTGGATGTGGCAACCACCCTGCACCAGATCGATCTCGACGGAGCCGCGGCCGCCCTCGTGGAGGGATTCCTTCTCGGCCAGTACCGTTTCGACGCCTACAAGTCGACGGGCGAGCCCTCAAAGACCGAACGGCTCCGGTTTCTCTCCCCCGGTGCCGAAGAAGCCGCCACGGCAGCCACTGACGCCGCTATCACTGCGGCGGCGGTCAGCATGGCCAGGGACTTGGTCAACGAGCCCTCAATCGGCAAGGCACCCGAGGTGCTCGCTGCCAAGGCGGTGGAGTTGGGTCGGTTCCCCGGAGTCGACGTCGACGTCCTCGGACCAGACGACATCGAACGAGAACGGCTCGGCGGCCTGATGGGTGTCGCCATGGGTGCCCACAATCCGGCACGACTGGTCCGTATCTCGTATGAACCCGAGGAGCCCAGGGCGTTCCTCGCCCTGGTCGGCAAGGGAATCGTGTTCGACTCTGGCGGTCTGTCTCTGAAGACCCCCGCCAACATGGAGACGATGAAGACCGACATGTCGGGCGCCGCTGCCGTGTTCGGTGCGATCCAGGCAATCGCCTCGCTCGGCATCCCGGTGAAGGTGCTCGGCATAACTCCTCTCACGGAGAACATGCCTGGCGGACGGGCGCTCCGCCCAGGCGACGTGATTCGGCCGCGCAACGGCAAGACTGTTGAAGTGCTCAACACGGATGCAGAGGGGCGGCTGGTGCTCGCCGATGGGCTGTCGCTGGCAGCAGAAGCCGAACCCGACCTGATCGTGGACATGGCGACCCTCACCGGGGCATGCAAGATCGCTCTTGGGCCCAAGATCGGGGGCCTGTGGAGCAACGACGACGATGCAGCGTGCAAGGTGAAGGCTGCCGCCGGCCGGGCCGGGGAGCGGTTCTGGCAGATGCCACTGCCGGCCGACTACCGAACACAGATCGACTCCCAGGTCGCCGACATGAAGAATGTTGGAGAACGCTGGGGAGGAGCGATCACTGCAGCGCTATTCCTCCAGGAGTTCGTCGGTGAGGTGCCGTGGGTCCATCTCGACATCGCCGGCCCGGCACGGTGGCCGGACGCCGAGCACTACCAGTCGAAGGACGGGTCCGGCTTCGGCGTCAGAACGATCGTCGAGCTGGCCAAGGAACTGGCGGAAGCGTAGACACCCGAACCCAGGGCTCAGGAGATCGCTTTCCGATGCGCCCTGCCCTGGGTTCGCCGTTCGAAGGAGAGCTGCTACTCGGCGTGGGCTCGCTGCCACAGCAGCAGACCCGGGATCAGCATCAGGGCGGCCAGCACCCAGTCGTAGCGGGCGGGAGCACCCCGCCACTGCTGGTCGAGGAGTGCGAGGACAACGAGGAACACCCCCACTGTCAACAACATCCGGGACGAGCGCAGCAGGATCTTTCTCCTCCCGTCGGGAGTGACCGGAGTGAACCCGCCGGTCTCAGAGACACGCTGGAGTGACCTGGACACACCACGTGACATGAATGCGATCATGCCCGTCGTATACAGGACGCCGATCCCGACCCAGGCGGGCTGCACGACCACGGCGATCACTACGGCGGCAGCCGATAGCGCGACAGCGACCGGCAAGGTGCGACGAAGGTGACCCATTGCCCACTCCGGTCCGTTGATCGCAGAACGGGTGCTCACTGCACCACCCCACAATCCGCCGAGGACACCGACCGTGGCGACCACGTCGACGGCGGCCTCGAGGGAGAGGG
>CAZWHZ010000057.1:0-10861 GCA_964633745.1 uncultured Acidimicrobiia bacterium
GAGAAACCTACGTCGGCTGACGTCGTCACCCATACAAGGTTCCCTCCACAGAAGGCACCACTATATCGCTATATCATCCGGCGTTGGGTTGCCCCGATAGGGCCGAAAGTCCCAATCCGCCGACTCGACCGACGAGGATGTCCGGTGGCGGCTGGCTCTTCAGTGATGCCGACCGGACCGACTCGAGGAAAGGTACGAGGATCGCGGGCTCGAGTCCGAGGGCGCGACGGGCCACTTGGCGCGCGCTCTCGTCGTCAACGACGCGGTTGACAATCAGCCGAGGGGGAACGCCGATCCAGTCATGGACCATCGTGGCAGCTCGGACCATACCGGTGGGTCCAGCGTCACAGACAAGGATGGTGCTGCGCGCGTTGCGGAGGACCGCATCGTTCTGAGGCCAAGGGCCGAGATCCGCGATGACGAGATCGAAGGAGTCGAGCGCTGCTCGGATCAGTTCCCACCTGAGCGGAGTTGCGAGCGGACCCCCCTCGACCCCCGTGAGTATCGACAGTGCTCCCACGTGACGAACGGGCGGTGGCGTTCCGTCGCTCCGTGCTTCTTCCAGTGCTTCCAGGAGTGTTGGACGCGGGCCGAGTCCGAGGCGAACGCCGATGGATGGCGGGTCCAGGTCGGCGAGGAGGGTACGTTGGTACTCGGCAGCCCCGAGCGCAAGCGCGAGCGCGATCTCGGTTCGTCCGGGAGAACCTCGTGCGCCGGTGACAGCGACGAGCGTTCCCTCGAGTCCTGCTGAGGACTCACCGACCGACAGTGCCTGGACTGCTCGGAACAGCCCAACTGCGGACGTAGTCTCCGGCAGGATCGTGTCGGTGCCCCCTCGTTCGAGGAGAAGGCGTCCCGGTTCGTCGCCGGGTGGGTGAAGGCCAAGCACCCGGAACCCTCTTCTGCGCCATGCTCTGAGATGGATCGGGCTGATCCATGAGGTCTCCGAGCCCACCAGGATGACGTCGGGTTTCCGGCGGGTCACCTCTTCCGGTTCATATGCTCGTGCGACGACGCGCAGACCCGCGCAGTCGCGCACGAACGACACGAAGTCCTCCTCCCATGGGTGGGCGGTGAGCACGGTCGCGACCGCTGTCCTCCTCACGCGAACTCCGCGATTTCGATATGGAAGATCGCAACGGTCGAGGTCCCGATCGTGACGTGATCGAGCCCAACGCCGTTCGGGGTACCTTCGATGGTCGTACCCGCACTCGTCTTCAAGCGAACTCGCTCTCCTCGATCCTCCGCCTCGATCAACAGATCGCGGAGGGTTCGTCGCCGTTCTCGCATCACAACGGCAGCGTCTTGCTCCGCCTGCACGATGCGTTCGTACTGTGTGCGGAGGCGGTGGGTGATCTCGATCAGGTCGGGATGTCGAAGTGGATCCATACACTCCTTTGAAGCACTGTAATCCTATGTAAACCAACGACAACATTCAATCGGGGATGGCGCTCTTCTTTCGCGTTCTTCCGGAGAGCGGTACCCTTGGCTCGATGTCGCTATCCCGAAGCCTGGGCGGCGTTGCTGTTGCGGCCGCGCTGTTGATTTCTTCCCTGCCGGCGGGTGGAGTCGCGTACGCCCAAACCAAGAGCGACGTGGACAAGGCCCAGCAGGAGGCCAATGGCGCGAAAGGCGCCCTGGGCGACGCGCAGAGTGCTGCCAACTCCGCGGCGGCAGCGAAGGATGCGATCGAGGCTGATCTTCTGGCCAGGCAGGACCAGGTGCAGAAGACAACGGCGGAGCTGGATGCCGCGGCGGCCAACGTCGTCCGACTTCGCGGGCTGATCGAGGACACGGAGTTGACGGTCGAGAGCCTGCGAAACACGGCCGAGGAACGAGCGGTCGAGGCCTACATGAACGGATGGTCGACCGATCTCGGTGTACTCGCGCTCAACTCGCAGTCCACGCAGCTCTTCATCCTTCAGGACGTCATCGAGACGCAACGGGGAGATGACATCGCCCAGATGAACGAGTTGACCATTCAGCGGCGAGTGCTCGACGGATTCCGCGCCGACCAGGAGAACGAACAGTCGCGTCTGCAGACGCTCCAAGACGATCTGGCAGCACAGGTGAGTGACCTCCAGGATCGGTTCATGCAGGCCGATGTCGAGCTGCGGGCCGCCTATCTCAAGGTCGACGCGGCGGATCGGCGCTACAAGGACGCGCTCAATTCGGTCTCGACTGCGCAGAAGGCGTACGAAGACGCACAGCGCAAGATCCGTGTCGGGTCGGGCGTACAGCGGTGGCGTCCGTTGGTGGCCAAGTACTTCCCTTCCGATCTCGTGGAGCAGGCGCTCGCTGTGATGCAGTGTGAGAGCGGGGGAAATCCCGACGCGGTGAATCCCTATTCCGGGGCCTCCGGACTGTTCCAGTTCCTCAAGGGGACATGGGCGATCGCGAGTTCGAGAGCCGGTTTCGGCGGATTCAGCAGGTTCGACCCCGAGGCCAACATTGCTGCTGCGGCGTGGCTCGCCGACTACTCGATCAGAACCGGCCACTCGGGTGGTGCGTGGGGACACTGGTCCTGTAGGCCATAGCCCGGGGTTTGGCATGGGCAACGTGTTTGAGGTGACACCCCTTCGGTGGGCGCACGGCGGGGAGGCCGTCGGGCGGGTCGATGGAAAGACGGTGTTCGTACCCGATGTCCTCCCGGGTGAACGCGCACGCGTCCGGGTCGTGTTGGACAAGCCGTCGTGGTCTCGGGCCGAACTCCTGGAGGTGGTGGAGGCCTCGCCCGACCGTGTCAGTCCGCCATGCGGTGTGTTTGGGTCATGTGGGGGCTGCCAGTGGCAGCACGTTGACTACGCAGCGCAGGCACTGGCGAAGCAGCAGGTCGTCTCTGGTCAACTTCAACATCTCGGCGGCATGGCGGATCCCCCGGTACGACAAACGGTGTCACCAGGATCTCCGTTCGGATACCGGAATCGCATGACGTTCAGCGTTGAGGGGGGCTCGCCCGCGATGTACCGGCGGAGATCACGCGATCACGTCTCTGTTCCCGAGTGCCTCCTCCTCGTGCCACAGCTCGCCGATCTCTACTCGCGGCTAGGAGACATGCAAGGAGTGTCCGAGTTCACGCTGCGGGCAGGCACTCGCACGGGCGACACGTTGGTGCTCATTCAAGGACAGGTTCCTCCCCAGGCGAGTTCGTGGGGTGCCGCCGTGATGCGGCGATCACGGCCGGTGATCGGGCGACCCTATCTTCACGAGGAAGTGGCAGGGGTTCGGCTTCGGGTCTCCGGACGAAGCTTCTTTCAGGTGAACACGGATGGTGCCGAGGCGTTGGTCGGGCTGGTGACCGAGGCGCTCGAGCCGCGTGCCGATGAAACTCTGCTGGACGGTTACGCGGGGGCCGGGTTGTTCTCGGCGACGATCGGTCGTGACGCCGGACGAGTTGTTGCGGTCGAATCGGAGAAGCGTACCGTCGCGGATCTCGTGAAGAATCTAAAGGGAACGACCTCGCAGATCGTCCAGGCGCGCTTCGAAGAAGGAGTCGACGCGAGGTGGGATGTCGCCGTGGTGGATCCTCCCCGTGCCGGACTGGGACCACGAGGGGTTGAGGTGGTCACCTCCCCGCGGCCCCGAGCGGTCGCGTATGTTTCGTGCGATCCTGCATCGCTGGCTCGTGACGTCCGGCACTTCGAGGAGGCAGGGTACGAGTGTCGGTGGGTCACCCCTGTCGACATGTTCCCGCAGACGTTCCACGTGGAGTCTGTGGCTGCGTTCGCTCGACCGTGAACGTATAGTCAGGCAGCAATGCACGTCGACGCACTGATCCTCGCCGCTGGACCTTCGAGTCGGTTCGGTAGTCCCAAGCAGCTCCACCCATGGGGTCCGTCGACGCTACTCCAGCATGTGATCGAGCTCGTGGCCGGCACGGAGGTCGATGCGACGTGGGTGGTGCTCGGCGCCTATGCGGATCGGATTCTCGACGAGGTCGACTTCGGCGATGCGGGAATCATCGAGAACCCGGAGTGGGAAGAAGGGATCGCATCGTCCTTGAGAGTTGGTCTCGACACCATTGCCCGGAGGGCTGAAGCCGACGCGGTTCTGATCGTCCTGGGGGATCAGCCAAACCTCGACGTGGACGTTGTCAAGAGCATTCTCGATCGGTATGAAGCAACTGGAGCGGCGGCGGTGGTCCCGAAGTACCGCTACCAGCTAGGCAATCCAGCCCTGGTTGATCGGTCGCTGTGGGCCAGGGTCATGAGCTTGGAGGGAGACCAGGGAGCACGCACGCTTCTCCGGGCCCACCCTGAGTGGGTGGAGGAAGTGTGGTTCCCCTCGTCGATGCCTCGCGACATCGACACCGAAGAGGACCTGGCGGAGCTACGCCAGCATCGAGGAGCGCTCGACAAGTAGAGTTTGGTGCGGCTCAGGAGGGATAGACAGTGGCGTCGATCGACGAGCTCGGCGGGATCAGTATTGCGTCAGCCCGAAGTCTGCGGAAGGCGAGGATACGAACCACCGAAGCACTGCTCAGGCGGTGCGCTACCCGGAAGGGGCGAAGAGAACTCGCTGACGAGATCGGGAGGACCGAAGCGAGGATCGTTCAGTGGGTGAACCGGGCGGATATTCTGCGAATCAAAGGGATCGGCGGGGAGTACGCCGATCTGCTCGAGAGTTGCGGAGTGTCCACGGTCAAAGACCTACGCCGCCGTAACGCTGCGTCGCTGATCCGCAAGATGACCGAGATCAACGGTGACGGCAAGGTGGTGCGCCGGCTTCCCACTGAGAGCATGGTCGCGAGGTGGATCGCCCGGGCAGGCGAGATCGAACCGGTGAACTGAGGGGGACCCACATGGGATCCCCCTCTTGTCACGTTAGGCAGCCGACGTTGTCGACTTGGCGGCAGGCTTCTTGGCTGCGGGTTTGCTCGCTGCCGGCTTCTTGGCCGTGGTGGCGGGCTTCCTGGCGGCAGGCTTCTTCGCCGCAGGCTTCTTCGCCACGACCGGCTTCTTGGGCGCGACCTTGGCGATGGGCCCGTCGACCACCTCGATCTTCTGGGGGGTCGCGGGCTTGAAGGACGAACGCCACGACTGAAGCATCTCGTCCAGGTGTTCCCGGAGCTTCCCAACGTGCTCCTGGATCTGGTCCAGGTCGACACGATCGGTGAGGTCTTCTACGAACTCCTCCACACCTTCTCGCTCGCGGATCTTCAGGATCAGCTTCTCGCCTTCCTTGGCCCACGCGTTGAGTTCCTTGGTGAGTTCGTCGCTGACACGGTCCCGCAGGTCGTTGACCTTGTCGCCTGCGCCCGTGATCCGCTCACCGATCTTGCGAGCGGTGACGACCGGGGCGCCGACGGCGGCGTAGAGCATCTTCTTGGATTCCATGGTCACTATTCCTCCTCTTCCTGGACATAGGTTCGGTAAATGTCCAGGAGTACACGTTTCTGTCGTTGGTCGAGGTGAGCGTCGGATTCGATCGCTTCGATCACCGAAGGCGGGTTGAAGCCTTCGTCCAGAAGACCTGCCCGCTGGTAGAGCGACTCGGCCTGAATCGACAGACCTCGCGCGATCGACTTGAGAATCTCCGCTGACGGCTTCCGCAACCCACGTTCGATCTGTGAAAGATACGGGTTCGAGATGCCGGCCCGATCGGCCAGCTTCCGAAGAGAGATGTTGGCTCGTTCCCGCTGTTGGCGGATGAACGAACCCACGTCCAAGCTGCGTCGATCGTCTTTGCTCACGGCTAACAGTGTACGCCCAAGTGCTAACAATTGCAAGCAGTAGGGTTCACTTCGCGAACGGTCCTAGGTTCTCAGTTGTCGGTAGGACAGTTGCTCTCAGACCTCGTGTTGCCCCAGATTGCCCCGAGCCTCGAGCATTCGATCGAGCTCATCTTGAATCGTCGATCTGACCCGCTCCGTGACCTCGAGAACGGCCAGGCGGTCCGGAGGTCCAGGGTCGACCGGGGGAAGAAAGTGCACGTACCACTTGACGGGTCGCGGGATCGGGTTGAGCCATACGCCGATCTCGTCGACGCGCTGCTCGGGGAATATCATGCGGACCAGGCGAGCGAGTCCCTTCGAGGTGAACAGGGCAGGGTGCACTTCTTCGGACCCAACGATCGCGACAGGCACGATTGGTGCGCCGGTTTGCATGGCGACCCTGACGAATCCTCTGCCGAAGCGCCGCAGCCGGTATGCCTCGGAGACGGGTTTCTGAAAGCCTCGAACCCCCTCAGGGAAGACGCCGAGGAGGTGACCGTGGCCGAGCACCCAACGCGCATCCTCTGGAGTCGCGTAGGCGGCTCCCGCCTTCCGGTAGAGATGAGAGATCGTCGGGAGCATATTGAGGATCTCCGTGCCAACGACGCGAACCCGCCGTGGAACGGATGCTTCGTTCGCGACGCAAAGTGGGAGCATCAGGCCGTCGTAGGGGAGCGCCGCCCCGCCGTGGTTGGCCGCCAGGACGGCCGGACCTTCGACCGGGACGTGCTCGATGCCTGAGACCTCGACTCGGAAGTAGTCCCGGTACAGGTAGTTGATGAGGTGCCACACCATCTCGGCGATGACTGGGTCCAGGCCGAGGGCATCAATGTCGTAGGAGCCCGCCAGGAGGTGACGCAGCAGCGCGGGCCACGTGTCGAATCCCAGTCGCCCGAGCGTCGGCACCATGACGTCCGATGCGTCTGTCCCACCGTGGAGAGCGCACGCATTGGTGGACTCGACGGCGGGGAGCCCGCACGACACCCCGGGCCTGATCGCCTGTCGACACGTAGGTGGTGGCTCCGGCGGGTGGGTTCGTTCTCCTTCCCGAAGGACATCGGCAATGGCATCGACCAGACCCGCCTTCTGCATGCGTGATCTCCCCGCGACATCGAGTGTGGCGGCGAGTACGCGCAACTGCTGCGCGGTCAGGCGTTGAAGGAGTTCTTCCATGTTCCGTAGAAGTCGGTGAGGCTGTCGCGACAGCCTGTTGCGCTGAAGGTGGATTCGACCACTCGTCCATACTTGAGAAGATCGACGAGGTGATCAGGGAGCCCGAACTCGGCGGCGAGACGGCGGAAGATCGGCTCAGGAAGAGGTCGCAGTCTCCGCCCTCCCAGTCGGACGATGCGGCTGAGGTAGAGCTGGCCCGGTGCTGCGACATCGAACGTGCCGCGAGATCGATCTTCGACCGCCTCCCTGAACGCACGAGCGGCATCGTCGATGTGGAGGATCTGCAATCTCGGGTCGAAACCGAGTATCGAGGGGACCGATGGCTGGCCGAGGTAGCGACTCATTGGGCCACCGTCGCCCAGAATCGGGGCCAGACGGAGGATGGCGACGGTGACCTCGGGTCGCTCCGCAGCAAAGGCACGAACGTCTGCTTCGAGTCGTCTCAGCGAACGCTCCACCGAATTCGATGCACGTGGCGTCGCCGTGTCCGTGGAGAGGATGGACGGCATTCTCGCCCCTGTGCCGTGTGCAGCGAGATCGGATCGAACAACCAGATACTCCACAGGAACGCGGGACAGTGCGCCGAGCAGCGCCTCCGACTCGATTCCGAGGTGGATCACGACTCGAGGCTGCGCCTCGATCACCTCCGCTGCGAGAGCCAAGCCGGTCGCGTTGTCGAGCAGAGCGAAGCCGAGTCGTGCGGCGATCTCTGGGGCTTCTTGAGCGCCCGTGATGAGGATCTGTTCCACAGGTCGAGTCTAGAAAGGCCCCGCTGCCCAGGTACCATCTCGTTCATGGAGGGCATCATCATTGAAGGGCAGCCGGATGAGCTGACCATACTTGCCGACGAGATCTCCGAAGATCCTCGTTGTTCGGTGGTGCTGATCGGGATGGACGATCTGGGCGCGATGCTCATTACCATTTGGGATCCGGATACCGCCGACGAGGTCGAGATGGGTCTCAGGGCAGTGCAGGAACATGTGCGGAGAGTGGAACTGTTGGATCCCCGGGTGAGCGAATGATCATCGTCATGCGAAGCGACGCGGCGCCAGAAGAGATCACTCTGGTCACAGGGCGCCTCGAGGAACTCGGTGCGACCGCCAGGGTCTCTGAAGGTGCGACGCGCACGGTGATCGGCGTTGTGGGTGATCTCGACGTGGCGCGACATGTGACATGGGACACCCTGCCCGGTGTGGAGAGGATGATATCGGTCACCGGACCGCTCCGCTTTGTGTCCAGAGAAGCCCAGCAAGAGGACACGATCATCAGCGTGGGAGATCTTCGGATCGGTGGAGGCACACTGACGGTGATCGCTGGTCCGTGTGCCGTCGAGGACAGGGATCAACTGCTCGAGGCGGGTAAGGCCGTCAAGGCCGCAGGCGCACACATCCTCAGAGGAGACGCATACAAACCACGCACGTCCCCCTATTCGTTCCAAGGTCTCGGCCGGGAGGGCTTGGAGCTCCTTGCCGAAGCCAGAGATGTCCTCGGCATGCCGTTCGTTGCCGAGGTGATCGATCCCCGAGACGTGGAACTCGTGTCGTCGTACGCAGACATCGTTCGAATCGGTTCGCGCAACATGGCGAACTTCCCGCTGCTTCAGGAGGTCGGCCGCCAGCAGAGACCCGTGCAGCTCAAGCGGGGGTTCACGTCGACAATCGACGAGTGGCTCAACGCCGCCGAGTACATCTACAACGAAGGGAATCACCAGATCATCCTCGTGGAGCGGGGTATCAGAACTTTCGAGACGGCGGCGCGCAACACGCTCGACATCTCCGCCGTTCCGATCGCGCAGTCGCTCAGTCACCTACCGGTATTCGTCGACCCGTCACACGCTTCCGGGAGGCGAGCACTCGTCCCGCCGCTGACTCGAGCGGCGGTTGCGGCCGGGGCGGACGGCATCATGGTGGATGTGCACCCGCATCCGGAACTCGCCCTCGTAGATGGGAGGCAGGCGTTGCCGCCTGAGGAGTTCGCCGAGCTGATGAACGATGTGCGCAAGCTCGCCGAGGTGATCGGACGGTCGCTCTCGTAGCGGCCCACTGCGAGCAGCTTTCGGTTTTCGGTAAGAGGGCTCGCTGCGCTCGCCGTTCCCGGTTTGCGGTAGGACACTCGCCCATGGTCCTTGAACGCATCCAGATCGCGCTCTGACTGAAGACTGAAGACTGAAGACTCAACCGTCCCAGTCGCAGCCGAGCATCGCCAACAGCGTCGCCGCGCCGGCCAGCATGCCTGTCTCGATGGCGCGCTCGTCGATCGTGAATCTCGCAGAGTGGAGGTCGACGCGGTCCTGACCTCCCGCCACTCCCAGGCGTAGCAGCGCACCCGGAACCTCTTGAAGGAAGGCTGAGAAGTCCTCCGCTCCCATGCTCGGTGGTGTCGCGGCCGTGGCAGTGGGTCCCAACAGTCGACCGATCGCGAGGCGCGCCTCTGCGATCGTATGTTCGTCGTTGATGACGGGGGCGATTCCCTTCTGGTAGTGAACCGATACGGTCGCACCGGTGGGAGTGATGATCTCCTGAACCAACTGTTCGACGAGCTTCGGGAGCCGATCCCAGAGCTCCGCTCCGAGGGTGCGGGCGGTCCCGCGGAGTTCGACCCGGGGAGGGATGACATTTGGTGCAGCACCCCCCTGGATCGATCCGAAGACGACGACGAGCGGGGTCCGATGATCTATGAGGCGGTTCAAGAGAGCCGGAAGCTGGGTGACGATCAGCCCGGCCGCGTAGGTGGTGTCGACCGTGAGATGGGGGCGGGCGGTATGACCGCCTGGACCTTCGACGCTGATGGTGAACTGGTCGGACGACGCAGTGATCGGTCCTGCTCGCAGGCCCACCTTGCCCGTCCGCAGTGTCGGGTCGACATGAAATCCGACGATCCGCTCGATACCTTCGAGGATGCCCTCGTCGACCAGGTCCTGTGCGCCGCCCGGAAACTGTTCTTCTGCATGTTGGAACACGAACCGTACAGAGCCTTCGATGTCGAGCTTGGAGAGAGCAATGGCCATACCGACCGCAATACCCGTGTGCGCGTCATGCCCGCATGCATGCATGAGCCCAGGATGCTCGGAAGCGAATGGCAGATCCGTTTGTTCCTGAACGGGGAGCGCGTCGATGTCGGCGCGAAACGCGACGGTGGGCGATCCTGAGCCGACTTCTACCGAGAGGCCTGTTCCCGGAGTGCGCAGTTTCGGCTCGAGTCCGGCCGACGTCAGAACGGACGCGAGGTACTCCGTCGTTGCGACCTCCTGGTGGCCGATCTCCGGGAATCGGTGGAGGTGGCGCCGGGTCTCGATCGCCACAGGGACGACGTGACCGATGACGGACCTCAGATCGTTGGGGTGCATGACCAAAAGATGCTATCGGAAAAGGGCGTGCTCGGTCGAAGCGGGGCGATCGCCAGTTTCCAGTTACCAGTCTTCAGTCTTCAGTCAGAGCGCGATCTGGATGCGTTCAAGGACCATGGGGCGAGTGTCCTACCGAAAACCGAGAACGGCGAGCACAACGAGCCCTCTTGCCGACAACCGAAAACCGAGTACGTCTCGCGGCAGAGAGTCCTACAGATCGTGATAGAAGCCCGCCTCCACCAGCTTCCTCGCTCTGCGAGTGATCCTCCGGTAGTCCTCACGGAGCGAGGATCGTGGGGACTTGTCATAGCCCAGCGAGCGGCCGAGTCTCGCCGCCTGGAGCGGGTCGGTCGGGATGTTGTCGGTGGGCCTGCCGAGTTGCAGGTAGAGGCGGTTGCGCACGAGCGCGCAGAAGTGGTAGGCCTCGATCATGTCGTGCGCCTGCTCGGCGGTGAGCACGCCGATGCCGGCGAGTCGTCCGAGGGCCGCAAGCGTTCCCTGCACCCGAAGCGAGGCGTCCGACCCCCCATGGCGCATCTGAAGCAACTGAGTGAAGAACTCCACGTCGGACAGGCCGCCGGTGCCGTGTTTGAGGTGGAAGGTGGTGTCTCGGGGTTGGTGTTCGATGC
>CAZWHZ010000058.1:0-10091 GCA_964633745.1 uncultured Acidimicrobiia bacterium
ACACCCATGCCACGTTTGCCCCGAACCGCAATCCGGAGCTGCGATGGTTCGATCTGCCCGAGGGGACACGTTCGCTCGCGATCGTTTGTCACGACCCGGTGGTGCCCACGAAACCCGATGACGTCAACCAGGAAGGTCGAGAGATTCCCCCCGATCTCCCCCGCACAGACTTCTTCCACTGGGTGCTGGTAGATGTCGATCCGACCATGGGCGGCATCCACGAAGGGTCTTGCGCAGATGGCGTCGTCGCAAGAGGCAAGGGGCAGAACGCCCCGTTCGGTCGCCATGGGCTCAACGACTACACGGGCTGGTTCGCCGACGATCCGGACATGGCCGGCGACTACTTCGGCTACGACGGACCATGTCCTCCCTGGAACGACTCCCTCGTTCACCGCTACATACTCACCGTCTACGCCCTCGATGTCGATCGCCTCGACGTGGACGGCGCGTTCACCGGTGCCGATGTCCGAGCAGCCGTCGAAGGTCACGTGCTCGAGACTGCATCGATGAGCGGTACGTACACGATGAACCCCCGGCTCAGGGAGTAGCGGTCACACACCCAGCAGGGTCGCGCCGAGCGTCCCTCTCCCGGTGACCCTCCTGCTGCGAACCGACAGACCTTGCGCGGCGGCGAGCGCATCCAGGCCGCCGCGACGGAGGAAGTCTCGATGGTTGCGCCAGTGGTCACGTCCGGCACCAACTTCGATCACGACGATGCCTCCCCGAACGACCAGCCCCCTGAGTCCCCGGTACGGGCCCGGCAGGAAGTCGATCACGAGGATTCCTCCACCAGGACGAACCACACGGCGCATCTCGCCGAGGATCGACACACGATCCTCGAACGGAACTTCATGGAAGACGAATGAGATGGTGGCCAGATCGAAACTATCGTCAGGGAACGGAATCTCCGTTCCGCTCCCCTCTCTGACATCAGCCTTCGCCCCAAGCCTGCGCCGGGCCACGCCGAGCATCCCGGGTGACAGATCGACACACGACACCAGACAGCCCGCCTCCGCGTAGGCGGAGAGTTGCGCCCCGGTTCCGCACCCGACATCCAGCACGCGCATACCTTCGTGCGACGGATACATCTCGAGTGCCATTGCCCGTACTCCGGCGACGAGCGGACCGATGAACCGGTCGTACCGTCGGGCAGCGCGTTCGTACGTATCCACCACGTGCCCGGGGTGGGAGTCGAACCCACACGCCCCGAAAGGGGCAGCGGAGTTTAAGTCCACCACGTCTACCGGTTCCGTCACCCGGGCAAGACGGCTCCGACCTCCGGCCGAAGCTGCGTACCTTGTACCTGGTACCTCGTACGCGGCCACAGCCGCTCCCCGACCGCAGGGCAAGCCATAGGCCATAGCGTAATGGCGCCCGAGTCACGGTCGTCGTCCTCCACACCTCACCAGTGGGAACCGGGCCTCGCAACATACGAGGTACGAGATACGAGTACTCTCATGCCATGCCATGGGACACGCTGTGGGCAGGATGGCGGAGCGAGTATGTCTCCGCTCCCGACGATCCGGACGGTTGCCTGTTCTGCCGGCTTCCGGGCGGATCCGATCAGGAAACGCTGATCGTTGGACGAGGCGCAGAGTCGTTCATCACTCTGAACCGCTACCCGTACACCACCGGGCATGTCATGATCGCTCCATACCGTCACGCCGCTCACCCGACCGAGCTCACAGCCAATGAACAGACCGACATCTGGCACCTTCTCGATCTGGCGTGGCGGGCAATTGACGAGACCATGCACCCGGACGGCTACAACATGGGAGCGAACCTCGGGCGGGTCGCCGGAGCAGGCGTGCCCGGCCACTTCCACCTGCATCTCGTTCCTCGGTGGTCCGGAGACGCCAATTTCATGACCACGATCGGCGGTACGCGCGTCGTCCCCGAGGATCTCGCCATCACCTGGCAGCGCATCCACGATTCGTTGTCTCGCTGAACTCTGAGGTTCGCCAAGCGTCTGACGGCTCAGCGCGGTTCCGACCATCCGGGGTTGACTGCCGGAGGGTCGCCGTCGACGCACGGGACCGTGCAGTCGAACGGTTCGACCCACGGAGCAACGAACGATCCGATCGGGTTGTCGTTGCCCGCGACATGGTCCGCGTAGTGGGCATGGAGACACTTCACGCCTCCCGTGCCACCCCCAACACCCCCGACAGGGCGCGGAGCTGCGTTGGGAGGGAGCAGTGCATCCCGCTCGGTGGCATACCGCCTGTTCGCCTCTGCAACAGCCTCGGCGAACGCAGGATCGTTGCGAAGCTTCCGATCCATCGTCTTCACACCTCCTGCCGCTTCGAGCCGACCGATGCGCGCTCGCGCCGCTGGGCACGAGAGCCAGTACCGGGTAGGGAACGGAGTTCCGTCGTCCAACAGCGGAGGGACCGCAACCACGATCGGTACTCCCAGCGAACAGCGCGCAACGACTTCTACGGAAGCGCGAAGCGGTCGTCCCAGCTGTGCCGAGACGACCGCGTCATCCATTCAGATCGCGACCGGTCACGTAGTCCCAGATGTGCTGCCACCAGGGCCGTGACTGGTCGACCTGCGGTGTCGTGGTGGTCGGCACGTCGGGAGTGAATCCCTCGTCGTTGGGATCGACCACCACGTATGCGGTCTCGCCGGGTTTCACCAGTCCGAAGTCCCGACGCGCGACCATCTCCACACCGGCGTCCGATTTCAAGAAGTCCGCCTCGGTCTCGAGCTTGGCGTTCTCGTCCTGGATCTTGGCCAGCTGCTCTTTGGCTTGGTCGACGCTCCGCTGTTCTGCCATGAGGCTTCGAATCGGCAGCACGTTCGTCAACAAGACGGCCGCGACCACGATCACACCCAGCACAGCCAGGAGCGCGGCGCGCGACCAGAACTTCATGACCGCATCCACGTCCACCCGGCGAAGCGTGCGCTGTCGCCAAGTGTCTCTTCGATTCGAAGGAGCTGGTTGTACTTGGCGGTTCGCTCGCCGCGTGCCGGTGCCCCCGACTTCATCTGGAGGGCGTTGGTTCCGACCGCGAGATGCGAGATGAACGAGTCCTCGGTCTCACCTGACCGGTGGCTGATCATGCGGCCATACCCTGCACGTTCGGCCGTTTCCATCGTGTGCAACGTCTCCGACAGGGTTCCGATCTGGTTCACCTTGATCAGGATGGCGTTGGCCACTCCGGATGAAATGCCCTTGAGGAGCAGCTTCTCGTTCGTAACGAAGTTGTCATCGCCGACGATCTGCACCCTGCTACCGAGCCGGTCAGTGAGCAGCTTCCATCCGTCCCAGTCGTCCTCAGCGAGACCGTCTTCGATCGAGACCATCGGGAACTCCTCGAAGGCGCTTTCCAGATAGTCGACCATCTCCGCAGAGGACACCTTGCGCCCTTCCATCTTGTAGGCGCCATCCCCGTACATCTCTGATGCCGCCGAGTCGATCGCGATGGAGACGTCTTCTCCCGGTGTGTAGCCGGCAGCGGAAATCGCCTCGACGAGCAGCTCCATGGCGGAGCGATTACTAGGGAGATTCGGAGCGAACCCTCCTTCGTCACCCACGCCCGACGCCAGCCCTTTCGAGGCGAGCACCTTCTTGAGAGTGTGGTAGATCTCCGCCCCTGCCCGCAGCGCCTCACGGAAGGTCGGTGCCCCACCAGGCACGAGCATGAACTCCTGAATATCGACGTCGTTGGTGGCGTGCACACCACCGTTGAGTACATTGAAGAACGGTGTTGGCAACACCCTTCCCTTGGTTCCGCCCAGGTAGCGGAACAGCGGAATATTCAGCGCGCCGGCCGCCGCCCGGGCGGTCGCCATCGAGACGCCGAGGATCGCGTTGGCGCCAAGCCTCGACTTCTCAGGGGTGCCGTCCAGGTCGATCATCACCTGGTCGAGCCCCTCCTGGTCGATCGCGTCCCTACCGATCACGGACGCGGCAATCTCTTGTCGGATGTTGGTGAGCGCCCGCTCTACACCCTTGCCGCCGTAGCGGTCTCCACCGTCTCGAAGCTCGAGTGCTTCGAGCGCCCCTGTCGACGCCCCGGAAGGAACCGCCGCCCTTCCGAAGGCTCCGCCAGCGAGGAACACTTCGGTTTCGACGGTCGGGTTTCCCCGGGAGTCGAGGATTTCGCGGGCCTTGACCTCACTGATCGTGGTGCGCATAGGCCCTCCTTGTATGCCGAATCTAGTCATTGGAAGCCTCCGCTTCATGCCTTTCGACCGCCTTTGCGGCGGCCCACATCTGATCGAGCTCATCGATCGTCTTGCCATCCATGTCGAATGACGCCTCCATCCAGCGAAACCGTGACGCGAACCGATCCACCGCGCCACGAAGTGCCACCTCCGGATCGAGCGAAAGATGCCTGCTGAGATTCACGATGGAGAACACCAGGTCGCCCATCTCGGCTTCTGCCGCGGACCTGTCGTCGAGTGCCGCCTCCAACTCGTCGAGTTCCTCGCGCACTTTCGCCGTCACGGATGTGGCATCGTTCCAATCGAAGCCCACCGAAGCAGCTCGGCGTTGCACCTTCGCTGCTCGTTCGAGACCCGGCAGCCCTGCCGGAATGTCGTCCATCAGGGATGTTCGCTGCTTCTCGCTTTGTTTGATTTGCTCCCAGTTGCGGAGCACGTCGTCTACTCCGGACACGACAACGTCGCCGAAGACGTGAGGGTGTCGCCGGACGAGTTTCTGGCGCAACGTCTCCGCGACGTCCTCCACATCGAACGCCCCAGCTTCGCTTGCCATCACGGTGTGGAACACGACCTGAAGTAGGACGTCGCCGAGTTCCTCTTCGACGTCCGCGTAGGCCCCAAAGTCCGGCTCGCCTCCGGGAGCGTCGGTGGGCAGTGCAGAGAGTGCATCCGCCAGCTCGTACGCTTCCTCGATCAGGTTGCGCACGAGTGAGTGATGGGTCTGGCGACGATCCCATGGACACTCGCGTCGTAGCCGACGCATCGTCTCCACGAGACCTGGCCAACCTACGGGCGGAGGATCGAGGTAGAGGGTTGTCCGAAGGCCGGCCGCGGAATCATCGAGGTCGGTGAGCAGCACTCGCTCGATTGACGCGCTGGCAGCGCCGAGTTCTCGTGCCACAACGATCTCGGTGTCATCGGGTAGGACGGCGAGGAGCCGGTCCCGTACATCGGCGAGCACCATCGGGACGTCCACCTGCGCGATCACTGTCGGCAGATGCAGCAGCAGCGGATCGGGAAGGTCGCGACCATCGAGGATCTGCACGCCGAGCAGGTCGATACCGACGTCTCCCGCGAGCGCATCCAGGAACGACTCGCCTGGCACGACCGTCACGTCGATCCCTGCCGATTTGGCCGCGTCGACGATCAGAGTCGTGGTCCGTTCTGCGATGAGAGGGCTCCCCGGGAGGCCAACCACCACGTCCCCGTGTTTCGCAGCATCGATGACCCGTTGAGTCACCGCTTCATACACTGCCTCAAAGGTCTCTGCCGACTCGTACAGATCGTCGGCCGACATCACGTCTCGACGTTCTGCGAGCGTCCGTGCTGCGGGGTGCTCGAGGGTGCGAACGATCACGGTCCGTGACGGATCGAACAGCAGGTCGGCGGCACGACCGGTCACCCGATCGAGATCGCCGGGTCCGAGTCCGACGATGTCGATCCGCCCGGCCATCAGGCCGGCGGGTTGATCGTGTAGTCGGGTGAACCCGACCAGGTTCCGTACTTCGCGTCGACTTCGATCAACGCTGCATCCAACTTGCCCATGATCCAGTCCGAGAACAGCTGGGAAGACTGCTGGCCCTTCAGCTGCGTAACCAGGTCCGCTTTCTGGTCATCGAAGGTCGGCACATCTCTCGAATCGACGATCAGCACGTGGAACCCGTAGTCCGTCTGAACCGGTCCGTACACCTCACCGATGGGCGCTGCCAGCGTCGCTGCCGCGAACTCTGGGACGTAAGACGACGGCGCGGCGCATCCGAGATCACCGCCGTTGGCCGCGGAGTTGGTGTCCGTGGAGACTTCGGCAGCGACGTCGGCGAACGCCTCGCCGTTGTTGAGCCGTTCGATCACCTTGTTCGCCTCTTCCTCCGTGTCAACGAGGATGTGGTGAACGCAGACGGAGGTCGAAGCGTCCTTGTTGGCGTCGTATGCCGCCTGAAGCTCCTCTTCTGTCGGCTCCGTCACCTGCGATGACAGCTGACCGTCGATTGCCGTACCGAGGAGCTGCTGGATGGCAACGTGACGAATCGTGTCGCGTGTGATGCTGTTGGATGTCAGGTAGGCATCGATCGTGGCGTCATCTGAGCCGATCGAAGCGAGCAGCGCGTTGTACTTGTCGTCGATAGCGGTCTGATCGAGCGTCAGGCCCCACTCATCGTTCGCTGCCTGTTCGACGGCTTTCTCGATGATGAGATTCCTGAGGTTGCCATCGAAGGTGGTGGTGTCGATCGTGCCCTCGGATGGTGCAAGCGCATCTACTTCACCGAGGCTGATCTTGTAGCCGTTGACGGTCGCCGCCGTCTTCGAGCTACCTGAACAGGCAGACCCGACAATCGCGAGTACGAAGAAGAGGGGAAGGACCTTGCGCACGAGAGTTCACCTTTCTGGACGGATGAGATAGTAGGCGGGTGGCCAAACAAGCCGAAAAGCGCGGGCTACTGGGGCCACATGGTGCGGATGAATCGGGTGAGGGCGATAGCGATCTCGTTTTTCGGAAGTGGCAGGAACACGAGGCTCTCCGTGGCGCGAAGCACTGCCCTCGGCGCGACGCGCTCGAGCCGAACCTCTTGAGACGCGGAGAGATCCACAGGGGCGATGCGGATCTCCCTGCCCAGCGAGACGATTTCGGTGAGCCCCGCACGCAGCGCCTCGGCTCGCAGCTCGGCGATCTCCAGGAGGGCCTCGACGGGTTCGGGCCATTCCCCGTACCGGTCTCCCCACTCGTCTGCCACGTCCTTGACGTCGTCGACGGTCTGGGTTATCGCAAGTCGACGATAGGCCTCGAGCCGGGTGTCCTGGTCGGGAATGAACTCCTCGGGGAGGAACGCGTCGACCGGTACCTCGATGCGAACTTCCGCCGGGCGATCCTCGACAATCACCCTCCCCTCCAGCTCGTTGACGGCGTCGGCGACGAGACGGACGTACAGGTCGAATCCGACGGCTGCGATGTGGCCGGATTGCACCTCACCGAGGATGCTGCCCGCTCCCCTGATCTCGAGGTCTCGCATAGCGATGTCGAAGCCCGATCCGAGGTCGGTGTGCTCGCCGATCGCCTGGAGTCGCCGGCGTGCCTCCTCGGTCAGAGACTGTTCGGGCAAATGGAACAGGTAGGCATACGCCCGTTGCGATGACCGACCGACTCGTCCTCGCAGTTGATAGAGCTGGGCGAGTCCGAGGAGATCCGCCCGTTCGACGATGAGGGTGTTGACGGTAGGAAGGTCGAGGCCTGATTCGATGATGGTGGTGGCGACCAGTACGTCGTAGGCATGGCTCCAGAAGTCCAGCATGACCTGTTCGAGCTGTCCTTCGCTCATCTGGCCGTGTGCGACGGCGAAGCGCGCGTTCGGAACGAGTTCTCGCAGACGGGCGACGGCCCTGTCGATCGACTGGACCCGATTGTGGACGTAGAACACCTGGCCCTCGCGTAGGAGCTCCCTACGGATTGCGGCCGAGACGGAGCGCTCGTCGAACGGCCCGACGTACGTGAGGATCGGGTGGCGATCCTCGGGCGGTGTCCTGATGTGACTGACGTCTCTGATTCCGGTGAGTGCCATCTCGAGGGTTCTCGGAATCGGTGTCGCTGTGAGCGTGAGGACGTCGACACCGACACGCAGCCGTTTGATGGCGTCCTTCGCACCCACGCCGAACCGCTGTTCCTCATCGACGACGAGCAACCCGAGGTCTTTGAATCTGACGTCGTCGCTGAGGAGCCGGTGCGTCCCGATGACGATGTCTACTTCGCCCGTAGCGAGCCCACGAACGACTGCTCGCTGCTCTTTTGCACTGAGGAACCGGCTGAGCATCCCGATTCTGACCGGAAACGGATCGAACCGTTCGCCGAACGTCTGGAAGTGCTGCTGAGCGAGCAGCGTTGTCGGGCACAACACTGCGGCCTGCCGGCCGGCCAGTGTGGCCCTGAATACGGCCCGGACGGCTATCTCCGTCTTGCCAAACCCGACGTCGCCGAACACGAGTCGGTCCATCGGCCTGTCCGACTGCATGTCATCACGAACGTCGTCGATCGCACGAAGCTGGTCTGTCGTTTCCTCGAACGGGAAGGCCGCCTCGAGTTCCCGCTGCCATGGCCCGTCAGGACCAAAGGAGTGCCCTGTCGCCGTCGCTCGTGCCCGGTGAAGGCTCACGACTTCCTCTGCCACCGCGGCGACCGCCTTGCGGACACGGTCCTTCGTAGCTGCCCAATCGGCACCGCCCATGCGGGAGATCCTCGGTGTCTCCCCGCCCGTGTAGCGGCGAATCGCGGCAAGCTGATCGGTCGGAACGTAGAGCTTGTCGCCACCGGCGTAGGCAACGATCAGATAGTCACGCTCGACCCCGGCGACGGTCTTGGCAACGAGACCCTCGAATCTCCCAATCCCATGGCGGTGATGAACGACATAGTCCCCCTCTTGAAGGTCCCGGTAGGTTGCAGCTTCGCTGCGAACGGGTCGGCCTGCGCGCCGGTGTGCACGCTTCCGCCCCGCGATGGAGAGCTCTCCGAAGACGGCGACCTTCACCGCCTCATGGTGAAACCCGTGGTGGATGCCCGTGCCGATAGCGGCCGACTCCATCTTGTCGAGATGATCGACTCTTGGGAGATCGAGCCCGTTGGAAGCAAGCACCCGCGCCACCCGATCGGCCGCAGCTTCACCATCCATGGCAACGATCGTGGTGACGCCGGCGGCGATCAATTTCCCAAGCGCTGCGGCGACCGATTCCGGATCACCTGGAACGGCGTCGAGTCCCGTCGTCCGGAGGACCGCATCATCTGGTCCAGTGGGAAGCGGGGGCGCGAGGAGCGCGGGCCGCTCGTCGAATTGAACCGGCAGATAGAGCGGAGGGTGCTCGGTCGGGGCTCCCCACGTCGGTGCGAGCGCATCCGCGAGATCCTTCTCTTCCGCAGCGAGATCCCGAGCCCGATCTGTCACCCCAACAGGGTCGAACACGACGAGTCGGCTGCCGGGGGGGAGGTCGGAGAGGACGGTATACGGTGGCGCCAGCCACGGCAACCACGACTCGATCCCCGGAAACGTGACCTTCTGAGCAATCCGATCCCACGTTTCTGAAGCCCACAGCTCGGTTTGACGGTTGGCGAGATCGGCAATCGAGTCGTCGGGCCGAACCTCCCGCGGAGGGAACGCGACGAGTCCTTGCACTTCGTGTTCGGACCGTTGGGATGCAGCCGAGAACGCCCGAGCGCTCTCGACGTGATCGCCGAAGAAGTCGAGTCGGATCGAATCACCGCCCTGGGCAGGAAACACGTCGACGATGCCACCCCGCACCGCAAACTCGCCCCGCGATTCGACACGAACGGTCCGCTCGTATCCAGCGGCCGCCAGTTTCGCCACGAAGTCTTCGAAGTCGACATCTGATCCGACTTCTGCGACCACCGGATCGACCGGCGACGGGCTGACTCGTTGAGCGGCAGCCCGAGCCGAGGCGATCACGATCCCTTTGGAGGACCGCAGCGCGTGACGAGCCTGTGCTCGTCGAGCCATCGTCTCTTCGTTCGGAGAGACGTGCTCGAATGGGAGTGTCTCCCACGCGGGGAGAAGCAGAACCGAGTCGGTGAACAGCGCCACATCATCGAGAAGCTCCTCGGCTTCGCGTTCACCTGGAACGAGGGCGAGGACCGGCCCCTCCGAGACGAGCCCGATCCCGGCGAGTAGAAATGCCCTCCCTGCGGGAGCAATCGCGACGGTGGCCGGCGCCGAAGGAGGCACCGACCGGCGCCAGGTTTCGAGGAGTGGTTTGAGCGGCGCCGGCATCGTTTGACACAGCGTAGTGGCCCAGTGCCGCCTTCGATTTCCGCCAAGATCGGGTTTCTGCGAGGTACGGTATCGACGGCGGCCACCCGAGTCCCAGAAACTGAACCGATTCATACTTCGCAATGCCCCCCAGCGACGGTTCAGCCTCCCAGT
>CAZWHZ010000059.1:0-9879 GCA_964633745.1 uncultured Acidimicrobiia bacterium
TCGGCGACAGCATGCTTCGGAGGGCTTCGAGGGCCTGTTCCGCCTTCCACTCCTGCACGAACCCCAGTGCCCCGTTGAGCACAACGATCAC
The DNA here is from genome assembly GCA_964633745.1 of uncultured Acidimicrobiia bacterium. Taxonomy (GTDB): domain Bacteria; phylum Actinomycetota; class Acidimicrobiia; order Spongiisociales; family UBA4744; genus CAYLHS01. The sequence continues at coordinate 92 of CAZWHZ010000059.1, forward strand.
GAGGATAGTGACGGCGTCAGCGATCTCACCGACTGCGAATGAGACGGCCGCTGCGGCAAGCAAGATGAGGATCAGCACGTTGGTGAATTGGCGAGCGAGAACCTCGAACCAGCGGGCAACCTGCACTTCCTGGATACGGTTCGGACCCACCCGCTCCAGACGGGCGGCCGCCTCGTCGCTCGTGAGGCCGTCAGCAGGCGATGTCTCGAGACGGTGGATCGTCTCGCTTGCGTCGAGAGCGTGCCAGAGGGGTGTGTCGGAGTTCATGTGTAAGGGTGCAGCCTACAAGCCTCGATACCCGCGCCCGCCTATGATGAACGGCAGATGCCCGACCATGTACAGGGAGTCAAGAGGGACGTCGCAGAGGTCAAGTTCCTCATTCACGACCTCAGGGTCGAGCGCTTCATCGATGAGGTGATTCACTTTCACGTCGCACTCGACACCGACCTCGAGCTCTATGCGATCACCGACCTGGATCTGCCGACAGGTGACGATCTGCTCGCCCTTCGTGCCCGTGCTGCAGAGCTTCGTGCGGTGTTCAACCAGTACGAGGAGGCAGTGCGCGAATTCGCCGCTCCTGAGCGAGTTCTCGAACTCGGCAACCTGTACATCGAGTCGATCCACGATCTGTGCGAGCTGATCCTCCACCCGTTGTGGGTGCACATCGAGGAGGCGATGGCCCGTCTCCCCGAGCAGTCGAGGACAGTGCATTCACGTAGTCACTATCGGAACACGATCCGCTGGCTATGCGGCGTGTACTACCGGATCGAGCACTTCTGGGCAGAACAGCGACATGAGGACGTGGCCGAAGTGTTCGATGTAGCGGGAGACATCGAGGACTACGTACGCAATGTCGTCTACGGCTACGTCACCGAAAAGAGCGCCGGTCGTGTCGAGCTGGAGGTTGGGCGGCTGGAGCCGGCCGTGGTGGAGGGCAACCGGTTCCGTTTCCGCCGCATGTACTTCAATCTGGTCATGAACTCGGTGGATGCGATGGGAGACAAGAACCTCGGGGTGATCCGGATCGAGGAGTTCACCGACGGCGGGGAGGTCATCCTGACGGTGCTCGACGACGGCTCCGGCATGACCCGCGACAAGATGACACAACTGCTGACCGACAGGGAGTCACTCGACGGTGAGCTGCACTCGCTCGGATTCGTGTTCGTGCGACAGACGGTCCACGACTTTGGGGGTGTTCTCACGATCGACAGCGAACTCGGGAAGGGGACCACGATCACCGTTCGCCTTCCATACCTCCAGGGTGTCGCGACCCCACCCCGAAGAGGCTCGCTCTGCAAGGAGTATGACGTCGCTCCAGGGGAGAAGCGACCCATCCTGAAACCGCTCTCCCCACAGGACTCCGAAGGAACTTGCGGGTTCGACGTCTACAGCGACTACCGGCAGTCGACCTCCGAGTATCCGGGATGCATCTTCGCGATCGGGATCACCGAGGATGGCCGTCTCGAGATGTTCTCCCACAAGCCGTACGAGCGATTCTGGAACATCGGGCACGAGGACCTCTCGCCGATGTTCTTCGCAGCCACGGTGCGAGGGCGGCTCGAGGAGAACGAAGAGCACGAGCCGGTCGTGGTCCTCAAGGGTCCCCAGAGTATGTCGGAGTACTTCCAGTTCAAAGAAATCCCGGCTGACCTCCACGATGAGCAGCACTACGTGCGAATGGTTCACGACGAACTCATCAGGATTGCCCGAAGGCTGATAGGGACGGGCCTTCCCGGTGCGTTCGAAGTGCAGGTAGCGAGCCTCCAGCGGTTCATTCCGGAGCTGGTTGAACAGGAGCCGTTCGCTCTCGAGGTCCTCGCTGGGGTGGATCTCAGCAGCGAGAGCTGAGGCCCGGGACCGTTCTACAACAGTTGCTGGTATTGCTCGAGGGACTCCGGGTTGATGAGCGCGTCGGCATTGGACACCACCTCGCCGGCGAGCGTCTTTCGAACGGCCTTCTCTACCTTCTTGCCGCTCAGCGTGTAGGGGATCGCGTCGACTTGGAAGATGTGCCGGGGAACATGACGCGGTGACGTCTCCGATCTGATCCGCTGTCTGATCGTGTCCCGGAGGCCGTCATCGAGCCGGTGTCCCGTTGTGAGTTTCACGCACAGCACAACCTCGACGTTGTCGGCGGTCTGGTGTCCGACAACGATCGAATCGTCGATCTCCGGCATCGTCTCGATCGCCCGGTAGATCTCTGCCGTTCCGATCCGCACCCCGGACGGGTTGAGGGTGGTGTCCGATCGCCCGTAGATGACGACGCCGCCCTCGGGCCGAATCTCGATGAAATCGCCATGGGTCCATACGCCGGGAAACCGCTCGAAGTAGGCGGCCCGGTACCGATCACCGGTTGGGTCGTTCCAGAACGAAACAGGCATCGACGGAAAGGGCTTCGTGCAGACCAGCTCACCCTTCTCACCGATGTGAGCGACACCGTCGTCGTCCCACGACTCGACGGCCATGCCGAGCGCCCGGGCCTGGAGCTCGCCTCGACGAACAGGAAGCGTTGGCACTCCGAGAGCGAAACATCCGATGATGTCGGTGCCTCCAGAGATCGATGCGAGTTGGACGTCTCGTTTGACGTGGTCGTACACCCAGTCGAACTGCTCCGGATTGAGCGGCATGCCGGTCGAACCCAACCAGCGCATCGCCGACAGATCGGCGACTTCGCCTGGCACGATTCCCGCGTTGGCATTCGCCGAGAGGAACTTCGGGCTCGTCCCGAAGTGGGTGATACCGGCTTCCTCGGCAAGGCGCCACAAGACACCCAGATCTGGATATGTAGGGCTTCCGTCGTAGACGACGATCGTCGCACCGGAGGCGAGCGAAGACACGAGCCAGTTCCACATCATCCAGCCACAGGTACTGAACCAGAACACGACGTCTCCAGACCGGACGTCCGAGTGAAGCTGGTGTTCAGAGAGGTGCTTCAGCAGCGTGCCACCGGCGCCGTGGACGATGCTCTTTGGGGGACCCGTAGTCCCTGACGAGTACATGATGAACAGGGGGTGATCGAAGGGCAGCTGCTCGAAGCAGGGCTCGGTCACCGCCTCCACCATGAGGTCGGCCCACGAGGTCGTGGGGACACCATCGACATCCCATGGGGTACCGACGAAATCGACCAGTACGAGGCTCACGAGGTCCGGGAGTTTGGCTGTGACCGCTCTGACCGTGTCTTCGAGGACGTGTGTCCGGCCGTTATAGCGGTACCCGTCGGCTGCGATCAGTACCTTCGGCCGGATCTGACCGAACCGGTCGATGACTCCGAGCGGACCGAAATCGGGAGAACACGACGACCAGATCGCTCCGATCGCGGTTGTGGCGAGCATGCCGATGACAGCGAACGACGAGTTGGGGATCAATGCAGCAACTCGGTCTCCTGGTCCTACACCAAGCGCCTCGAGGCCGGCTTGAACGCGGGCTACGAGTTGGGTGAGTTCGGACCAGGTGATCTTCTCGATGGGCCGTCCTTCGCCTGCGGCGATGATCGCGAATCCGTCGTCTCGCCGTCGCAGGAGGTTCTCGGCGTAGTTGAGGCGGGCCCCAGGAAACCACTCCGTGCCCGGCATCGCCTCTGCAGCGATCGGAGTGGAGGGCGCCTGAGAGGCATCGACATCGGCGAAGTCCCACACGGACTGCCAGAACTCCGCCCGATGGTCGATCGACCAGTTCCACAGTTCGTCGTAGGAAGTTGGCCGGGTCGGCAGCTGCGACATGAATCGATACAGCAGGGTGGACTCGGGGTCGGAGGGGACCCAAACGACGTCATCCATGGTCGGCATGGTACCGCCCGCCCTGCGGGCGGTCTTCAGTTGTCGGTCTTCGGTTCTCGGTAAGAAACTCGCCGTGCTGTCCCCGATTGTGTTGGGCCGCGTTCCTACCGACGACTGATAACCGAAAACAGATGACCGCGCGATGAGAACGCTTACGTTCTCCTGGCACGCTCGATCATCCCTTCGAGGTAGCTTGTTGCGGCGGCGTGCCCCCGCAAGGCCTCGGTGAACGTGTAGTTGAGTACCCGTGCCGACCACAGCCGAAACAGCAACTCCTCCCAGTCGGCGTCGCCTGCCTCGTAGTGGGTGAGGAGATGCCGGTAGGTGCCATACCAAGCGTCTTCATCCATGAACCCAACTGACGGGTACCTTCGAAGCGAACGCATCCCTGACGCAATCTCTGGAGAGAACACCTCCAGGAGTTCCATTTGACGGTCGCTCCAGCCGAGCCGAAGCAAGGCGATCGTGTCGTCCACCGAGTAGCCAACTGCCGTCGCCACCGTTCCGGTCGCTGCGGTTCGAGGTACCGCACTGTGGGGCGTTCCCGTCGGAACCGCCTCGCCGGCGAGCGATTGAAGTGCCGCGAAACACTCATTGAGCATCGTCGAGAGTTCTCGGAGGCTCCCGTACAGCCGGTGACGCTTTCCCTCGGGAATGAACGTCTCGTGGAGGCTGAGCCCTGCCTGTACGGATGCGAACGTGTAGAGCGTGTCGACTCCCCAGTCGCTGCGGTCGATCACCCGAGGATCGGCCGCGAGCACCTCTGCCGAGCGTCGCGTGAGCAGCAGTTCTCCACCGAGGGGCTGTCCGATCGTCGGGAGTTCCGTGTCGGGCCACAGCACTGCCAGGCCGAACCGGGTGATCATCCATGTGATCATCGCGTCGGTGGAGGCCCGTGGGAACGAGTGCCGAACGACGTCGACGCCTGCGTCGGCGGCCGCTTCGGCACGGTCTATCCACGTCGAATCGAAGTTGATGATGTCTGCGTCGTAGAAATGGATACGGTTCGCGTCCGTGTGGCCCAGAAAGTGAAGAAGCGCCGTGTTCATGGCGTCACCTTTGCCCGAGCGTTGCGTGCCGAGTCTCCGCTGCACCATGACCGTGACGTTGGGATGGATCGCCTCGAGCGCAGCGAAGACGGTGTTGCGTTCAGATCCGACACACAGCACCTGATCGATCCTCGGATGGGTCATCGCCGTCGCGACGTTTGCCGCCACGGTCGAGATCGGCTCGTCGGTGAAGGGGATTGCGATGACGCTCACGCCGGCACGATACCGGGTCAGACCTGGTCGACCCGGATCGTGCCAGAATTGGGGGTGCAAGGAGGGTGAATGTCCGAGTATCCCACCGAATTCGTCGTCGATGCCGTCTTGAGGGACGGCGGCGTCGTCCGTGTCAGACCCATCGTTCCCGATGATCGGGAACGCCTCTACGAGCTGTTTCAGGGTATGGGGCAGAGGTCCCGGTACTTCCGCTTCTTTCAGGAGAAGGACGACCTGTCTACAACAGAGCTCGACTACTTCACCAACGTCGACTACGAGAACCGGATGGCGTTCGTCGTCCTGCTCGAGGACAAGATGATCGGTGTCGGTCGCTACGACCGAGACCAAAACGAGCCGGACCAGGCCGAGGTCGCGTTCGCCGTCGTCGATGCACATCAGAACCGGGGGATCGGAACACAGCTGCTGCAGCTCATGACCGCGTACGCTCGCACCCACGGTATCCAGGGTTTTACGGCGCTCGTACTGCCAGACAACGTGCAGATGATCCGCATGTTCAGGCACTCCGGATACAAGATCGAGCGCACGATGGACGAGGGCGTGTACAGCGTCGCGTTCCCCGTCGCGCAGTCCGAAGGAACGCGTGCAGCAGAGCAGGAGCGGGAGAGGCGAGCTATCGCCGCATCACTGACTCCAATCTTCTATCCGCGGTCGATAGCGGTCGTCGGTGCGAGCCGCAATCCCGAGTCGATCGGTGGACGGTTGTTCCACAACCTGATCCAAGGACGCTTTTCCGGACCCATCTATCCGGTGAACCCTGCCGCGACCTACGTGCACTCGGTTCGCGCCTACAAGACAGTCTCCGACATCCCGGACCCGATCGATCTGGCATTCATCGTGGTGCCGGCTCCGCTGGTCATCCCGGCGCTGAAGGACTGTGCCGAGAAAGGTGTCAAAGGCGTCGTTGTGATCTCGGCCGGGTTCTCCGAGCTCGGACCGGAGGGCGCAGCTCTCGAACGGGAACTCGTCGAAACGGTCAGGGCCGCGGGGATGAGGATGGTCGGACCGAACTGCATGGGCGTGCTCAACACCGACCCGAGGGTTGTCGTGGATGGTCAGTTCTCGCCTTTCTTCCCACCGCCCGGCAATGTCGCAATGTCGAGCCAGTCCGGTGCCTTGGGAATCGCGATCCTCGACTATGCCAATCGCAACGCGATCGGAATCTCGTCGTTCGTGTCTGTCGGCAACAAGGCGGACATCAGCGGCAACGACCTGCTGCTGTATTGGGAGGGAGATCCCAACACCGACGTCATCGTTCTGTACCTGGAGTCGTTTGGAAATCCACGCCGATTTGGTCGGCTCGCGCGCCGTATCGCCCGCAAGAAGCCGATCGTTGCCGTGAAGTCGGGACGTACCAAGGCCGGAACCAGGGCGGCCAGCAGTCACACCGGCGCCCTCGCATCGGTGGACGTCGCCGTCGACGCACTGTTTCACCAGGCCGGCGTGATTCGTACGACGACCCTGGAAGAGCTCTTCGATGTTGCTGTGCTCCTCGCGAGCCAGCCGATCCCGACGGGCAAGCGAGTTGGGATTCTGACGAACGCCGGGGGCCCCGGCATTCTCGCTGCCGATGCCCTCGAATCGCACGGTCTGGAAGTGCCCGAGTTCTCGGCAGCCTTCCGGGCGAAGCTTGCCGTAGGGCTGTCGGCCGAGGCGTCGACCCGGAACCCTGTCGACATGATCGCGTCCGCAGGACCCGACGAGTACCGACACGAGATCGAGACCATGCTTGCCTCTGATGAGATCGATGCACTCATCGTGAGCTACATCCCGACGACACCGGGCGCTGAGCGCGTGATCGCCGAAGCCATCAGAGACACGGCGGACCGGTACAAAGGAGACAAGACGCTCCTCTCGGTTTTCATGTCTTCGGGAAACGCTGCAGAACTACTCTCGGACGACCGAGTCAAGATCCCTAGCTACCGGTTCCCCGAAGCGGCAGCGGTCGCCCTCTCCAGGGTCGTGCGGCACGGAGAGTGGCTCGCCAAGCCCGAAGGGACCGTCCCCGTCTTCGAGGACGTCAAGCCGGAGGTCGCACGCAAAGTCGCCCAGACGGCGCTCGAGCGACTCGGTGACGCCGGCGGCTGGCTCGAGCCAGAAGAGGTCGAAGAGATCCTGTGTGCGTTCGGCCTTTGCCTCCCTGCATCTGCAAGCGTTTCCGATGCTTCGAGCGCCGTCGAGTTCGCCGGGAAGCTCGACGGTCCCGTGGCGATGAAACTGATCTCGCCATCCGCCCTCCACAAGTCCGACGTTGGCGGTGTCTCTTTGAACGTCGAGGGAGACAAAGAAGTCCGTGAGACGTTCAAGCGACTGATGAGCCTCACCGACGACGCGACCGGCGTCATGGTCCAGGAGATGGTCGAAGGCGGCTTGGAGGTGCTTGTCGGCATGACTGAGGATCCGGCGTTCGGTCCGCTCATCGTGTTCGGCATGGGCGGCGTGTTGGTGGAACTCGTCGGGGACGTCGCGTTTCGCCTCAATCCCGTCACCGACCTCGAAGCTGCGGAGATGGTGCGGTCGATCAAGTCGGCCAAACTCCTCGATGGCTATCGGTCGACGCCACCTTCGGACGTGGCAGCACTCGAACAGGTGATCTTGCGGGTGTCGGCTCTCGCCGAGGCGGTGCCGGAGATCTCCGAGATGGATCTGAATCCGGTCAAGGTGCTTGCACCCGGAGACGGGGTCTCGCTGGTCGATGCGAGGATCCGTGTCGAGCGGGTCGAGGCGGGGTGGACACCGGAACTGATCGACCTGCCCGGCCTCACAAACCCGGTCAAGTGAACCGAGCGTGACCGGCCGGAAGATCGGAGCGGGATTCGGCTTGAGCCTGGTGGTCATCGCTGCGATGGCCGGGATGTCATTGTGGGCTTCGGCGAGGCTCCCTGCGGGAACCCGCATCCCGGTGCAGTTCGGGGAAGTGGGTGGAGGGGCGGCGACCAGGTTCCAGATTCTCTATCTCGTGCCGTTGATTGGACTAGGCGCCGCCGCCGTGTTCGCCGTGCTCCCGAGGTTCGAGTCGACCCGCGTCGGATTGATGGGGAGAACGTACGTCGCCATGTGGATGGTGCTGATGTTGCTGCTCGGTGTCGTCCATGCGGTGATGTTGTTCTCTGGGCTCGGCCGCGAAGTGAACACGACCACGATCGTGCTGGCGCTGGTCGGTGTCCTGTTCGTCGTCGTGGGCACGTTCCTTCCCCGGCTGAAACGGAACACATCGATGGGACTGCGCACACCTTGGACCATGGCCAGCGACTTGTCGTGGTCGCGAACGCACCGGTTCGCCGGCCGCCTCTTCGTTGTACTCGGTGTCGTGATGATGCTCGGGGTGTTCATCGACAACACCTCGATCATGATGTGGATCGTGGTAGCCGGCTCGATCGGAACGTTCTTTGTGTCCCTGGTGTATTCGTATGTCGTGTGGCGATCGGAGCAGCGCGGCTAGCTCAGACGGGAGTCCCGGTGTAGGAGACCAGCGCCTTCATGTAGTTGGCTCTGGAGAATGCCTCCGGATTGGGTGCTGCCTCTTCGCTGAGCGATCCCGTCGCCTGTTCTACCGACAGGTACTCGTTCTCTTCCAGCCAGGCGCGGAATCCTTCAAGGATCGTCGTCAGGTACTCCGGCCCGTGTCGAAGCAGGGCCGAGGTCGTCATCGCTACATCCGCACCCGTGAGTACTGCCTTGACCGCATCCATCGACGAGTGCACACCGCTCGACAGAGCGAGCGATGCCGGCACCTTGCCCCGCATGAGCGCGATCCAGCGAAGCGGCAGGCGGAGCTCTGACGGGTCCGACAGCTTCAATGCCGGGGCGACCTCGAGACGCTCGAGGTCGATGTCGGGCATCAGGAAGCGATTGAAGAGCACGAGGCCGTTCGCCCCGGCTGCGACGATCTTGCTCGCCATGTTGACCACCGAGCTGAAGTACGGCCCGATCTTGACTGCCATGGGAATCGCAATCGACTCTCGGCACGCCCTGACGAGACTCAGGTATCTGTCCTCGACCGCGGCACCCGTCTCGTTGGGATCCGCCGGCACGTAGTAGACATTCAGCTCGAGGGCGTCAGCGCCTGCTTCCTGAATTCGCTTCGCGTACTGGAGCCAGCCGCTCACCGACGAGCCGTTGAGGCTTGCGATGATGGGGATATCGAGCGCTGCCTTGGCGTCCTCGATGAGCTTCAGGTAGCTGCCGGGACCTGTGTTGTAGTCCTGCATCTCCGGGAAGTAACCGAACGTCGCTTCACCGGAGCTCTCAGCCTTGAACTCGGCGAGCCGCTGCATCTCCTCTTCCTCGTGCGTGATCTGCTCTTCGAACAGGGAGGGGAGCACGATGGCCGGTGCGCCGGCATCCCGGAGACGCTTCAGCACGTCGAGCTTCCCGGTGATCGGCGACGCCGACGGGACGATTGGATGCGCCAGCTTCATGCCGAGGTAGGTGGTGGTCAGATCGACGCTCATACGCCTGCCTCCTCTTCCTCCAGAAAGTCTCTCTCGATGTCGGCCGTCTGTTCGTAGTAGGACCAGCGTGCGTCGATCGTCGCCTGTGCATCTTCGTGGAGCCTCTTCGCTCGTTCTGGGTCGGTGCGCTTCAGCATCGCGAACCGGGCCTCCTTGTCGGCGAACTCCTCAAACGTGATCGAGGGCTTGCGACTGTCCAGCCGGAACGGGCGACGATCCTCTCTGCGGGGATCGAACCTGAACAGTGGCCAGAACCCGCTGTTCACCGCATCTGTCTG
>CAZWHZ010000060.1:0-9768 GCA_964633745.1 uncultured Acidimicrobiia bacterium
GACCGTTCCGAAGGGGCAGGTCATCTCGCAAGATCCGAAGGCAGGAGAGACGTATGCGCCTGGTACCAAGGTTGACATCGTCGTCTCGACGGGACCCGAGACCGTCATCATCCCGGCCGACCTGGTCGGTCGCACCGGCGTCGACGCCCTCTTCATCCTCAACAACCTCGGCCTCAAGCCAACGCCCGTGGAGGAGTTCTCGGACACCTCTCCCGAAGGGCAAGTCACTCGAACCGATCCCGACGCGGGGGTTCAAGTGAACGTGGGTGAGCCGGTGACCGTCTTCATCTCGAAGGGTCCACAACCTGTGGCAGTCCCCGACCTGACCGGCATGACGGAGGATCAGGCTCGTGCGGCAGTCACCCAAGTCGGACTGACGTTGATCGTCAGCTCCACGACGGTCGAAGCCTCCCCCGATCAGGACGGCAAGGTCGCCTCGCAAACACCGACCGTTGGCGAGCTCGTCAAGCCGGGTACGAGCGTTCAGGTCATCCTGGGCAAGGCGCCGCCAACAACCACGGTATCCACCGCGCCCTCGACGACTCCATCCACGACGCCTTGAACCGCACGGTAGCGCTGCTCGAGTGGTACGGGCACAGCCGCAGAGATCTCCCATGGAGAAACACGACAGACCCGTGGCGCATCCTCGTCAGCGAAGTCATGCTTCAACAGACGCAAGCGAGCAGGGTCGTCGAGTCGTATCGGAAGTTCATCGACCGCTTCCCTGACCCAGGGTCGCTGGCCACGGCAGCCAACGCAGAGGTGCTGTCGTCCTGGATGGGTCTTGGATACAACACGCGGGCTCTCCGCCTCAAGGAAGCAGCACGGATCATCGAAGAGCGCGGCTGGCCCACCACGTCGATCGAACTGCGCTCCCTGCCGGGTGTCGGCCCATACACCGCCGCCGCGGTAGCGTGTTTCGCGTTCGGTGAACAGACGGCCGCGATCGACACCAACCTCAGACGCGTTCTGAGTAGGTGGGTCGGCCGCCCTCTCGATGGAGCCGATCTGATCTCGACGGCCGGCGAACTCCTCGCCGACGGTGCCGCGATCGATTGGAACCAGGCGGTCATGGATCTCGGCGCAACGATCTGCCGGCCGTCACCCGACTGTGCAGCCTGCCCCGTCACCGACTGGTGTGAGGACCCTGGCATCTACGAGCGACCACAGTCACAGGGGCGTTTCGAAGGCTCGATCAGGCAGGCACGAGGCGCCATCCTCCGAACCCTGTTGGAGGAGGACCCAGTTGCGATCGACGACCTCCGGGAACTCTCCCCTCGTGTCGACGAGGCAGTAGCGGATCTTGTCGATGAAGGCGTCGTCATGCTGAACGAGGACCGGGTGTCGCTGAAGCCTTGAGCCGGCAGGCTCAAGCCAGTCTTCAGTCTTCAGTCTTCAGTCTTCAGTCCTGAGTCTTCAGTCCGCGACCTCGCCGATCTGCTACTCCCACGGCTGCCGCGATGCAAGGTACAAGGTACGGTTTGGGAGCCCCCGATGAGGGTCGACGAGCCTTACCGAGTAGCGAAAACCGACAACCGAAATCGGCCGGCGGAGCCAGCCGTTATGCTTGCCGCCATGCCTGTGTCGAAGAACAGAAAGAAGAAGAAGAATTCGAGTTCCCCGGGGCCGGCGCGCCCGGCGCCGAAGCGCAAGCCGCCTTCACCCCGCTGGTACGTAATCACGATGTTTGCCGCGATGGGTGTCGGCGTGCTCCTCGTGATACTCAACTACGTCTTCACATTCTTCGGCGGATGGGGACTGTGGGTCGGTCTCGCCAGCCTCGCCGCCGGCTTTCTCATGACAACGAACTACCGCTGAACTACACGCGTGTAGTTATCCCCTGAGTTGCCCACAGCTTGTGGATGACCCGTGGTGTCTGGCGTGCGCACAGAGTGCTCAGGTGGGGCCGTGACGGCGCTTTGTCGGCTGCCGGGGAGGGCCTTGGCGGTCATCGGCACAACGCTGAGCGAAGCTAGATCCGTTCGAGGATCGTGGCGTTGGCCAAGCCGCCGCCTTCACACATCGACTGGAGCCCGTGCCGAGCACCTGAGCGCTGCATCTCGTGAACCAGGGTGGTCATGAGCTTCGCTCCGGAGCACCCGAGCGGGTGGCCGAGGGCGATCGCGCCTCCGTTCACGTTCGTCCGCTGCCAGAGCGTGTCGGCGTCCTCGTCCATCTCGATCAACCAGGCCCCGAGCACCGATGCGAACGCCTCATTGATCTCGAACAGGTCGATATCGGCGAGCGACATGCCACTTCGTTCGAGGATCCGCTTCGTGGCCACCATGGGGCCCTTCAGCATGGTGACTGGGTCGACGCCGATGACGTCGAACGCGGTGAACCTCGCCATCGGCTTCATGCCCAGCTTCTCGGCGGTGTCTTCACCCATGATGAGCAGCGCCGCTGCTCCATCGGAGATCTGCGACGAGTTGCCGGCTGTGACCACGCCCCCTTCTTTGAACGCTGGCCGCAGCTTCGCCAGCTTCTCCATCGACGTGTCCCGGCGGATACCCTCGTCTACGAGCACGTCCACGCCATCGGGACCGGCGGTGGGCACGATCTCGAGCTTGAAGCGTCCTTCATCGGTTGCTTGCGCAGCACGCCGGTGTGACTCGCAGGAGATCGCATCGAGCCGTTCTCTGCTGATGTCCCACTCTTCGGCGATCATCTCTGCGGAGAGGCCTTGCGGCACGAGCGGGAAACGTTCGAGCAACTTGGGGCCAAACACCATTCCTGGACCCTGTGAGGCAGTCACACCCATCGGAATCCTTGTCATGGATTCGATGCCTGCAGCGATGGCGATGTCGTAGACGCCAGCCATCACTCCTTGCGCTGCGAAGTGTGCGGCCTGCTGGCTGGAGCCGCATTGGCGGTCGACACTGACTCCTGGCACGGTTTCAGGGAATCCGGCGGCCAGCGCGGCATTGCGTGCGATGTTGACGCCCTGCTCGCCGGTCTGGGCAACACACCCCATGATCACGTCGTCGACAAGGCCTGGGTCGAGGCCCGTTCTCTGGACGAGTGCCTCGAGGACGTGGCTTGCGAGATCCACCGCATGCCAGTTCTTCAGGAATCCGTCACGCCTGCCTGCCGGGGTTCGAACGGCATCCACGATCACCGCACGGCGCATGAGTCCTCCTTGAACGGCTCGTGGAGATGAGCGGACTCGAACCGCCGACCCCCTGCGTGCAAGGCAGGTGCTCTTCCAGCTGAGCTACATCCCCGTTGCGGGCCATTGTACGTTGCTGATCAGGGCGTCGGTCCCCGAACCGCCCTGACGAGGGCGTCGATGGCGATGTGTTCACCGACCGGACGGTCGACCCGCTCCGCCTTGATCACGTCCATGCCCTCGATCGCGTCGACCACGTCGGCCGGCGTGAACAGCGCGGCCGGGTTCTGCGGGCCGCCGTAGCCACGCTCGAGGTTCGTGAGATCATGCCCGACCACGAGCAGCGTGCCACTGGCAGCAACAGCCGCCGCTGCCCGGCGCCAGATCTCTTGTCTGAGTGGAGCGGGGACCTGTATGTAGAACTCGATGACCAGATCGAAGCTCCGTTCAGGCGGGACGTAGTCTCGAAGATCGGCCACGACCCAGTCGAGATCGAGGCCTCGGTGTTCGGCGATCCGACGGCCCTTGTCGATCGCAACATTCGAGAAGTCGACCGCGGTCACCTCCCATCCCTGCTCGGCGAGCCATAGCGCGTTGCGTCCCTCTCCAGCACCGATGTCGATCGCCCGACCAGGCGGCATGTCCGACACCTCGGCGACGAGGAACCGATTGGGTTCGGCGCTCCAAATGAGGTCCCGTTCTGCGTAGCGCGTATTCCAGACGTCACGATCCATGGGCTGTGACACTACCGAACCACAGAACCAATCGGTCGGCCGCTATCCCGGCTCTTGTCGGCATCTTGGCCGGTACTACACTCCCCCGGCACGGGCCCATAGCTCAGCCTGGTTAGAGCGCATCCCTGATAAGGATGAGGCCGGTGGTTCAAGTCCACCTGGGCCCACCCGCAAGCCCCCTTTCGAGGGGGCTGTTTCGATGAATCCAACAGTCCTACGTGGACACGTCCCCGCTACCCGCCGAGGTCCTCGATGGGAACGAGGTAGATCGTCGTGTTCTCGGGGTCCATGCCGAAGCTTGCGCAGGGACGGTCGGGTTGGGCCGGTCCGGTCTCGATCGTCCACTGCGACATCCCGCGGTCGGTGAGGATGTTCTCGACGGCATCTCTCGCCTGGTCGATCGACACGCACTGGTGGGTCGCGAAGTAGTCGGTGAGCGCGTCCTGGAGGTCGCCGACGACTTCTCCCGGAGCGATCGACTCGGAGTCGGGCCGGGCAAGACCGAGCTGTTCACACACGGCAGGATCGTCGGAGGGGAACACGGCCAGGGTCCCGGCGTCGGTGACACACCCGACCAGCGGTGGAACCGTCCCCCGAGGGACGATCTCCTCGTTGACGAGGGGGCCGTCCTCCCACGCCGACACGCAGGCCGAAGGATCGAGCGTCGAACCCGAGGCGATGCCGACCGCATCGCTGTCGAGGCTCACCGCCTGGTAGCAGGTGACGGCCGTGGGGTTCGAGATGGGATGGAACACGATCCAGGCAGCGCCCATGGTGGCGACGGCGATGGCTGCATACGCGAAGGTGCGGAGTCGTCTGCGTCTGCGGGTCGCCACATGGCCGGGCGTGGCGACGATCGACTCGAACAGCTGTCGGGCGCGAGGACTGCGGTGGTCGTCCAGGCGCGTCTCGTCGACAGGGTCGTGAGACGACAAGATGTCGAAGGCGTCGCCGCGTCTACTCACGTGCGCTCCCTTCCCACAGTCGGGCTGTTCGGTCGCTCACTATGTGTCCTGCATCGCCCAGATGTCGCAGCATGGTTGTCATCGACCCTCCATCTGCTCGAACGAAACCTGAAGGCGTTGCCTGGCCCGAAACAGCCTGCCCCGCACGAGGCTCGGGCGTATCCCGAGTACCTGAGCGATCTCCTCGTGTGTCAGCTGTTCGAATGCCGCGAGTCTCAGGATCTCTTGATCGGCGGGCGAGAGCGTCGCAAGGGCTTGGAGTGCCTGCGAAAGCGTCTCGTCGGCCTCCACCGTGATCTGCGTGATGTCCTGGACGGGGGCGGCGAGCCCATGGACCCGCTTTCGTAGCCGTGACGCCCGGGCTGCCGATCTCCGACGGTTGAGGTTGACGCGGTAAGCGACCGCATAGAGCCAGGCGAGTGGATGGTCGGCCCCGAGTACCTTGTCCAGTCTCCGCCACGCGACGAGGAAGGTCGCCGAGACGACGTCATCCGCCTCCGCTGTCGACTCCGTGCGGCGCCTCGCATACGCCAGCACCTTGAGATAGGTGTCCGCGTAAAGCTGCTCGAACGCCGCAACCGACGATTCCAAGGGCGGGCCCGTCACCGAGCCACCACTGAGAAGAGTATGGAGTGTTCGCTACCCGAGATAGATGGACGAGACCCGATTGTCCCACCCCGACAGCATCGAGGGAGACTGATCCCACGCTTCTGTCTGAGAGGTCGGGTAGTGATCACCGGCTCCATAGTTGCCATCGGCGAAGATAGCCGGGCAGGCGCTGACCGTGAACGACGACGTTCGGTTCGAGAACCCGTAGCCGCTCAAGTTGATCCACTGGTAGCGGTCGCGGAGATAGAGCACGGATCCGGTGTAGTTCGTCCCGTCGTACAACGCGAGGTACCCGGAACACCACGAGGATGTCGCAGCAGAGCCCTTGTCGATCTCGGCTACCCGCTCGAGCAGTTCATTCTCGGTGCTGAAGCATTCCACAACCTCAGCGGCCCCCCGATCCAGACACGCCGTCGCATCACCCCAGCCGGAAGCAAGATCGATCTCGTTTCCCTCGAAGACCGCGACGACACCGGTCCCGCCTGGGGTAGCGGCCGCGGGGGCCGCCAACGCTGCCAGACACGCCAGCACAACCGCAAGAACTGCCGCGATGTTGCCGCTCGTGTCCATCGCACAACCACCTCTCACTCCTTCTCAACGCAAGAGCGTCCCTGGTACTCGATCGGTATGTGTCCGGATGTGACCACTTGTCGCGACCTCGGTTCCTGGCACGGACGTTCCGGCGGGCAACCCATGAGAGCGGCGTGTTGGTGGCCGCGGCCGATCTACCTCTGTTCCACCGGCAGCAGGCCGGCTCGGGGGACTCGGGTCGCCGGAACTCCGCGCCACGTCGCCGGACCAAGGGGCGAAAGGCATCGAGAACGCACGGGCACGCGACAACCGCACGGCGCCGGACACAAGACAGGCGTCAGGACACCTACGTGGACGGGAAGGGGGTCGAACCAGGGATCGGCGGAAGGCGTTGGCTGATCGGAGACGGGGGCTGCGTGCCCTGCCGACGTCACCCCGCACGGAAGGGAAACACTATGTTGTTGAGAAGAATGATCACGATTCTGGCAGTGCTCGGGCTGCTGGTTGCGATGCTGGCACTGCCGGCAGCTGCAGATGGCTCCTACTATGGCGGCCTCATCAACTGCGGTGGTGGTGGTTTCCCGGTGACTCAGACCCATCAGTCGGTGGGCGCCAACCACTTCCTCGCCCCGAATTGGGTTGCGGGGTATAAGGATGGCACCTATCGCACTGTCTTCTGGACCATATACAAGACCGGAAACACAGAGTGGAGCTTCTACATCATTGGGACCTATTACTCGAAGAGCGCTTACTGCGCAACGTAGCTGGC
The DNA here is from genome assembly GCA_964633745.1 of uncultured Acidimicrobiia bacterium. Taxonomy (GTDB): domain Bacteria; phylum Actinomycetota; class Acidimicrobiia; order Spongiisociales; family UBA4744; genus CAYLHS01. The sequence goes on from CAZWHZ010000060.1 coordinate 6,718, forward strand.
TGGCATGACTGGCTGGCGTGTGGAGAAGGGGGCCTCGCTCGTGCTGTGCTGTGCTGTGCTCCTGGCAATGCTTGCGGGGTGTGGTCCGACCGGGCGTCCGCCCACTACCTCGGTAGGTGAGGATCCCCCTCTCCAAATGGCCACTACCGCGGCTGATGTGCCCGAATCAGCAACGCCCGACAGGTTTGCCGGTGAGGAGGACTACGGGTGGGCAGAGCAGGTACCGGATTGGCCCCCTGGCTACGTGGATCCCGGAGACGGCCCGTATCCGCTCGAAGGCATCGAACATGCCAAGTACCGGATCGCGTGCCTCGAGTACCAGGGGATGGCGGTGACTCCGAGTGTCGACGGCACCAGCCTCATGTTTCAGGCGGGTGGGTTGACCATGGGCCAGGCATTCGCACTCGACCATGAGTGCTATCAGCGGGCGATCGATATCGGCCTAGTCCTCGACTATGGGAGCACGCCGGAAGGACTCGCCCTCAAGTACGAGGCAGAGATGCAGACCCAACGGTGTCTCCTGAAGAACGGATTCGAGACCGTCGATCCCCCGTCTCTCGACTCCTACATCGACAGCGGCGGTACGAACTGGACCGCCTTCGACGCCTACGGGGGCAAGGTCGATGTGTTCAGAACGTCAGGGACCTACTCGGAACAGGTGCAAGCCCAGATTGCCTGTCCACCCGGAGAAGACGGAGGGTGAGGTGCTCGGAGCACGGGAACACCCTGAACCCAAAGGCCGACCATGCGCCTGATCATCGCCATCGCGATAGCTGCACTGGTGGCAGGCTGCTCATCGTCGCAGCAAACCGAGACCACCTCGTCTGCATCCACGACCGTTGGATCCGTAACGACCGCCCCTGTCGCCACCACCTCCGGTCCGGCTACGACCATGTCGGGGGGTGGCTTCGTGACGGTGGATGATCTGCCTGATTGGCCCGCCTCCTACACGGGACCTCGAGAGGGGCCTTTCTTCTACGGCAGTCTCGAGCACCTCGAGTACATCGTTGCGTGTATGACTGACCTCGGGTACCCGTGGAGTCTGAATCCGGAGACCGGCATGATCAGTGTCGCGGGCACGGACGCTCCCACTGCCGCAGGGTACGAGGCGCAGAAGGCGTGTGGTCAGAAGGCGATCGATGTGGGTTGATTGTGAGTCCTGACGAGTCTGAGCAGTTCCTGACGGTCATGTATGAGGCGTATACGTGGTTGACGGAATGTCTTCAGGATCATGGTGTTGCCGCACCGGATCCGCCGTCGTTGGAGTCGTTCTTGGAGGGCGGCCTGGACAGCTGGGACCCGTGCGACGCCATCGGTGGTGAATTGAGCGTGAGCGAGGGTGTCCCTCTTTCGCCCGCGATAGCGCAACGCCTGGCACCCCAGGCGGACGGCCCACTCCAACCTTCACTGCTGCTACCCAAGATCGGTATCACACCCTCGGACCTCGCGGAGTTGTCGAAATGAGGCCCGTCACGAAGGCACTACTTGCTGTTCTCACGGTCGCTGTGGTCGTGGCAGGCTGCTCATCGTCGCAGCAAACCGAGACCACAACGTCAGCACCCACGACCGTCGGGTCCGCGACGACCGCCCCTGTCGCCACCACCTCCGGTACGGATAGACCGCACCCGCGTCCTAGTGACATTTGACCCAGTGAGCTACCAGTCATGAAGAAACACACACAATTCCTGCATATTCCACTGATTGCGCTGCTGGCGGTGGCCTGCGTGGGCTTGACAGCATGCGGGACGGGTGCTTCGCAGGTATCTGACGGGACGATTCTGACTCTGGACGAGCGGCTCATAACGGTCGTGTTCGAAGGGAAGGTAGTCGCGGCGTCTGAACAGAGCCTGCAGCACGACATCGACGGCGAGATCACATTCGACGTTGCGGTGTCGGACGTCTACTGGGATCTTGTCACTGCCCCGACGGACCAGGGGGACACTCTGTGGTTCCGTCAAGTGAAGGCCGGTGACAGAGTCCCAATTTCGTCAGTTGGGTTTCCCCTCAAGGAAGGCGGCGACTACGTGTTCGCCGCCAGTGCGGCTGCTTTCGGCGGCCCGGACGAGTACCTGGTGGTACACACTGCCTACGACGCTGAGACGATGGAACAACTCCCCGGACGAGGGGTGAAAGTGGGCCCATCGCTCACTCTGTTGCTCGATTCAGGACAGTCCGGACCAAGCGCTGAGAAGAGCGCTCTCGCTGCGCTCGTGGCCGAGAGTTGGGAACAGCAGAAGGCGCAGATTCTGGGGCAGGTGCCGCCGGTGGCTGGCATCCACCTCGAGCGCGCGTGGGCGAGTCGGAGCTACAGCCCCTCGCAGGTGGTCAAGACAGAACCCATCGACGAGAACCTCGGCATGTCTGTGTCTGCCTACCTTGGCCTGGATCCAGGCCGGCGTCAGCTGCTACCAATGTCAGAGCTCCCCACTCAAGCTATCGAGCAGCTCGATCTTGTGTCCTTCGCAGCGATAGTCACACACGACGCTGATCTCGCCGACAGTGTCTGGGCGATTGGATTCCGGACGCCCGCAGGCTTCGTTGGGCCGTTCGTGACAGGGCAAGGGGTTCCATTTGACCTGATCGAAGGAGTCGCCCCCAGGAACGCCTCGATCCAGCTTGTTGAGTGGAAGAAGCAACCCCCAGATGGTTCTGTTGACTTCACCTCGGCGCGCCCAGTCGTGTCGGTCCAGCCCCTCAATGTGGGAGAGGGTATCGAAGGTGCCTTCGTTGTCGACATGAACTCCGGCAGTGTGTCGGTCGTGGACGAAGACGAGGCCAGGTCCCTGATCTTCCAGATGGCGAGCGAGCTTCCCCAAGGACCGGAGAATGGGTTCGGATCCGGGGAGGCTGGCGGGTCCTGAGAGCGGTCGCGAAGATGGGTTTGCACATGTCGACCACATAGGCGCGAAAAGGCGGCAGCTTGTCGTCAAGAACCGAGGTCCCATATTCCATCGGGTGATTCGGCGAATCGCCTGCCTGCTTCTTGGCTCGTAATTATCCCTGATAAGGATGAGGCCGGTGGTTCAAGTCCACCTGGGCCCACCATCAGAA
>CAZWHZ010000061.1:0-9485 GCA_964633745.1 uncultured Acidimicrobiia bacterium
AGAGGGTGCTCCGGCTGGAGAACGAGAATGGCATCCTTCCCGACCACGTCCTCTTCCAGTCATGGGTGGATCATCCAAACCATGTCCTGCCGGAATCAGAGCCTTACACGTTTACGTGGTTCATCCGGTCCTACTTCGAGGATCGATCAGTCCTCGGGTTCGCCGATGACGGCTCCAATGTTGCCCGCGGGAAGCCGGCTGTTGCTTCCAGATCGGAGCCGGGCAAGGCCGCGAGTCTCGCCGTCGATGGAGACCCCGGCACGCTATGGTCGGCCGGCGATTTCGCGCCCCAGCGGATACAGATCGACCTCCAGGAAACGGTCACTGTGTCACAGATCGTGCTGAACGCTTCCCAGTACCCCTCGGGAAAGACTGTGCATCGGGTGTATGGATCCCCGGTCGACTCCGAAGATTTCATCCTCTTGGGGACCCTGAGTGGAGAGACCAGCGACGGGGAACTCCTCGTGCTGGAGAATGATGGGTCATGGCCGTCGATCGACGCGCTTCGTGTGGACACTGACGAGAGCCCTTCCTGGGTAGCCTGGCGCGAGATCCAGGTCATTCCTGCCAGCTGATGGATGGGTCTAGGACCAGTAGGGGAGTGGAGCCGGCGGAGGAGTCTCAGTCTGGAGGAGGGAGGCGTCGAGGCTCCAGTCGTTCTTCAAGAGCGCTCTCACCGTCTCGGGTGACGACATAGGCGCCTTTGCCGTCGACTTCGGCGACGGCTTCAACGAGCGTTGTGCCTTCATAGACGAGCCCGACTCCGTCATCCGTGCAATGCGTCTCCGGGAGCGTGCCCTCGGCGACGAGGCGCTGCACCAAGGGGCGTCGCTGGTCCTCAGAGTCGTAGTGGACACCATTGCCGTAGGGGAGGAGTCCCAACCCGTTGACCACCGGCCGCAGATCCGGTCCGAACGAGTCGGTGGTCCCTCCGACGTACCAGCAGATCGAACCGGCCGAGACGCCACTCAATACTACTCCTGCTTCCCACACTCGGTTCAAGATGCTGTCGAGCCCGTGGATCTTCCAGACGGCCAGGAGGTTCGCCACTGAGCCGCCTTGCACCCAGACCACGTCCTGTTCGAGAAGGTGACCCTCGATGTCTTCCAGGTTCGGCATCGGGAACAGATCCAGCGAGGTCACCTCGAGTCCCGCGACCCGGCCGGCTTCGATCATCTCGTAGGCAACGTTGCGTTGATCGCCGATCGCAGTGCCGATGTAGGTGAGCCGAGGACGACGTCCGGAAACTCCGGATCGCTCAACTGCGTGGAGAACGAGAGCGTTGAATTCGATGCGCACACGGGTTCCCAAGCGATAGCCGCCCGAGGTGGCAACGATGGTCGGGTGATCGGCAGGCATGTGAAGAGGATAGGGGCTCGGGTGAGAGGGAGATGGCCATTCAGGCTGCTGCTGCATGCGAGTTGGCGAAGATCAGCGCTAGTCAACATAACGAGGATTATGGGCGCTTGCCATGAGCCTGGGAGTTGCGCAGGGATGCTCGGCGGCTTCCTTCACGGCCAGTCCGCGGCGCCCTGCTACTTGGTGGGTGCCGAGTCGGCACATGCCTGTCGACGGTCGAGAGACTGAACTGTATGGCGTGCCCGGCGAGAATCAGACGCCTGGAGCCTCCGCCGGCGAGACTGGACCGACGCTGCTGCCTCTTTCGAGCTTCAACGGCCGTCAGGCCTCCACTCCTCCTGCACCCTGGCAAGGGCACCAAAGCGTCACGTGACGGAACGGAAGGCATTCGGGAGTTGTGCGGAGCGGAAAGGGAACCCAACCGTTGAGCCCCATGCCCCACGGGGAATCGATGCGTCGCAAGAACGTGCCCGGTTCGTCGTGATCTGTCGCCAGACAGCCGAGCCGCTCTCCGTCCTCTTCACCGCCCACCGGCAGATGACAACGGACCCCTTCGTCCCGGCCCGGGAATCAACGCGCCGGTTCTGGTGTTCTGATATCGGAAGGCTACGATGTACCCCCAAGGGGTATCGACTCATATGGAGCAACAATGGCGACTCTCACACTGACCAAAGACAACTTCGAACAGACGATTCTCGACAACGACACGGTCCTCATCGACTTCTGGGCCGAGTGGTGTGGTCCGTGCAAGATGTTCGGCCCGGTCTTCGAGAAGATGTCGGAGGAGTATCCCGACATGGTCTTCGGCAAGGTCGACACCGAGGCCGAGCCGGAACTCGCCGGCTACTTCAGCATTCGCTCCATCCCCACCCTCATGGTGTTCCGGGAGAAGGTCATTCTCTTCTCGCAGCCGGGTGCCTTGCCAGAGCCCATGCTGGAGGACCTCATCACCCAGGTCCGAGACATCGACATGGAAGAGGTCCACCAGAAGATCGCCGAGGAGGCAGACGCCACCGCGTAGACCACCCAAGGGCCCGTTGAACGCCGCCGGGATGACCGGCGGCGTTCCGGTGCCGGCCGCGCACTAACGTAACTCGTCGTAAGGAGGGGTCATGCCCGGACGTGAGCGCGCAACGATCCTCTTCACAACCAAGTACGGAAGAGAACCCGAAGGCCTGGTCAGGTCCCCTGGTCGTATCAATCTGATCGGGGACCACACCGACTACACGGGAGGTCTCGTCCTGCCCACAGCGATCGACCGTGCCGTTTGGGTTGCGTTTCGGCCCCGGAGTGATCGCATCGTTCGACTGCGATCGGAGGCGTTCGTCGACGACGTGCTCATCGACCTCGACGGGTTGGCCCGATCGCAAGGCTGGGGCGAGTACGTCAAGGGAGTCGCCTGGGCATTGGAGCAGTCTGGAAACCGGCTTATGGGCTGGGAAGGGGTCATCACGAGCGATGTCGCCATGGCTGCCGGCCTCTCATCATCCGGGGCGTTGACCGTGGCCATCGTGGCTGTCTTCTCACAAGTAGCCGACCTTGGGTGGGATCCAGCGTCCTTCGCAGAGATCGTACAGAGGGCAGAGAACGAGTGGGTAGGCGTCCACAGCGGAATCATGGATCCTCTGGTCACCACCGCTGCCCGCAAGGGCTACGCGATGCTCATCGACTGCCGCGACCTGGACACCTCACACATTCCCATTCCACCTGATGCGGCTTTCGTCGTCATGGACACCGGAACCCGTCGGAACCTTCTCGAGGCGGGGTACAACCGCGTTCGGTCGCAGTGCGAGGCGGCTGCCGGCGCGCTCGGATGCTCCTCGCTTCGTGACCTCACGTCCCAGCAGTTCCCGAGCTTCGAGGGTGCCATAGACCAGCCCCTCCTCCGCTGTGCTCGCCACGTCGTGACCGAGAATGAGCGGACGCTCGCGGCCGCGGATGCCCTTGCCGCCGGCCGCCTCGTAGAGCTCGGACGATTGATGAGCGAGAGCCATATCTCGCTGAGAGACCTGCTGGGAGTCTCGAGCCGGCCACTGGATGCCATCGTGCAGAGCGCCCAGTCAGCGACCGGATGCTATGGCGCTCGTCTCACCGGCGGTGGGTACGCGGGCGCTGCAATCGCTCTCGTGGACAGAAGTCTCACGGAGGGCTTCATCACCGATGTCGAAGACGGATTCCACGATGCAACGGGCCTTCAGGGTCACTGCTATGTCGTCGAGTCGGCGCCCGGTATCAGCTTCGAGCAGGTCTAGATCGCCCGAGGCTCGATCCAATATTCGGCGAGGGGTACGCACGCCTGCCGCAGCCAGTCGAACGCTTCACGATAGGCCTCGCCGGCGTCTGTGAAGGATGCCAGATCACCGTCGACGTCCTCGAGTGCCGCTTGAAGGCCATAGAGCAGGCCGTGCAGCTCTTCCAATGCAGCCCTCGATATGAGGACCTCATCGGGCCCGAGTCCTCTGGCCGCTGCGAGTTTCCGGGCGATGTGTGCTTGCTGGCGGCAGCCTTGCTTGCAGTACACGCGCGGCCGCCCGAGACCCTGTCGTGTGGGCAGCACTCCCCCGCACCACGCACACCGTACATCTGGTTTCGTCACGTGACAGATACTACCGACTCGGAGGCGAATCACCGAGGACTCGGTCGGTGCGACGCTCGTGTCTCCTGTGAGTGAGGATCCAGTAGCCGACGAGACTGATCATCGAAAACGCAAACCACTGGATCGCATAGGAGAGGTGCGGGCCATTCGTGAGCACCGGATCGGTGGCAGGAATGGGCTGCTCGCCGTCTCCGCCCGGGACCTGCGATCTGAGTTCGAGGTACACCGGGACCAGGGAACCGGGCATCTGCGCTGCCAGGCGGTCCAAGTCGGGCCAGAAGACCGCGGTAAGCGCTCCTGTTGCGGGGTCCTTCGGTCCCAAGCCGGATCCTGCGTGCTTCGAGGCACGGATCACTCCCTCAACGCGTACGGTCCCCTCGGGTGGTGGTGGTTGCCCCTGCGCGTCTCCGACCGCAAGAGGAACCCATCCTCGATCGATCAGAACCGTTCCACCCGATGAAAGCGCGAGAGGAGTCAAGACGTGGTATCCCGGCTGTCCTTCGTATGAGCGGTTGCGAAGCAGCACTTCGAACTGTGGCACGTACTCCCCCGTTGCGGTCACATGGCGGTACTCGAGGTCGCCGCCCAGGGCGATGATCTCCGCCAACGGAGCGGTCGTGGCACGGAGATTGGTCTCGATCTGGTGGTTCGAGGCTTCCCGCTCATGGAGGCGAGAGATCTGCCAGAAGCCCAGACGAACGAACACGCCGGCGACAACGAGCACAACCACCCACCCCAACGTTTGGCGCTTCATTGCCGGCCTGACCTAGGCAGCGTCGGTGTCTGCAAGGTCGCCGATGAGGCGGCGAGCAACTTCCAGTCCGTCGGTCTCGTCCGGGGCCGAGTACGCGACCGGACTCCGGGTCCACCCGAGAAGGCGTTCAGGACCGGCCAACCCTTGCTCGATGAGCAGTGCGGCAAGATCATCGGTCCAGAACCAACGCATGGGCGCCTCCGTTTCGGGTTGTGGGATGCACCCACCGTACCCCGCGTGTCAAGAGCGCTCGACCTGGGAAAACACAGAGGTGCAGTTCAACCCGTCACCACCGCGTGACCCGAGCGTCTGGGGTCAACACCAGCTTCGAGCTCGCCATTTGGGTGGAGGGCAGCTGCCGCCACCCCACCGAAGAACATGTCGAGATGATCGAAGGGTCGTGTCGGCAATTCGATCGGCCCAAGGTCGACCCCGGGCTCGAACGCGACACGGGCCCCCTCTTCGGAGATCTCGACGTGAAGCCTCGGGTGCTCGACTGCCTCGGTCAGTGACATGCCCAGGTTCGCGAAGTTGAGGAGGGACTGGAGGATGGCCGTGGTGATGCGATCCGCCCCGGGTGAACCGATGGCAACGACCCTCCCGTCCGCTGTGCGCGCGACCGTAGGCGCCATATTCGAGAGCAGGCGTACTCCCGGAGGCATTGCGTGCAGACCTCGAGGGTTCAACTCGATCTCGCCCAGCGAGTTGTTCAGCCAGATGCCAGTCCCCGGAGCCATGACCCCTGAGCCATACCCTGCGGAGAAGGTTGCTGCGCAAGCCAAACCCTCCGCGTCAACGACCGACGTGTGAATGGTCGACGGGGATCGAGTTGCCCACTCCGGCCCGATACGTCCGATACTCTCGAGGAGAGTGGCCGCCTCTGACGCGAGACCATCGCTGCCGTCCAGTCGGTCCCGTCGGTATTCGAACACCGCTCGCTGCGCCGCCACGAGCCTCGAAAGCGCAGCTCGTGTCCACGAGCCGCGCGGTTCACCGCTCATCAACAGCAAGAGTGCTGCGAGTGTGGTTCCGCCGACGGCGGGTGGAGGGTTTGTGGCGATCTCCCACTCGCCCGCCGAGAGCTCGAGAGGCAAACGGGTCTCGACCCTGTAGCTGGCGAGATCCTCGAGGGTGAGCAGACCTCCGCCTGCATCCATGTCGCTCACAATGCGTGCCGCGAGAGGTCCTCGATAGAAGGATTCGACACCTCGGTGTGCAATCGCGCGGAGACTCTCGGCAAGATCCGGGATTCGTACCATCTCGCCTGGCTGGATCAACGCACCGCTCGACGTGTGGAGCGCTGCGAAGCTCGGGCCATGCCATCCGAAGACTGTCTCATGACAGTGCGTGAGGTAGCGAAAGGCGGCCATCGACATGGGGAAGCCCTGTTCTGCGAGTTCGATCGCCGGCGCGACAATTACGCGCCATGGGACCGCTCCGTAGCGCACCACAGCGTTCTCACAGGCCGCGAGGGCTCCGGGAACGGCAACCGATCCGTGTCCCACCGTGGTCGTCATTCCCCCGCCGTAGCCCATCCAGGCATCAAAGACACCGCTACCGAACCGGGACCGATCCTGACCCTTGCCGGGCATCGCGGCGTACCCGTCGATAGTGATCGGGCGATCACCCGGAGGCCAAATCGTCAGGAATCCGCCCCCACCGAGTGATACGACGCCAGGCTCGGAGACCATCCCCACGATCGAAGCCGCTACTGCAGCGTCCACGGCGTTGCCGCCTTGAGAGACCACGTGTTGGGCAGCGATGGACGCCTGCTCAGAGACGGTTGCTGCGGCGATCCGAACCATGCCAAGACAGTAACCGTCCCTGAAGCGGAAGGGCGAACGCTAGACCCCTGGAGTCTCCTTTGGTTCCCCCGCGACGTGTGTTGCGACGATCTCCAAACGGCTGCGCCGCCCGTCGGAGCCTTCCCAGAACCGGCGCTGCACACTGCCGGTCACCCACAGCGGCGCCCCGGTACACTGTGCCTCTGCCACCACCTCGTCGGAAGGATCCCAGAGGGTGACGGGAACGACGTCGACCCGCCTCCTCGGCTCTTCACTGCGGACGGTCAGCAGATATCTGATGAGACGGGTACCTGATTCGAACTCGCGCAGCTCGGCGGGAGCTGCGAGGTGGCCGTTGAGGACCACGAGATTCATGTCCATGGGAGCGCCTTTCCGGGGAAGGCGGGAACGAGTCGAACCGTATCGGTCGAGTGGGACACTCCCTAGAGTGTCCCCATGATCGACGCACGTGCCACACAAATAGGTGATCGCCTCTATTCGATCGACGCCATGATGGAAGGAGAACCTGAGCGGCTTGCCTGCTACCTCTTCGATACTCCCGAGCGAGTACTGGTGGAGGTGGGTCCTTCGGCGACGCTCCAACACCTCATGGACGTGCTCGACGAGCTCGGCGTTGACGACCTTGCCGCGTTCGTCGTGACCCACATCCATCTTGATCACGCCGGCGGAGCCGGTCAGATGGCGCGCCGATTCCCTCGAGCAAAGGTGGGCGTGCATCCCCGCGGGGCCCGGCATCTCGCGAATCCGGAACGTCTGTGGGCTTCCGCCGTGTCGGTGTTCGGCGAAGAATGGCTGACGACCCAGTGGGGTCCGATGGAGGCTGTCGACGAGGAACGCCTCTGGATACTCGATGAGGGCGACACGGTCCAGCTTGGGGGTGGGAGGTACCTCGACGTGATGTACACGCCTGGACATGCCAAGCACCACGTCGTCTATCAGGACTCGGAGGGCGGAGGGATGTTTGTCGGCGATGCGGTTGGACTCTGCTATCCCCACGGCCACTTCGTCGAGCCCGTCACCCCGCCTCCTGACTTCGATCCCCTCGTTCAGGTTGAACAGATCCGGAGGATGGCGGCGCGACACCCCTCATTCATCGGCTTCGCACACTTCGGGCCGACGTTCGACGTTGCCGACACTTTCGCGGAGGCGGAGCGAAGGCTGGACGACTGGGTGCGGTTCGTCGGAACGCTCGCCGATGACGAGGACGCCGCGAACGCTCTGAGAGAGTTCACCCGGTCCCGCTATGTCGACGAAGGCTACGCAGCCGAGGACATCGAGTGGTACGCGTCGAGGACGAACTGGCCGATGCAGGTCGCGGGCATCAGGAACTGGATGCGGGGATCTCGACCGCCCCTGTGAGCGTCAAGTCGATCTTGACCGAGGGTACGACCTCCTCGCGAGTCTTCGTGTTGCCGTATACAAACACCGGCATGCCGACTGCCAGCTCGTTCTTCAGGAAGTTCATGTCGGACATTTGCACTCGCACGCACCCGTGCGATGCGGGGTACGGCGGCACGCTCATGGAGCCGTGGATCGCATATCCGCCGTCGAAGTAATAGGGCTCGTACAGCCCACCCAGGTAGGAGATCCTCCAACCCTGCACGTGACGATAGAACGAGAAGGCACCCTCGGGCGTACGGGCCCTCGACACGCCTGAGTGTCCCCTGTACGTTCCCCCACTCCCTGATGAGATCGGCACGACTGTTGCCACGGCGTTGTCGACCACGAGGTACAGCACCTGACGGCCTATGTCGACCTCCACCCGATCGGCATCAGAAGACGCGCCGAGCGTGATCTGCTGAACGAGGAGTTCCCAGTACGAGGATCTGAACAGGCCATCTCTCTCGAGATCATGCGCCTTCTGAAAGGCGATCACGGCTGCCTGAAGTCCCGATCCATAGTGCCCGTCGATGGGACCTGGCCGAAAGCCGCTCTCCATCAGACGTTCTTGGAGCTTCGTGATCGCATAGGAACTCGAACCGGGTCCGATGATTGGGGGCGGGGCCCAGCCCTCTCCTCGACCGAAGACGTTCGGATCGTCAAACGAGACGGCAAGGGCCGGAATGGCACCCGCGACGAGCAGCAAAGCAAGCAGCCCAGCGGTGATGGCGAGGCGCCGCGAGACTGGTTTGTGGTGCGTCCACTTCCCTGGCATGTTCATAGGCATCGTCGCGTTGAGGCCGAGGGTTGAGCCTACTTCGTCTGACTGGAAATCGAAGCCTTCAATTCGTCGAGGCCCGGCATCGAAGGTTCATGACGTTCGATCGCCTTGATCAATCGATTCGCCGTCTGGTGATCTCCAAGGAGTCCGGCGGTTCTCGCGGCTACGAACCACTGCCGGACGTCCTCTTCAAACGGGTCTTCGGTGAGCTTCTTGGGATTGATGATGTTCCACGCCTCGGTGAGACGAGCCTGGTCGATCAAAAAGGACGCATAGACGACGCGCGCTTCTTTCACCGTCGCGGGGCGCCCGCCGAGTTCCTGAAGTTCCTGCCACACCTTGGACACGTCGGCGTCCCGCTGGAGGGCGCGAAGAACATCCATCTCGACCGGCATGTGCACCGTGTCCCCTGTGAGCCTCCGGTAGGTGCGCAGTTCGGCGAGGGACTCCTTCCACATGCCTGCACGGTATGCACTCAGGCCGAGCAGCTCCCGGATGGCCACCGCCCGGGGAGAGAGGCCCTTCGTCTTCAGAAGAAGTGCGTATGCCTTTCGGTACCGTCCCGATGCGAAGGCGTCGGTGCCGGCCTCCAGGAGGTAGAACGTCTCCTCCAGGCGTTCCTTCCGAGTGACTCGTGTGACTTCCTCGCGTAGCCACTTTGGAAGCGTCGTGCCCTTGCCGGTGACGATGCGTCGATCGGACCTCGGGTTCTCGTTCCTCGACATGATCCTCCATAAGGATAGGCCGCCCTAAGAGGCGGCCCATCTGTCACGTATGTGTCCGGCGGCGACCTACTCTCCCAGGGGCGTG
>CAZWHZ010000062.1:0-9334 GCA_964633745.1 uncultured Acidimicrobiia bacterium
TGCAGCTGGGCGCCATCGCCATGAGGGGCGCGATGGAGCGCTCCGGAGTCACACCTGACCATATCGACGAGGTGATATTCGGACAGGTACTGCTTGCCGGAGAAGGTCAGATCACCCCAAGGCAGGCAGCCGTACAGGCAGGAGTGCCGATGACCGTCCCCTCGACCCTGGTCAACAAGGTGTGCCTGTCCAGCATGGCGGCGATCGCCATGGCAGATCGGTCGATCCGACTCGGCGAGTCTGGGTTCGTTCTCGCCGGCGGGATGGAGTCGATGACCAACACGCCCTTCATCGCGCCGGACGTGCGTTGGGGAGCACGCATGGGTGATACGAAGCTCGTGGACGCCATGCTCCACGACGGCCTTTGGTGCAGCTTCGACCACTGCATCATGGGCGAGTCGTCCGATGCCAAGAGTGCCGAACTCGGGATCAGCCGTGAGGAACAGGATGCATGGGCTGTGGCCAGTCACGAGCGAGCGGCTGCAGCGACCGACAGTGGAGCGTTCGACAATGAGATCGTCCCGGTCGAAGTGCCGCAGCGAAAAGGCGATCCGATTGTCGTCACCGAAGACGAGGGGATCCGGAGGGACGTCACAATCGACGGTCTCGCGAAGCTGCGACCGGCATTCTCGACGGACGGCACGACCACCGCCGGCAACGCCTCACAGATCTCAGACGGTGCGGCGGCTTTGATCGTGGCGGACCGGTCTGCCGCTGAGGCGGCAGGTTTCCCCATCCTCGCTGAGATCCTCGCATACGGCCAGATCGGTGGACCAGACGCCTCCCTGCACGAGCGGCCCGCGGAAGCCCTCTCCGTCGCACTGAAGAAGGCAGGGCTGAGCGCGGGCGACCTCGACCTCATCGAGATCAACGAGGCGTTTGCCTCCGTCGCGATCTGGTCGGCGCGCATGCTCGATCTGGATCACGCCAAGGTCAACGTGAACGGGGGTGCGGTGGCGCTCGGCCATCCGCTCGGAGCGTCAGGGGCGCGCATCACGATCACGATGATCAACGCGCTGCGGGCTCGAGGCGGTGGAATCGGAGCCGCCGCACTCTGTGGCGGCGGTGGACAGGGTGACGCGCTGATCCTGAAGGTGTTCCCGTCATGATTGAAGCACCCGATCACAACCTCGCACTCGACCTGGTACGCGTTACCGAGGTGGCGGCCATGGCCGCCGCTCGCTGGCAGGGTCGAGGAGACAAGGAAATGGTGGACCAGGCGGCCGTTGACGGCATGCGAGCGGTTCTCTCGACCGTGGCCATCGACGGGACGATTGTCATAGGCGAAGGGGAGAAGGACAACGCCCCGATGCTCTACAACGGAGAGAAGGTTGGCTCCGGGCAGGGACTCCAAGTGGACGTCGCCGTGGACCCGGTCGACGGGACACGACTGACCGCCGGTGGGATGCCCGGTGCTCTGGCAGTGATCGCCATGGCGGAAGCCGGGTCGATGTACGCTCCTGGCAGTCTCGTCTACATGGACAAGATCGCCGTGGGGCCCCGCGCAGCGGGGTCGATCGATCTCGACGCACCCGTTGGTCACAATCTCCGCCAGATCGCGAAGGCACTCAGCGAGGACGTCAACGACCTCACGGTCGTCATTCTCGACCGACCCCGCAACGAGCGGTACGTCGACGCTGTCCGCGAGGCCGGAGCGCGCATCCGGCTGATCACCGACGGTGACGTGCTGGCCGCGATCGCGACCGTCGAAGAGGACTCGGGCATCGATGTCCTCATCGGGATTGGGGGTTCGCCGGAGGCGGTCATCGCGGCCGGAGCGCTCACCTGCCTGGGCGGAGAGATCCAGTGCAGGCTTTGGCCGAGGGACGAATCGGAACGCGTCTATGCACGCGAGAACGGACTCGACATCGACAGCATCCTGACCACGAGACATCTGGTGAACTCGGACAACGTCTTCTTCGCAGCGACTGGCGTAACAGACGGAGAGCTGCTCGATGGAGTGGACTTCTTCGCGGATGGAGCCGAGACCCACTCCGTAGTGATGCGTTCCAAGACCGGTGCCGTACGCTACGTCAGGACGAGACACAACCTCGCCAAGCTGGAGAAACTCAGCCGAGTGCCGCTGAGTTGACGGCTCGCTGAGCGAGCCGTAGTCGGTCATCAGTTGTCGGTTGTCGGTAGGACCTGTCGATAACGAGGGCGGACAAGGAACGGCATCTCGCGCCAGCCCCGAATAGCCAGACTCCCGCGCAACCCTGGAACGAAGACGATCGACCAGCGAGTCGGCAAGGGCTATGGAACTCACTATCGGTTATCGGTTGTCGGTGGGAAAGAGCCAACAGCCAACAGCGAAGCGCCGACAGTCGGCAACTCTGTGCCAAGCCAACACGAACCGCTGAGGCGACCCTCTTGCCCAGAACCGAGAACCCACAACCGAGAACGCGAGCGAAGCTCGCCCTAGAGCACTCCCCCTGCCCTCAACGCACCCATCAACGTAGGGGCGGTCGGTACGCCTGCGTGTCGGATCTGCTCACGTGGAAAGGTCCCCCGGTCGTACATGACGCAGCGTGAGCCGGCAGCCTTGGCGGCCGCCACGTCATCCAGTGCATCGCCGATGATCAGAACATCGCCGGTGGTGAGTCCCAGCGCATCGATGTGGCTCTCCAGGGATGCGAGCTTCTGCACACCTCTAGCTCCTCTCAGCCCATCAATACGGCGCATGAACCGATCGACACCGAAGGTCGAGGCCATGTCCACCAGGTCGTCATGAAGCAGCATCGACAGCAACGACTGTGTATGACCCGCCGAGTCGACCGCCTCGAGCGCCTCGGTTGCATCTGGAGCAAGCGTGACGTTGGGGAGCTGCGACCGGTAGGCATTGTGAAACAGCTCGTCTATCAGATGCCACTCGTGATCCGGGACGACCCTACCGAGGAGGGACTCGTAGAAACGTCGTACGGGGCGCTGATAGTGCGCCCCGTACATGACTGCGGAGATCGGGGATTCACCCAGCTCTCTCAGTGTTTCGTTGACGGCGGCGATCACCTGGTCGAGATCGTCGAGCAGTGTGCCATTCCAATCCCAGACGACGTGCACCGCCGATTGACTACTCCGCTACGCGACGACGAAGGCCGGTTGCGGGCTTGAAGAAGGCGTACTTCGTGGCGGCGATGGTGATCTCTTCGCCGGTGGCGGGGTTGTGACCCTTGCGGGCGGCGCGACTACGGGTGCCGAACTTGCCGAAACCGGCGATCTCGATCTTGCGACCCGCGTCCAATTCGACAGCGATGATGCCCTCACCGGGCTTCGACGAAAAGATCTCGTCGATCACTTCTGCCGCCTTGGTCTTGGTCAGGCCGGTCTTCTTCGCCAGCTTCTCGGCCATCTCTTTCTTGTTCACGAGATCTCCCTCGCTCACGCGCCGTGTGTTTTCGGCGCTCGGACAACTGGTCGCACTCTGCGACGACATCGAGAATCTACCCGTTTCCCTGTGCTTTGTGGGGGATTCAGGACATTTCGCGCCGACCGACGAGTGCGCGACCCAGCGTCAGTTCGTCGGCATAGTCCAGGTCACCACCTACCGGCAGCCCACTCGCGAGTCGTGTTACACGCACGCTGAGCGACTTCAACTCGCGCGCCAGGTACATCGCCGTGGTGTCGCCTTCAACGGTCGGGTTGGTCGCGACGATCACCTCTTCGACGCCCTCCGCCGGGACGCGACCCAGTAGCTCGGTGATGTGCAGCTGCCCCACTCCGACGCCGGTGATTGGTGAGAGCGCCCCTCCGAGAACGTGGTACCGACCTCTGAACTCTTGAGTCCGTTCGATCACCACGATGTCCTGTGGACGTTCAACAACACACAGCACGGACGGATCACGCTTCGTATCCAGGCAGATCGTGCACTCCTCGTCGGCCGCGACGTTGAAACAGCGAGCACACGCGTGCACTTGCTCGCGCATGTCGATGATCGCTCGAGCGAGACGCTGGGCGTCTGCCTCCTCGGTTGCCAGGAGGTGAAACGCAAGACGCTGGGCCGACTTCCTTCCGATCCCAGGGAGTCTGGCGAGTTCGTCGATGACGCGTTGAACGGGACCGGCAAACATCAGCCGAAGAGGTTCCCCAACCCGCCGCCAGTGACATCTCCCATCCGCTGTTGTGCGGCGCCGTTGGCCGCCTCGAGCGCCTGGTTCACTGCCGCCACAACGAGATCGCCAAGCATCTCCGGATCTTCTGGATCGATCACCGCAGGATCGATGTCAACTGAGATCACCGAACCACCCCCGGTCACCTTGGCTTTGACGACACCGCCACCCGAGGTCCCCTCAAACTCGGACTCAACGAGTTGTTGTTGAACGACGGCCATCTGTTCCTGCATCTGCTGCGCCTGCTCGAGGAGCTTGCGCATGTCCTGTGGTCGCATTCCCATGCGCACCAGGGTATCAGGGGAGGTCGTCGATCACCTGTCCTCCGAGAAGACCCTCGACGAGTGCCGTCGGATCGGTTGCCGCCGATCCTTCTTCGAGTTCATGTTTGTCCGGCGCTCTCGCTTTGTCCGCCTCTTCGGCCGGCGCGGCCGCCGATCGGAACGCGATTCGGATCGAGCCGCCGAGAAGTTCTGACGCTCGTTCGCCAACGATCCTCGCGATTGCCGGATCGTCGTTGATCTGTGCGAGGTGGAACGCGAGGTGTTCGGGAATGGCGAGCACCACCGTCGACCCCTCGACATGACCGGGACTTGCCTCTCTGAACATGGCGAGCCGTCTCGGCCCGAGCTCATCCCGCACCGAGCCGACAAGTGCGGGCCACACAGCTTCGAACTCATCGAGCGTCAGCGAGTCGAGCTCCGGGAGCGCGGCTGGCTCATCTGTCTGCACGGACTCTTTCGTCTGCACCGGCGCTTCGGAAGGTGGTTCCTCCGTAGCCTCAGGCTCAGGGATCGTGCGCTCTGGCTTCTCCACCGAGGGTGCCTGAGGCGGTGGCGACGTCCGGACGGGAGTCTTCGCCGCGCGGGGTTCGGGAGATCCCTGCGACTCTCTCGCTATCCGCCTGAGCGTTTGCTCGACTTTGTCCAACCGGACCCCGACCGACTCGACGTCGAGGCTCGTTTCGGGTCGGGTCAACCGCAGCAGCGTCAGCTCGATCATCAGCCGCTCCTCGCGGCCTTCGCGCAGCCGAACCAACGCCTCGCCGAGTTGATCGACGGCGCGCAGCACCTCGGCGGCAGGCAGGATCTTGGCCAAGGCTCGCCAGGTCTCGAGGATCGACTCGGGCTCATCCGCCACCTCGGCGAGGTTCGGTGCGTAGTGGGCAAGAAACACCCCTCTGAAGGACGCGATCGCTTCGGAGACGAAACGGCGGAGGTCCACTCCTTGAGACGAGAGGGCTGCGACGAGCTCCAAGGCTCCCTTTGCGTCGCGCTCGACGATCGCGGACGCGAGACGGGAGAACGCGTCCGACTCGGCAAGTCCAAGCGCCTTGTTGACTCCCTCGACTGTCACGTGCCGTTCACCGAGGGCGGCTACCTGCTCCAGCAGGCTCAGGGCGTCTCGTACCGAGCCGGCGGCACGACGAGCGACGGTTGTCAGGGCCAGTTCGTCGGATTCGTACCCCTCGGAGTCGCCGATCCTGCGAAGCTCCTTGACGAGCACCTCGACGGGAACCTGCCTGAAGTCGAACCGCTGCGTCCGGCTCCGGACGGTGTCGAGAAGCTTGTACGGCTCCGTGGTGGCGAGCACGAAGTGGACGTGCTCTGGCGGCTCTTCGAGCGTCTTCAAGAGGGCGTTGCCGGCGGCTTTCGACAGCATGTGCGCCTCGTCGAGGATGAACACTCGCTTCGCGCCGCCACCCCACGCGACCGTCGAGACGCTGACCCGCATCTCCCTGATGTCTTCCACACTGTTGTGAGACGCGGCGTCGAGTTCGATCACGTCGAGCGAGGAGCCGTCGGCGATCGCGATACACGACTCGCACACACCGCAGGGCTCACCCTCAGGGGATCGGTCAGGGCAGTTCAGCGCTTTCGCGAGTACCCTCGCCGTACTCGTCTTGCCGGTCCCGCGGGGACCCGCGAAGAGGTATGCGTGCGCGACCCTGCCCTCGGTGACTTCCCTGGAGAGCGTCCCGGTGACATGGTCCTGGCCAACGATTTCGGAGAATCGCTGTGGCCGGTAGGTGCGATAGATCGCCTGGTACTCCACTGCGTGCGATAGTAGCCGGGGGCCGGGACAGCCGTCCCAAGGGAGTCAAGTACACACACCCGCCAACCGATACGCTATGGCAGCAGGAGTTACGTGGACACGACCCAAGTCAATGCCCCAGCCTCACAACCCGCCGTCTGGGCGCGTGGCCTCGTCAGACGATTCGGTAAGAAGACCGCTGTCGATGATGTCAGTCTCTCGATCCAGCCCGGGGAGTTCTACGGGCTTCTCGGACCGAACGGCGCGGGCAAGACCACGACGATCAAGATGATCGTCGGGCTGCTACGACCAACGGCCGGTTCTGCCGGAATCGCCTCGTTCGACACGTGGCGGCAACCGATCGAGGTCAAACGCAGAGTCGGCGTACTTCCCGAAGAGTTCAACCTCTACGATCGCCTGACCGGGTCGGAGCTCCTCGACTTCACCGGAGCCATTCACCATCTCACGAAACGTGACACCAGGGAGCGGCGGGACGAACTACTGCACCTACTCGATCTCGAAGACGCAGCCTCTGTCCTCGTGGCGGACTACTCACGAGGAATGCGGAAGAAGCTCGCCCTTGCTGCAGCCGTGATTCATGCGCCTCCCGTGCTGTTCCTGGATGAACCGTTCGAGGGTGTGGATCCAGTCTCGGCGAGGCTGATCCGGCGGCTTCTCCAGACCTACACGACTCAGGGGGCGACGATCATATTCTCGTCACATGTGATGGACCTCGTCGAGCGACTCTGCACGAAGGTTGGCATCATGCTGCACGGGCGCCTGGTGGCCGAGTCGACTCCTTCGGATCTCAAGGCGAGGCACGGCTCCATGGAAGAAGCGTTCATGAGCGCAGTTGGAGCCGAAGACCTGGGCGAGGGGCTGCGGTGGTTAACCGACTCGTCTGGCTGAAATGGCGACTCCTCGTCAATGGACTTCGCCGCGACCGCCAGCGAAGCATCGGGTTCCCTCTTGTGCTCATCCTCATCGTATGGGCGTCGTTCTGGCTGTCTGACCACTTCACCGCGACCGTCGTGTCGCTTTCCGGCGCTGCCCGTGTCGAGTACGGGTATTGGGCCGCGCTCCTGGCGTGGCTCGGATGGACCACGCTGCCGGTGCTGTTGTTCCCCCTGGACGAGACGCTCGACCCTGCCCGTTTCTCGCTCGCGCCGATCACGCGCGGACGACTGATGGTCGGCCTGAGCGCCGCAGCGTTGATTACACCCACCCTGTTGGTACCTCTCGTGCTGCTGATCACCGATCTCCGCCTGTACGCCCCGACCTCGCCGATCGCCTGGCTCGCTGCCGTAGCGCTCCTCCTGTTGATGATCGTCACCGGTCGCACGTTCTCCGGCCTGGTCACCAGAATCCTCCGCGGAAGGAGGGGCCGCGATCTTGCCATGCTGCTCGTCGGCTCACTCGGCGTGTTCGGATTCGCTCTCCAACAGGTCGTCGACCACACCGTCCACCGCCTCGGCCTGACCGGTGCGGTGAGCGTGTACCCCCTCTCGACTTCCGGCTGGTGGCTCCCGCCTGTCGCTGCGCAACGCGCCATCGCCGAAGCGGGACTTGGACATTGGTTGACCGCGCTTGGCTCGCTCACCATCACATGTGCCTGGATCGTTGTGATCGCTGTTGCATGGAATCGGCTCATCGATCAGCTCACGACACTCCCGGAGATCACAATGGCCACTGCCGCGAGGAAGAACGGTCACGGTCTCACCAGGCTGCCCGGCTGGTCGGTGCCGATCCTCATAGCGCGCAAGGAGTTGCGGTTCTACCTCCGCGACCCGAGAGAGCGAATGGTGTGGACCGGAGCGGTCATCTTCCTCGGAGTCATCGTCGCGTCGGTGATCGTGGGGACCGCGACCCTCTCGCAGCTCCGCCTCAGTCCCTGGCTTCCCTTGCTCGGCCCGCTCGTCGTCGTCTTTGTCGGGCTTCCTGTCGCACTGAACCAGTTCGGCTGGGAGCGCAACGCTGCTTCGTTCCTCTTCGCGCTACCTGCGAAGCCGTCGCACATGATCATTGGAAAGAACCTGGCTACGGCGGTGGCGATTCTCACCGAAGCCGCTGTCTTGTCGGTGATCCTTGCCGCTATCTCGGGAAGGTGGTCGGTGCTCGTAGTGATCCCACCCCTCGCGGTGACGGCCGTCGCCTGCCAGCTCTCCGTCGGCAACATCGTTTCGGTGATTGCTCCCCTCCGTCTCCCGAACGTGGGAACCGACATGTTCGCCCAGGCATCTGAACAGGGGTGTCTGTCTGTCGGAGCGCAGGTTGCGTCGTTCTTCATCATCGTGCTTTTGCTGATTCCGTCGGTGTCGGCTTTCGCTCTCGTGGTCGGCTATGGACAGAACCTCTCTCCGTGGATCGCGACCGGCGGGTCTTTGCTCTGGGGAGGGATCGTGTACGGCATTGGTCTCTTCATCGGGAGCAAGGTCCTGGCTCGTCGCCTCCCAGAGATCGTTGCACTGGTGCAAACGCTGTAGGGGACCGAGCTCTGTTCGACCCGTGTACGTTCCCTGGAGCGAGCTGGCTCGCCTCAGGGAACTCTCTACCCTTGTTGACATGAGATCTCTTCGTCTGGGAATCGACCTCGACGGTGTCGTCGCCGACTTCAACGCGGGTTGGATCAACCGGTACAACACGGAGTTCGACGGAGATGTGCCGGTCGACGCCGTCCAGACCTGGGACGGGCTCCACACGCTGACCCATTTCCGCAACAACCGTGAGTTCTGGACGTGGGCGGCGGGGCACGGAGGCGGATCGATCTTCCGGCACCTCGACACCTACGCCGACTCGGTTGAGACCCTCAACCTCCTCGCAGGAGTTGGCCATCGCATCGTCATCGTCACGTCCAAACCGGGTTGGGCGGTGCACGACACGTTCGCCTGGCTCGCCGATCGCCGCATCCCCACGCGGGAAGTTCACGTCACAGAGGACAAGTGGACCGTGGCCTGCAACGTCTACCTGGACGACGCACCACACCAGATCGAGTCCCTCGTTCACAACCGCCCCGACGCCACCGTCTGCCGGTTCGTTCGCCCCTGGAACGAACCTGTTCCTGGCAGCATCGACATGGCGTCTTGGTCTGATTTCGCGACCTTCGTGGCACGTCTCGCCGACTAGGTCCCGGTGGCTTCGACCGACTACGATCGACAATGCGTCGCGGTCTTCCGCGACCGGGAACTCGTCTACGAGTA
>CAZWHZ010000063.1:0-9331 GCA_964633745.1 uncultured Acidimicrobiia bacterium
AGGTCGTGCGACAACTACGCACCGAGATGTACGAGGCGTCCGAGTCGCTCGAGTACGAACTCGCCGCGCGCAACAGAGACCGGCTCGCCGACGTGGAGAAGGCACTCGCCCGCCAAGAGGTCGTGACCGACCGGCCGGAGAACTTCGATCTGATCGCCGTTGATGAGGATGACCTCGAAGCGTCCCTGCAGGTCCTGCGGGTGCGCCGAGGCAGAGTCGTCGGACGGCTCGGCACGATCGTCGACAAGGTCGAACCCCTCGAGAACCCTGAGCTGATCGGGCAGATGCTGCGAGAGCTGTACGGGGACGAAACGCCGCCGAAGCTCGTCCTCGTCCAGGAGATGCCCCCCGATCAGGAAGTGCGGGAAGCGTGGCTGTCCGACCGGCACGGTTCCCGGGTCAAGTTGCGGGTGCCGCAGCGTGGCACCAAACGGCGGCTCATGGAAACCACCCATACGAACGCCGCCGACGCGTTCGCCCGACACCGGTTGCGACGCCAGAGCGATCACAACGCGAGGGCAAGGGCGCTTCGTAGTCTCCAGGACGCCCTCGACCTGCCGGAAGCGCCCCTGAGGATCGAGGCCTACGACATCTCCACCATCCAGGGCACCAACACCGTCGGTTCGATGGTCGTGCTCGAAGACGGCCTTCCAAAACGGTCCGCATACCGTCGTTTCAAGGTGAAGACCGTCGTCGGCCAGGACGACTTCGCGTCCATGGAAGAGGTGCTGCGACGCCGATTTGAGGCATACCTCGCCGAACGGGACCGGCCGGTCGAGGAGCGGGGCAAGTTCTCATACCCCCCGTCGCTGGTGCTCATCGACGGGGGACCGGGGCAGCTCGCGCGAGCGGTGAAGGTGCTCGACGAGCTCGACCTCATGATCCCGGCTGCGGGGCTCGCGAAGAAGATGGAGGAGGTGTATCTGCCCGGGCTCGCCGACCCGCTCCGAATCCCCAGAGACGAGGAGGCACTCCATCTGTTGCAGCGAGTGCGTGACGAAGCACACCGATTCGCAATCACCTATCACAGGAAGCTTCGAGGCAAGTCGATGGTCGATTCGACACTCGACGACGTCCCCGGCATCGGTCCGACCCGCAAGAAGCAACTCCTACGTGCCTTCGGATCGCTGAAGAGGATGAAGGAAGCCGATATGGAAGCGCTTGCAGCGGTCGTGCCTCGAGGAGTCGCAGAGGACCTGTATGCTGCGTTGCACAGGCTGGAGCACGCATGAAGTACCCCTACGAGACCCATTTCGGTACCGGCTGGATCGTCTTCGACGCCGACGAGTTCACCGAGACGGTCCTCCCCGGAGGCGAACCTCCGGCGACACCCACCAGCTACAACCCTCGACCTCAGGTCGAGACTCTGGCGCGTTCGTTGACCCGGTACTTCGACGGCGATCCGGGCGCCCTCGAAACGAACCCGGCGCTTGCCGAGCAAGGATCGACACCGTTTCTCGTGCGTGTGTACAGGGTCGTGGCGGCGATTCCCTCGGGCAAGACGATGACCTACGGGGAGGTTGCCGGGGCCGCTGGAAACCCGAAGGCCGCAAGGGCAGTCGGCCAGGCAATGGCAAAGAACAGGTTCGCGCCGATCATCCCATGCCATCGGGTCGTTCCCGCGTCGGGTGGGGTCGGTTCGTATGGTGGCGGTTCCGAGTTGAAGAAAGCGATGCTCGATATGGAGGCCGGCGGTGCCTGAGGAGTCCTCCGGCGCGGATCGCCCACAGGTACTGATCGTCACCGGTATGTCCGGCGCCGGACGCTCCACTGCGGCGAAGGTCCTCGAAGATCTCGACTATCTGGTCGTCGACAACCTCCCGCCGGAACTCATCGACGACGTCGTTCGACATAACATCGAGTCACCGGGGTCCCGGAACCTCGCCGTTGTCATCGACGCGCGTGGCGGGTATCCAATCGACGAAATCAAAGCCGGCATTGAAGCTGCCGAGCGGGAGGGCGTCGAGGCGTCGCTCCTGTTTCTCGATGCGGCCGACGAGGTCCTCATCAGGAGGTTCGAGGAGAACCGCAGGCCTCACCCCGTCGCCGGTGACACGCTCGTCGACTCGATCGGCGCAGAACGAAGTTTCCTGGCCGAGTTGCGCGCCGATGCCGACTTCGTCCTCGACACGTCCGACCTCAATGTGCATGAGCTCCGGCGCCGACTCGAGCAGGAGTTCATGGGCCGGAGAGAACGGCCGATGCGGATTGCCGTTTCGTCGTTCGGGTTCAAACACGGTGCGCCGCGCGACGCCGACCTCCTCTTCGACGTCCGGTTCCTTCCCAACCCGTACTGGGTGCCGGAGCTTCGGCCACTCACCGGGAACGATGCGCCGGTGCGCCACTACGTGCTCGACGACAGAGACGCGCAGGAGTTCATGCACAAGATCCAAGGGCTCATCGACTTCCTGGTGCCCCGATTCCGGCACGAAGGCAAGTCGTACGTGAGCATCGCCATCGGCTGTACCGGCGGGCGGCATCGTTCTGTCGCAATCGCCGATGCGCTCGCCAAGTGGCTCGATGGCAGGGGTGTGCGTGCGACGGTCAGGCATAGGGACATCGACCGATGATCCTTCCGGAGGTTGCCCTCGACCCACTCGGATCCGATATGGACGGTCCACGGGTCGTGGCGATCGGCGGTGGTCACGGTCTCGCCCAAGTCCTCGAAGCAGTTCAGCTGTACGCAGGTGACATCTCCGCGGTCGTGACCGTGGCAGACGACGGCGGATCATCCGGCAGGCTCACGAGCACCATGGAGATCCCGCCGCCGGGGGACATCCGCATGTGCCTCATGGCGTTGAGTCCGGAACCTTCGGTGTGGAGGGAACTGTTCGCATACCGTTTCATGGAGACCGACGTAGCGGGCCACTCGCTCGGCAACCTCATGCTCGCCGCCATGCAGGACGTCTTTGGCGGCTTCCCGACGGCGGTGCGGGTGGCCGGGTCGTTACTCGGGGCGAGGGGCGACGTGATCCCCGTCGCCGGTCGGTCACTGCACCTGCGCGCCGAGATCGACGGACGGTGGGTTGACGGCCAGGTCGCGATCGCCACGACTCGCGGCACGATCACTCGAGTCCTGGTCGAACCCGCGACCGAGATCGCCAGCGCAGCGGCTACAGCCGCGATACGGTACGCCGACCAGATCATCCTCGGTCCCGGCAGTCTGTTCACGTCGGTGATCTCGGCGCTGATCGTCCCCGGCATCGTCGAGGCGATCGAAGCGTCCCATGCACAACTCGTGTTGGTCGCAAACCTGACGACCCAGGATGGCGAGACGTTCGACCTCGACGGTCCCGGCCATATCGAAGCGCTGCAGCGGATCGCGAGTCTCGAGAGGACCGGTGTTATCGTCGCGAACGACGCCACCGTCGACGTGGCCGACCCGATACGGCCACTCCACTACCCGGTCGACGAGGTCGAGGCGCTGGGGTGGCGACTGGTCGAACGGAACCTGGTCGACGCCGGGGCCACGTGGCCACAGCATGATCCGATCACATTGGGGGCGACACTCGCTGAGCTTGCCGGAGGAGGTTTCGGTGGCGAGATACCTGACACTTGATGACGTTGCGGTAGCGAGACGACGAGTGCTCGTCCGTTCCGACCTGAACGTGCCACTCTCCGACGGCACGGTCACCGACGACTTCCGCATCCAGAAGAGCCTGCCGACGATCGTCCGCCTGCGCGATGCGGGCGCGACGGTGATCGTGTGCAGCCACCTTGGCCGGCCGAAGGGCCACGACCCTGCCCTGGTGATGGACCCGGTTGCAGCGAGGATGCGCGAACTGGGGGGTTTCCCCGTGCGCAAACTCGACACAGTCGTCGGTCCGGAAGTGGAGACTGCCATCGCCGAGGCCGGCCCCGGCGACGTGCTGCTGCTCGAGAACACGCGGTTCGAGGCGGGCGAGACGAAGAACGCTCCTGAAATGGCCGATGGTCTCGCCGCGTTGTGCGACCTGTTCGTGCTGGACGCGTTCGGGAGCGCGCACCGTGCTCACGCGTCCACGGTCGGAGTAGCCGAACGCGTGCAGTCGGTTGCAGGGCCACTGCTGGTTGCCGAGGTGGAGGCACTGTCGAAGCTGCTCGAGGACCCGGAGCGACCATTCACCGTCGTGCTCGGCGGAGCGAAGGTGTCCGACAAGCTCGGGGTGATCCGTTCGCTGCTGCCGAAGGTCGACATGATGCTGGTCGGCGGTGGAATGTGCTTCACGCTGCTCGCCGCCGAAGGGTTCGAGATTGGCTCGTCCCTGTTCGAGGAGGACCGCGTGGACGAGATCGGCGATCTCCTGAAATCTGGCGACGGCGACAAGATCAGCTTGCCTGAGGACATCGTGGCGGCCGACCGGTTCGCCGAGGATGCAAACTCGAAGGTCGTGCCTGTCAACGACATCCCGGACGATTGGATGGGCCTCGATATCGGACCGATCACCGCAGAGCGATTCGCCGGGGTGATGCATGGGTCGAGAAGTGTGTTCTGGAACGGGCCGATGGGCGTGTTCGAGTGGGAACGGTTCCGTGCCGGCACCGACCACGTGGCCAGATCACTCGGAGATTTCGAAGGCTTCAGTGTGGTCGGCGGCGGTGATTCGGTCGCGGCGATGCGTCTGCTCGGACTCGAAGACACGGTGTCGCACCTATCGACCGGCGGCGGTGCGGGACTCGAGATGTTGGAAGGAAAGACGCTGCCTGGCGTCGCCGTACTCGAGAGGTGGGTGTGATGGCTCGCAAGAACCTGATGGTTGGCAACTGGAAGATGAACGCAACACATCTGGAAGCGATCCAGATGACACAGAAGTTGCACTACCGGCTCGACCCCAAAGACTACGAGCGGGTCGATGTCGGGATCGCGCCTCCGTTCACGGCGCTGCGGTCGGTGCAGACGGTCATCGAAGCCGACCACATGCGGATCCTGCTCGCCGCCCAGAACGTGTACTGGGAGGAGAAGGGCGCCTTCACCGGTGAGGTAGCACCCGTCATGCTCGAGAAGCTGTTCGTGAAGCTCGTGATCGTCGGCCACTCGGAACGCCGCCAGTACTTCGGGGAAACCGACGAGACCGTCAACAAGAAGGTGAAGGTGGTTCTCGCCCATGGGATGACGCCGATCATGTGCGTGGGGGAGACCCTCGAAGAGCGGGAAGCGGGCATCGCGTCCGAGAGGGTCGGTGGGCAGGTGCCTGCCGGCCTCGCCGGCCTGTCCGCCGAGCAGGTAGCCGGTCTGGTGGTCGCCTACGAGCCGATCTGGGCGATCGGTACCGGCCGCACCGCGTCACCGGAAGACGCGCAGGAGATGGTCGGGTTCATTCGAGACGTCCTGCGGGAACGGTGGGGTGACGCCGCCGACGAGACGAGGATCCTGTACGGAGGGTCGGTGAACCCCGGCAACATCGCCTCGTTGATGGCCAAGAAGGACATCGACGGGGGACTGGTAGGCGGGGCGTCGCTCGATCCCGACCAGTTCGCGTCCATCGTGCGCTACTACGTCTGAGAGGTGCTGATGAGCTACACGCTGGTGCTGCTCCGTCATGGAGAGAGCACGTGGAACATGGAGAACCGATTTACCGGCTGGACCGACGTGCCACTGTCCGAGAAGGGCACGGCCGAGGCGGTCGCCGCCGGCCGGCTGTTGAAAGCCGAGGGGTACGAGTTCGACGTCGTGCACACCTCGCTGCTGCAACGAGCTATCACTACCGCCAATCTGGCGCTGGACGAGATGGGACTGTCGTGGCTGCCGGTGAAGCGCCACTGGCGATTGAACGAACGCCACTACGGGGCGCTGCAGGGTCTCAACAAGAAGGAGACGGCCGACCGTCACGGCAAGGAGCTGGTGTTCGAGTGGCGCCGGTCATACGACATTCCGCCTCCGGCATTGGAATTGGACGATGAACGGCACCCTGTCCACGATCGTCGCTACGCGTTGCTGGCACCAGATGTGCTTCCGGCCACCGAGTGTCTGAAGGACGTCGTGGGACGGATGATGCCCTACTGGTACGACGAGATCGTCCCTGATCTGCGCTACGGCAAGGTCGTGCTGGTTGTTGCGCACGGCAACAGTCTGCGGGCGTTGGTCAAGCGGCTCGACCACATCTCCGACGAGGACATCCCTGGGCTGAATATCCCCACGGGAATCCCGCTCGTGTACAAGCTGGGTGAGGACCTCGAGAAACAAGAGAGCTTCTACCTGGGCGATCCGGAAGCCGCCAAGAGAGCCGCCGAGGCGGTCGCCAAACAGGCCGGTTAGGAGTCCGTCCTCGGCTTCGCGAGGGCAGGCGACACACGGCGCATCTCGGTCGCGGGTTGTGGGTGTGCGGATCGACTCGGCGAGAGCCGGCCGAGGCCGCTACTCGTCGGGGGACGAACCTTTCCTGATCTGCTTCCACAGTTCACGGTCGACGAGATCGCGATAGTCGGGGTGGCGGCGGACGAAGGCAGCGACGAAAGGGCATAGGGGGACGATGGTTCCGCCGCCTGCGCGAACATCGTCAAGTGCTTCCTTGACGAGGGTGCTGCCAACTCCCTTGCCGGCGTAGGAGGGGTCGGTTTCAGTGTGGAAGAAGACGTGTCTTCCCTGCAGCATCTCATACTCGGTGAAGCCGGCCAGCTCGCCGTCGACGTGGGCCGTGTACCTGCTGTTGTCCGGGTCGTTCTGGACGATCACATGAGCCATCCTCAGGATTCAAGCTGTTCCTGCGAATTGTGCACAAGACCGGGCCGCCAGATTGCTACAGGGTGCCTCCCACACTTGGCTCGTCGACCGACCGGGTGACACGAGAGGAGTCTCTCTCGGCAATCTTGATGCAGGCCGGCGTTCCGGGCACGACTGATGGTCTTGCCGCCGGTATCGGTACAACCGAGTTTCCGGATCGCATCCGCAGCTTTGCTTCGGAGGGCTCTTCTGCCAAGGCCCTGTGGACGGCGGCTGGCTGATCACCGAAGCGAACTCCGAGGAAGAGCACGCGAAATGGACAGAGGAAGTCATCTTGCCGAGCATGGCCAGTGAGCTGATGTCGACCGTCGCGATCACGCTGACTCCACTCACTCAGGTCGAGATCAGCTGGCTCGTCCGGAGGGACCGGGCCACCACGCGTCTCGCCGATCGGGCTACTGGAGCTTGTGCGCGAATCCTTGCACCAACGAACCTTCGGTCACGACGGCCATCAACTGCTGGACGACCGGCAGCCGAGCGAGGACGCTTGCGAGCGCATAGCTGAGCGGAGCCTCCCGTCGGGTCGGCTCGAAGAATCGGATCTCTCCGGCACCGAGCCATGCACGATCGATGGTGCGGTCCAAATCGATGGCGGTTGGATAGGAGAGCTCGGTGCCCGCGGTGTCAAGGGTGCTGAAGAACCGCCACGCCATCCATTTGCCTTCCGAGAGTTGTCGTCGTACCTCGTCCACGCCTGCCGCGTCGAGTTCCGTGAGTCCGTCGGCCGTGCCTTCGAGGAGTCTGGCACCGTCTTCTGAGACGCTGAATCCGCGGGTGTTGCCTTCGGTCCATGCATCTGGGATCTCGGCCATCAGCTTGGGAACGCCGAGGAATTCGCGGCCCAACATCACCGGCAGGAATCGGTTCTCCCACATGACCAAGGAGTAGGACCCGGAGACGTCGTCCCGGCGGCCCTTGTAGCGGGCAGCGATGTTGACTCCCACGAGGTTGTAGCCCCCGCCTGCGAGGACCCGAACCCCCCGGTTTTCCGCGTGGACGATCGAGACCACCGCCGGATCTGCGACCTCGAAGCCCTCGGGTAGGAGACGCGCAGCAGCCTCGGGGTCGGTCGCGAAGAGGATGAGCGTCTGAGTGGTTGCTTCGTAGAGGCCATCCCAGTCCTGGGTCCGTGGCCCGAAGTGGGCGGGCATGAAGTAGCTCTCGCCCTCGATAGGTGTGAATCCCGCCATGTGGCACCTCCTTCAGCGGGTCAGCACATCCAACCGTACACTTCCGCCCGAATAGGCGTTGCACGCACGAAGACTGCTGATGGTGTGAGGGTTCGGGTTCAGGTCGATTCCCTGGTCCGGGATCTCTACGATCGAATACCAAACTCAAGAATGGGGAGCACTACTACGTTCGTCTGTATGAGGTAAACGCGAAGAGAGCCCACAGCGGGCATCCGATCGAGGACAGAGAGTTGGTCTCCTACTCCCACACTGCCCTCACACTCACGAGGGGTTTCGCCGCTCTTGGCATGGATGCTCTGCGTTCACTGCATTGAGCGACAATCCTGTGGGGAAGACGCGACCAGCAGTCCAACCTGAAGGGGACGGGACCAAGGAGGTTGACCTCCAGGCGTGACGGACCGGCGCTCATGTGGCGGTCCGTAACGGTAGAGGCTCCGCAGCCGAACGTGTCGGTCGTGGTCGAGATGTCGAGGGTCTCTCGACTCAGCCTTCGCTCGGGGGGCGATACGACAGCAACACGATCCCGATCACCACCCACCAGAGGCCCCAGATGGTCTCTCTGACGGCGTCGACTTCGATCCCGACGAACAGCGGCGCGAACAGGAAACCGAAGACGTAGATGGCGAATCCGAGCACCACCCAGCGGGACCACCCGGTGAGATGTTGGGCACGAACGATCGCGACGCCTGCGGTGATCGAGGCGAGGACGGCGAGGACACCTCCGATGGGGGCAAGAGGGATGTCGGCGTATGCGGATGGCGACACCGACGTGAACAGGTCGAGGACGGTCTGGATGAGAATACCTGCCGCAATCAGGACGTAGCCGATTGTCCATACCGTGAGGGTGTGCCGGCCTAGACCTTCCCCGGCAGCCGAGACCGCTCGTAGGCCAACGACGGCCGTTGCCCAGCAGGCGAGGGCAACCGCGAACATCATCTGGTTGGCATAGAAGAGGGCACCGTCCGATGGCGGCTGGAGGTGTTGCGAGTACTCGATGAGGATGGCCACCACCCACAGCAGTCCACCGAAGATCCCAAGTCGCCCGGCCCTTTCCGCAAACCGAATCGCTGCCGGCGCCGTCGGGCCGCCTCCGCCTGGTTCAGAATCCGTATCCGCTCGCATCTCGATCTCCCGTGTCGACGTCCTCGAGACGCTTTGTACCAACACGTCGTGACGAAACCGCGACGGCGACGCGGGGCTCCCCGACGACACGAGACCGAGACGCCCGTAACGGACGCGTCAGGCTCCGACGACGGGACCCTTTATCCCCACGTAAACTTGACCTAGGAGCGGGAATCCCGGCATACTTGGGCGCCGCGGCGCGGCTGTGCTGCTCGATCTGGAGAATCAATGCAAGTCCTGACTGTCACCATCGTCGTTATCCATGTGATCGTGTCACTCGCGCTCGTGGTCTTCATCCTGCTGCACGCCGGACGAGGCG
>CAZWHZ010000064.1:0-9166 GCA_964633745.1 uncultured Acidimicrobiia bacterium
AGAACGGCCGGCGAAGCCGGCCTACGCGTTGAACGACTCCCCCGGCACCGGGGTTCGTCTGAGCCAGACCGAGTTGGCGACTCCCAATGACAACGCTGTCATGAGAAACGAGGAGCCACCTGCGCTCATCAGTGGGAGCGGAAGTCCGGTCACCGGCATGATGCCCATCGTCATCCCGACATTCACGAATACCTGGAACGCAAGCATCGACGCGACCCCCACTGTTACCAGTTTCCCGAACCGATCCCTCGAGTTGCGCGCAATGACGAGAAGCCGCCAGAGCAAGATGCCATAGATCAACAGCACAAGGGCTCCCCCAACGAGCCCGAGCTGTTCTCCGACTGCGGTAAAGATGAAGTCCGATGACTGGACGGGGACGAAGCTGAGATTGGTGAGCGGACCGCCAAGGAGCCCTTTCCCGAACAGGCCTCCGCTTCCGATCGCAGTGATGCTCCTATCGAGGTGAAAGCCTGCACCGAGCAGGTCCGTGGACTGGTTGAAGAAACCCTGGATGCGCTTCACCTGGTAGTCCCTCAGGAGATCGAGTCTCCACACGGCGACGATCCCCAGCAATGCCCCGCCCATCAGCATGAGTAGCTGTCGAAACGTTGTGCCCGATACGAACAGCATGACGAGCGCGAAGAAGGCGAACACCAGCATGGTCCCGAGGTCGGGCTGAAAACTGATGAGCGCTGCAGGGACCGCGAGGGCAGCGAGCGCGAAACCGAGCCTGCGCCATCGCATGCCGCCCTCCTTCACCGTCGCGAGCAGCGCGGCCATCGCAATGATCATGGCGAGCTTCGCGAACTCCGATGGCTGGAACTGGAACGGACCGATCGGTATCCAGCGATTGGTCCCCGCGTGCGCCGGCGTGGTCAGCACAAACCCCAACAGCCCGAGCGTCGCAACGTAGATGATCACGGACCATCCGGCGAGATCTCGATAGTCGATCACCGAGCCGACGAGAAACAGCACGAGGCCCGCGACGGCGAATACCGCCTGCTTCACCATTGACGAGGTCGGATCGAGTCCTTGGGCAGCCAGCGAACTCTGCGACGCCGTGTACACCATCAGGATGCCGAGTCCCGACAGGAGAATCATCGCGACAAATAGGATCACGTCAGGTCCGGGCCGTGGCCGGTCACCAACAACGGCCCGTTCGACCGTCGTCATCAGTACTCCGTCCTATCACCGGCTACGATCTTCGCCGGCACTTCACCGAGGAGGTACTGGAGCACGTACCGGACCGCCGGGGCGGCGACCTGGCTCCCCCCGCCACCCTCCTCGACCATGATGGCGACCACATACTGCGGGTTGTCGATGGGTGCAACGCCTACGAACCACGAGGTGACGTCGGCGTCACGGAGCCGAATGCACTTCCCATCCGCGTCCTTCACGACGCACACTTTCGGCATCTGCGCCGTACCAGTCTTGCCCCCGACAAGAGCGGCCTTGTCCATCTTGCGGAACGCGGACGCCGCCGTTCCGTCCGTGACGACCTTGCGCATGTCGTCACGCAGCATCTGGACGACATCGGGAGCGAGGTCGAGTACGCGAACAGCCTCTGGGTCATTGCTCCACACCACATTGCGGTTGATGTCGGTTATCCGGCTGACCACCTTGGGACGCCAGACCGTTCCTCCGTTGGTGAGGGCTGCATAGGCGACGGCCATCTGAAGAGGTGTCGCGAGGAGGGAGCCCTGCCCAACCGCCATGTTGAGGAGGTCACCCCCATACCACGGGCTTGCTGAATCGAGACGGTCCTGACTCAGGAGCCCGAGGCCAGGGTCGGCGAGCTGGAGCTCCTTGTAGTGCTCGAACAGCGTCCGGTCTGGAACCAGCCCATCCTGTTCTCCAGGAAGGTCGATCCCCGTGTTGGAGCCCAGCCCAAGTTCACGCGCCCAGTCCTGGATGAGGCTCTCCCTGTCGGTCCCCTTGTACTGGTTCCAAATATCGAGTGCGACCTCCCAGAAGTAGACGTTGCACGACCTCGCGAAGGCCTCGTGGAGGTTCTGCATCCCGTCGTTGCGGGGGTAGGTCCAGTTGCGATAGACCTGGCTGCTTCCATCGGTGAACGGCGCCTTCAGCTGAGCACTGCACTCCGTTCGATCGCCGGGACCGCTCACCCCTTCCGGGTAGACGCCGTCTTCGACAGCGGTCAGATAGGTAATCGCCTTGAAGGTCGACGCAGGCGAGTACTGCCCGGAGATGGCGAGGTCGGTGTACGAGAACTTCCCATCATCGACGAGCGCCTGAAGCTCGTTCGTGGAGACATCGTGAAGAAGTGCCGGGTCGAATTCCGGAATGGAATCCAGGGCGAGGACGGCGCCGGTGTTGGCGTCGAGCACCACGCCGGCGGCCTTGGTAGCCAACCCGTTGTAGCTACCGCCATCTCGCTTGATCTGGTTGGCGAGGGCGATGGCATCGGTCAGGGCGGTTTCGAGCACTCGCTCGGTGTCGAGGTTCACGTTGAGATGGACGGTGTCGCCGGTCTCTGGCGCAACGCGGAGCAGCTCCTGCACCACTCTCCCACGCGCGTTGGTCTGGTAGGCCTCCGACCCGGATGTTCCCTGCAACCAGGAGTCGTACGTTGCCTCAACGCCTCCCTTTCCGATGATGTCGTTCCCGCCGAGGTCCGGATTCGCGTCGAGCTGTTGCTTCGATGGCTTCCCCGTGTAACCCACGATATGGCCTGCCAGCGATCCCTGTGGATAGACGCGCACCGGCACCTCCTCGATAGACACGCCGGGGAGCTCAGCCTGGTGTTCCCACACGAAATAGGCGGTGTCCGTGTCCACGGTGCCCAAGTGCACCGTTCCCCCGTGACCGGCTTGGTCGAATCCTGCCCAGACCTCCGTCGCCGGTACGCCGAGCAACCCGGAGAGTTGCTGAACGACATCATCCTCGATGTCGGCCCGGATCAGCTTCCTGTCCACGACAATGCCTGGAGAGAACTCACTGGTGACGATGACGTTGCCCACATTGTCGACGATCGCACCTCTTGGCGCCGAAAGTGTTCGCAGCCCGACCAGCATGTTCTCTGCATCCGCCTGATACTCCGGCCCCTTCGCAACCTGTACGTACCACAGACGCACACCGAGCACCGTCAACATGCCGATGAAGAGCACACCAATCACGCCGAGGCGCCAGCCCTCTTTCACAGCACCGCCTCCCGCTGCCGCTCCGCGCCAAACAGTCGCGTGATGAGCGGCAGGACTGCCAGCCCGAGAAGCACGTTGTAGACGGGTCCCAGCAGCAACTGCTTGACGACGCCCGGATCGCTCAGTGTCCTCTGTCCGAATAGCGTTCCGATGATCGCAAGGAGCAGACTGCCACCGAGTGTGATCCCCCACACTGCGAAACCGAGGGTCGGGATCGAGATCTCGAACCGGTCACGAGTGCGAACCGTCGCAAACGCCACAGTGGTGAGCACCATCGATCGGAGACCAAGGGGAGCGCTCCCCAGCAAGTCGAGAATCAAACCCGCCGTGAAGCCGAGCACCACCGCCGGCTCTGCTCGGAGACCCCTGGAACAGGCAATCACCGTAAGCATGACGAGATCCGGAGCAACACCGAAGACCGGAACGCGGGCGAGCAGCGTCGTCTGGATCACGATTGCCACACCGATCGCCGCCAAGGAAATCAGGATCCTGCGACTCATCCTTCTCCTCCGGCGGCCGTCGTGGAAGTCGTGCTCTCGGTGGTGGTCGTGGTGTCCGCGTTCGTGGTGAACGTCCACTGAAGCACCACGACGAAATCCAGCTTGGAGAAGTCGGCAAGCGGGGTGGCCGTCGTCAGGATTCGTTGGGCTTCCGGCCGGGCATTTTCATCGACTCTGGCGACCTTGATACCCACCGGGTATCGCTCGCTCCCGGTCGTCCGCAAGAGGTAGCCCTTCTCAACCGGCTCGGACGCCCGGAGCACCTCGAAATCCAAGGCGCCCGCTCCCCTGCCGCGAACAATGCCGGACTCTTCCGTCTGAGAGGTCACTTGCACGCCGTCGGACGACGGAGAGATGATCGGCACTACCGTCGCAGAGTCCCCCGCGACGCTGGTCACGATCCCAATGAGAGCGCCCGTGTCATCCACCACCGGGTTGCCGACAAGTACACCATCACCGCTCCCACGGTCGATTTGAAAGCCGGCGTCGAAGTTGTCACCGCGTGCGATGATCTGAGCGGCGACCGTTGGGATGCGCTCATCGGCCGGCTGCAAGTCCAAGATCCTTCGAAGTGTGGCGATCTCCGCCTCCAACGTCGCAGACTCGTCGAGCCGCGCTTCCAGCTCGGAGATGCGCTGCTGGAGTTGCTTGTTCGCATCACGCAATCCTGCCGCATGCGCAATGCCGTCGACGAGGTCGACGACCGGATCGACGATCGCCGTCGCTACCTTCTGGATGGGTGCAAAGACGCTCTGCGCTCCGCTTCGGAGAGTTCCTGTGGCGCCCCCGCCTGAGCTTCGAATGTCGAGTGTCATCAGCGCAAACGACAGTATGACCAGGATGACGAGAAACGAAGCCGCGTGGTCGGGTCGGTCGTTCATGACATGAACGCCATCGCGTCACCTCACGGCCGGCTCGAGGAGATCAGCACCCCCTGTAGGGCGTCGAAATCCTCCAGGCATCTGCCCGATCCCAGCACGACAGACTGGAGCGGACGATCGGCCGTAACGATCGGCATGCCCGTTTCGTGTGCGAGGCGCTCATCGATGCCTCGAAGGAGTCCTCCTCCGCCCGTCACCACGATCCCCCGTTCGATGATGTCGGCCGAGAGCTCGGGTGGCGTCTTGTCGAGTGTGTACTTGACCGCATCGACAATCTGCTGCACCGGTTCCTCGATGGCCTCACGTACCTCGGGGCTTGTGAGAACGATCGTCTTCGGAAGTCCAGTGAGGAGGTCACGGCCGCGTACCTCCGCGGCCGGCTCCTCTTCGTAGGGAAACGCCGAACCGATCGCCATCTTGATCTGCTCCGCGGTCCGCTCGCCAAGGAGCAGGTTGTACTCCTTCTTCACCCAATCGATGATGGCTTCGTCGAGTTCGTCACCGCCGATCCTTATGCTGCGAGACTCGACGATGCCACCGAGCGAGATGACGGCCACCTCTGTGGTCCCGCCGCCGATGTCGACCACCATTGAGCCGGACGGTTCACCCACCGGCAGCCCCGTGCCGATCGCCGCCGCCATCGGCTCCTCAATCGTGTAGGCACGTCGAGCACCGGCGTGATATGCGGCCTCCTCCACCGCTCGCCGTTCCACCGGCGTTATCCCTGACGGCACACAGATCACGATTCTGGGCTTGGCCCACTTGCGCTTGTGCACCTTGTGGATGAAGTAGCGAAGCATCTTCTCCGTGATATCGAAGTCGGCGATCACCCCATCTCGAAGTGGGCGAATGGCCCTGATGTAGGAGGGCGTGCGGCCGATCATTCGCTTGGCCTCCATCCCCACTGCGAGCGCGCGATTGGTTCGCACGTTGATGGCAACGACGGACGGCTCATTGAGCACGATGCCAATGCCACGCACGTATACCAACGTGTTGGCGGTGCCCAGGTCAATCGCCATGTCTTGACCTGCGAATGAAAACAGTGACTCAGCCAATAGAAGACGGCCTCGGATCGGGACTGGATAAGCTTAGTTGACTGTGCCAAGCACGAGAGAGCCGGCCCTATGGAACGTCGGTCTATCCGAAGAAAAGGGCGAGCTCGCGAGCGGCGCTCTCCGCCGAGTCGGATCCGTGCACGATGTTCTGTGTGACGACCAGACCGAGGTCGCCACGAATCGTCCCGGGTGCGGCCTTCTTCGGATCGGTTGTCCCCATGAGCGTCCGCGCCACCGAAACGGCGCTGTCACCCGACCACTCCATGGCAACGACCGGTCCCGACGTGATGAATGCGAGCAGTTCCGGAAAGAATGGCTTGTCAACATGCTCGGCGTAGTGCGTACGGGCGAGTTCCTCGTCGATGACCAGGCGCCTGACCTTTCGGAGCTGGAGTCCCTTGCGCTCGAACCGGGTGATCACCTCGCCGACCAGGCCCCGGGCCACACCATCGGGCTTGACCATCACGAATGTGTGTTCCATTTCGTTGTCCTCTCCACTACTCGTTGGCGACTTCTTTCAGAATGGGCCGTGCCTCCCCTGCAAGGTAGAGCGATCCGGTGGCAATCAGTGCATCGTCGGGGCCCGTCAAACGCAGCGCCTCCCTGATGGCCGATTCCACACCCGGGATCACGAGGATCTCGGTGTCTGGCCCCAGCCGTTGCCGGGCGATGCCGGCGAGCGCGCTTGGATCGGCGGCCCGACTGCTTTCCGGCGCAGTCACGACCAGCCTGGTCGCGATCCCTTGGAGGTGGTCGAACATCCCGTCCACGTTCTTGTCGCCGAGTACCCCGAACACCACCGTCCACGACATTGAAGGAAACTCCTCATCGAGTGCGCTCGCCAGCACTCCCATCCCCTCCTCGTTGTGAGATCCGTCGACGATCAAGAGCGGTCGGTGCCCCAGCACTTCGAGTCGTCCGGGCGAACTGGCACTCGCTACTCCCTCGCGCAGGGCATCCTGGTCAAGTGGCCTGCCGAAGAGCGACTCGACCGCGGCGATGGCGACTGCGAGATTGCGCGTCTGGTACCGGCCGTGGAGCGGCAAGACGAGATCCTCGTAGGTTTCGAACACTCCATCCACGTCGACCGTCCATCCGCCCACCGCCAACCGCGCGTCGCGAACGCTGAAGTCCCGGTCGTACTTCCACCGCTGCACCCCCACTTCGGCGGTAACACGTTCGGCTTCGATCTCTGCGTCGCCCGGCAGCGGGCCGGTCACGAGCACGCTGCCTGCCTTGACGATGCCGAGCTTCTCACGGGCGATCTCCGTGATTGTCGAGCCGAGGACATTCATGTGCTCTTTCGATATCCCGGTGACGACAGCGACCGTAGCGTCGGCGGCGTTGGTCGCGTCGAGCCGCCCCCCGAGCCCCACCTCCACAACGCCGACGTCGACGGCCCGCTCTGCGAACCACGCGAAGGCCATCGCTGCGGTGAGCTCGAAGTAGGTGGGACGGTCTCCTGTGCGTTCCTCGAGCAAATCCGCAAACGGGGCCACGTCCGCCACCGCCTCCGCGAAGGACTCAGGCGACGCGTGGTGGCCATTGACCCCCAACCGTTCCTCAACACGTTCGAGGTGAGGCGAGGTAAACGAACCGACGGCGAGTCCGTGAGCCGATACGATCGACGCCGCGATACGCGACGTCGACGTCTTGCCGTTGCTCCCCGTGATGTGGACGATCGGATAGGCGTCCTGCGGGTTGGCCATGTAGTCGAGCATCACGCGCGTCCGCTCGAGTCCCGGTCGCATGCCGAGCCCGATGTGTCGATCGAGGAAGGCAACCGCCTCGTCGTAGTCCGTGGCAGCCCCTCTTCAGCCGCCCAGCTCTTCGAGTTGAGCCAGGAGTTTGTTCATGCGCCGTTGGAGATCGTCGCGTTTCGCCTCTTCCTTCTCCACGACGGCGATAGGTGCCTTCGTTCTGAAGCTGTCATTCGCCAGCTTCTTCTCGACGATGGACAGGTCGCTCTTGACCTTGCCGATCGAGCGCTCCAGTCGACTTCTCTCCGCTTCGACGTCGATCAGACCGGCGAGCGGAATGAACCCCTGAACCGAACCCGCAACGAGTCGAGCGTGCCCGGTCAGATCGCTCGGTGGGCTCGAGAATCGAGTTTCGCACATGGCCAGCGACTGCAACTGCTCCTCCCACCAGCTACCTCGAAACCGGTCGGCGTCGCTGACGGTGACCGTGAGGGGGGTACGTGGCGCCAAGCCGTGTTCGGCACGGAAGCGACGAATTCCGGTCACGAGTTCTTGGAGCATCTCGATCCCATCGGGTGACTCGAACTGTGGGACGACCGGCCATGTCGATCCGGCGAGAAGCCCCTCCCCCTCTTTCAGCTCATTCCACAGCTCCTCGGTGATGAAGGGAATCGCGGGATGGAACAGCTTGAGAAGATCTCTCATCAAGACGCCGAGAACCTGACGCGTCCCCTCGGCTCTCTCCGGATCCCGCAGTGGGGACTTCGCCATCTCCAGGTACCAGTCGAATGCTTCCGACCACGCGAAGTTGTAGAGCAGACCATACGCATCAGAGAGCCGGTACTCATCACAGAGCTGGTCGAATCGACTCGCGACCTCCCCGAGCCTGGAGAGGATCCACCGCCCGATCGCGTCGGGCTCCGCCGGATAGCCACCCTCCTCCGGGACGCCACGAACGTGTTGAAGAGTGAATCGGACAGCATTCCAGAGCTTGTTTCCGAATCGTTGGGCCCCGTCAACCCACTCTACGTCGAAGGGAACATCGTGGCCGGGAGCAGCTGCCTGGATGAGCGCAAGTCGAAGCGGATCAGCACCGTGCTTTTCCACGATCTCGAGCGGATCGAGCGCGTTTCCGCTCGACTTGGACATTTTTGCACCGGATGCTTCCCGGACCAGTCCGTGAATGATCGTGTCGGTAAAGGGGACATCTCCCATGAAGTGAGGCCCCATCTGCATCATCCGGGCCACCCAGAAGTAGATGATGTCGAATCCCGTGACGAGCACTGCGTTCGGGTAGAAACGATCCAAATCGGCCGTCTTCTCCGGCCATCCGAGTGTCGAGAACGGCCACAGAGCCGAAGAGAACCATGTATCGAGCACATCCTCGTCCTGACGGAGATCCGTCGAGCCACACGAGCACTCCGTCGGGTCTTCACGTTCGACGATCACCGCCCCGCAGTCCTGGCAGTACCAGACGGGGATGCGGTGCCCCCACCAGATCTGGCGACTGATACACCAGTCGCGCAGGTTCTCCATCCAGAGGAAGTAGTTCTTCTCCCATCTGCTCGGAATGAATCGTGTCTGTCCGTTCGCAACGGCTTCGATCGCCGGAGTCGTCAACGGGCGCACCTTCACAAACCACTGGTCCGACAGATAGGGCTCGATCACCGTGCCGCACCGGTAGCAGTGCCCAACCGAGTGTGAGTGCTGCTCGACCTTCTCAACGAAGCCCTCGCGGAAGAGCTGATGCTTCACGGCCTCGCGTGCCTCGAACCTGTCCATCCCGTCGAACTCGAGACCCGTCGAAGTGATCGCAGCTCGCTCGTCGATGACCTGAGGCGCCTCGAGGCCGTGGCGCAGCCCAATCTC
>CAZWHZ010000065.1:0-9022 GCA_964633745.1 uncultured Acidimicrobiia bacterium
ACTTCGAGAATCGTTCCGAAGAAGTGCTGGCTGCAATCCGGAGCGCCATGCAGGACCGAGGCCAGGCTCTCCCACCGGGTCTCGAAAGGAACGAACCGCCGGGGCAGTCTGGACGAACCCCTCCCGGCCAGGACGGGACAGCGGGCAAGAGCGACGAGGCTCCCGGTCGGGACGGTCAAACGCCCGGAAATAGCCAGAACCCCTAGATCCTCTGGTAACAAGAGGACGTGCATGACGGCGGGCATCCAATCTGGCCTCCAGCTCTCGAGACCGTTGAGAGGGCCAGGCAACATGATGCAGACGCGATATCGGGGTTGTTCTCGGCCGGCTATCCGCGCCTGATCGGTTTCTTCAGAGTGGCCGGCGTGCCCGGTCCTGACGCGGAGGATCTCGCAACGGAGACCGTGGAAGCCATGGTCAAGAACCTTCCGAAGTTGCGTGCCCCTATCGCGTTCGAGGCCTGGTTCTGGACGATCGCCAGAGCCCGCCTCCGGACGTGGATCCGGAAACGACGACGCCCGCGGCCTGATCCTCCGATCACTCCTGAGGTCAGTCACCCGGACGAGTTGGTCGAGATCGGCGAGGAGCACTCGACGGTCATCGAAGCGCTGAAGACCCTGTCGACCAGGGACCGCGAGCTTCTCTGGCTGCGCGAGGTCGAGGAACTCAGCTACGAGGAGATAGGAAGCAGGCTGGGGGCGGCCGTGGGTACGGTACGTGTCGCATGCCACAGGGCACGCAGGCGCCTCGAAGCTGCCTACGAACGATTGGAGAGCGGTGGACGTCATCACCTCGATCAGCAACCCGAGGGTGAAGCGCCTGGTTCGACTCAGGAACCGCCGGACGAGAGACGCTGAGGGGCGGTTCCTGATCGAAGGCTATCGCGAGCTGTCGCGAGCCGTCACAGCCGGCGTCGACATCGAAGAGGTCGGCTACTGCCCCGAACTCTTCCTCGGATCCAATGAGCCTGCACTGCTCGCCGCGGCAGAGATGGCAGGCGCAACGCTCGTCCAGTACGGCGAAGCGCCCTTTCGCAAGATCAGCTACAGAGACCGGCCTGAAGGACTCGCAGCTCTCGCCCGGCAGTTCCCCACCGGACCCGAAGACCTCTCGCTCCCTGACGAGCCACTGATCCTCTTGGTCGAGTCGATCGAAAAACCGGGCAATCTCGGCACGATGCTCCGAACGGCGGACGCTGCGGGTGTCGATGCCGTCGTCGTCTCGGATCCAACAACCGACCCGTTCAACCCGAATGTGGTGCGCGCGTCGATTGGCTGTCTCTTCACCGTGCCACTCGTTGTCACCTCCAGTACCGAAGCGATCGAGTGGCTCCGCGGCCACAACGTACGTCTCATCGCCACCACCCCCTTCGCCAACGGCACCCACTGGGAAGCGGACTACTCCGGCGCGTGCGCTATCGCTATCGGCTCTGAGCAGTACGGCCTCTCCGATGCGCTCCTCGACGCGTCACACGAACGGGTGCGAATCCCGATGCGGGGCCAGGCGGACAGCCTCAACGCAGCGATGGCGGCCGGCATCGTCCTCTACGAAGCTCTCAGACGGCGAACAGCTGAAAGCTGACAGCGAACGGCTCCACATTGGGGTCTGGAGACTCCAATGTGTCCCGCCCTTGCTCTAGTATCGAACACATGTTCGGAGGATGGCGCTTGTGACGCTCGTGATGCAGAGAACGTTCGAGGAGATGGGGGCACCCCTCTATGAAGTCCCGTTCTGCATCCTCGATCTCGAAACAACCGGAACGGCTCCGGATGCCAACGGCATCACCGAGATCGGCGCCGTCCTCTACCAGGGAGGCGAGGAGCTTGGAACGTTCCAGACGCTCGTCAATCCCGGCCGGGAGATCCCTCCGTTCATCACTGTGCTCACGGGTATCACCCACTCGATGGTGGTCGGCGCGCCGAAGATCGACGAAGCACTCCCAACGTTTCTGGAGTTCATGGGCGACGCTGTCATCGTTGGTCACAACGTCCGATTCGATCTGTCGTTTCTCAACGCTGCGGCGATGCACCTCGGGTACGGCCGCCTTGCCAACCGGTGGGTTGACACGTTGGGGCTCGCCAGGCGGCTCCTTCGTGGAGAGGTGCGCAACCTCAAGCTCGATACGCTCGCAGCGCACCTCCGTTCACCTCACAAACCCACGCACAGGGCTCTTGACGATGCGCAGGCAACCGCGTGGGTCCTCCACCGACTCCTGGAGCGGGCAGGAACGATCGGCGTCACCGCCCTCGAGGATCTGCTGCAGCTGCCGACTGCCAGGGGTTCGAGGCACTACCAGAAGATCCACCTCACCGACGGTCTCCCCCGCCGCCCCGGCGTCTACTTGTTCCATGACCGCAACGATGGCGTCTTCTACGTCGGGAAGGCCAAGAACCTTCGAACTCGCGTGCGTAGTTACTTCTATGGCGACGGTCGGCGCAGCGTCGCAACGATGCTGCAGGAACTCGACCGCATCGAGTATCGCGAGTGCGCCACCGAACTCGAGGCAGAAGTGACCGAACTCAGACTGATCCACTCGCACCGTCCCCGTCACAACCGTCGGTCCAAACCACCAAAGTCATCGCATTGGGTCAAGCTCACGCACGAGTCGTACCCCCGTCTCTCGCTCGTCCGTTCGCAGAGAGATGATGGAGGCACGTACTTGGGTCCTTTCAGAAGCCGCCGGAGCGCAGAGCTGGTGATGACCGCCATCTGGGACGCCGTCCCCATCCGACGATGTTCCTCGAAACCGGGAAGCAGGGAGGCACAGTGTGCTCC
Source organism: uncultured Acidimicrobiia bacterium (assembly GCA_964633745.1). Lineage (GTDB taxonomy): Bacteria > Actinomycetota > Acidimicrobiia > Spongiisociales > UBA4744 > CAYLHS01. The sequence goes on from CAZWHZ010000065.1 coordinate 2,776, forward strand.
TGCACAGCTCGGGGTTGCGATGTGCCCTTGCGATGGTTCACTACCGAAGGAGCACTACGCGCCGATCGTTGAGAGGGTTCGACAAGGCATCGACGAAGACCCATCATTTCTCCTCGGACCCCTCATGGACAAGATGTCAGAGCTCGCGGCGCTCGAGCGGTACGAGGAGGCGGCATGGACAAGGGATCGGTATCGAGCCCTCGCCAGGGTCCTCACCCGCCGGCGAGAGTGGCAGGCAATGAACCGCGCGGGGCTGGTGTGGGCCGAGTCCGCCGATGGCGAGGGCGCGGTCATCGATCACGGACACTTGTCGCTCTCATGGAACGGTCGTCGAGGACCCATGCTCACTCCAGCGGCCGATGACACTCTGAGCCGCTGGCCCCAGACACCACCCTCCGTCGAGGTCGCGGAGGAAGCTCACCTGGTGTGGCAGTGGCTCACCGGAAACGCAACCCGACTCATTGACACGACGGGCCCCCTGATGCTGCCACGAGTCCCCGTCTTGGAGCCGTCGCTCACCAATGGGGACCGACGGCCTATTTTCACCCCCGCAGAGGCCACGTAGAGTACCTGGAGGTTCCGCCGGCTCCGTATCGGACCAACGGGCTGGAAGTCTCGCCTTCAAGGGCCGACCTTTCCAACGGCAGCCGGCGGGACCTACGATTGCCCTCATGCGTTTCACCGTTCGACCTGGAACCGATCCCTTCCTCGCAGCCGACGCGACGCTTCTGTCTGCGATGGGCCTGCCGGGAGGAGGTGTCATCTCGCTGGGATCGACACACGCCATCGCCCGGCCGGTAGCGGTCTCGGAGACAGTGGCACTTCTTGTCGGACCAGAGACGATGTCCAACGCGGGGGTCCATGCCGGTCAGGCAGTCGATACAAAGCGGGTCATGCTCTCCACCGCAGAGATCGTGACCTTCGCCGGAGAGCACCTCGACCTCGACCCTCGATCGATGGTTCATGCCCTGCAGGGTCGACCCGTCACCTCAGGCGACGCGATGACCTTCGACGCTACCTACGCCGACGGAGGCCCAACGCCGGTTCGTGTGAAGGTTGTGGCGGTTACCCCCAGCCCGGCGGGCATGGTGACGGCCGCGACTCGCTTCGTCGCCGAGGGGACGCAATCCCCGCAGCCGCTTGAGACACCGGCGGTTTCCGAACAGCCCGTGGCAGTGCCGGCATCAGTCCTCACCGGTCTCGAGCTGGAACTCGAAACCCTCACGAGCTGGCTGACGCTGCTCACATCGCCTGAGGATCTCCCTTCGGTATGGGGTCTGCCGAGTGTCGCTGGTGTGGTCCTCGAAGGTCCAACGGGCTGCGGCAAGTCTGAACTCGTGGCGGCCGCGGCCGACGGCGCCGGGGCGACGGTCACAACTGTCAACCTCAACCTCGTGTTCAAACCGGAGAGTCTCCTCGACGCGCTCGAGAGAGCGGTGAAGCAAGCGAACGGCCCTTCGGTTCTGTATGTAGACAGGATCGAAGCAGTCGCCGGTGACGAGGGCCTGGCTCCGTACCGAACCCAGGTCGCGGCGATTCTCAGATGGTTCCTGGACGCCGTAGCCGGACGCCCCAACGTCGCCTGTGTCCTCGGCGTGGCATCGGCGGCCACGTTGGACAAGCCAGTCATCGACTCCGGCCTCCTCCCCCGCACCTTGACCATTCCCCCACCCGATCTGACGCGGCGCCGGATGCTGTTCGAGGCTGCGACGGCACGCGTGCCCTCCGACGATATCGACTTCGAACTCCTCGCTAGCAGAACGGCGGGCTTCTCCGGCGCGGACATCACCGCCGCAGTGGTACACGCCTCCGCCCTTTCGATGCGCCGAGGGGGGAAACTGACGACCGACCTGCTCCTCAACGCCGTGGAGTCGACGGTTCCCTCACTCGGATCGGCGCCACTTGGGGAAGTACCGTCGTACGGTTTCGAGAAGGTAGCGAACCTGGCAGACGTGAAACAGCGTCTCACGGAAGCGGTGATCTGGCCGATCACCGAGCCCGAGCGTTTCGCGAGCCTGGGCATCGATCCCCCGCAAGGCGTGCTGCTGTACGGGCCACCGGGAACCGGCAAGACGTTCGTGGTGCGTGCCCTCGCGCACGAGTCGGGAGCCGCGTTCTTTCCGGTCAAAGGCGCCGAACTGCTCGACAAGTTCGTGGGTGAATCGGAACGGGGCGTCCGGGAGGTGTTCTCGAGGGCTCGATCGGCGGCACCGTCGATCCTGTTCTTCGACGAACTCGATGCCCTGGCCCCGGTTCGGGGGAGATCGACGACATCGGTGACCGACTCGGTCGTGGCGGCGTTGCTGACCGAGATGGACGGAGTGATGTCACGTGGCGACGTGTCGGTGATCGGAGCGACGAACCGGGTGGATTTGATCGATCCCGCTTTGCTTCGCTCCGGACGGTTCGAGGTGCACCTGGAGCTGAAATTGCCGGGCGTCGAGGCGCGACGTGCCTTGCTCGGGTTGTCGGACGTTCCGTTCGCCGAGGATGTCGACCTCGACGAACTGGCCCGACGCACGGACGGGCTGTCGTTCGCCGACCTGTCGGGGATGCTTCGTGAGGCGGCACTCACCGTATTGCGGGAAGGCAAAACCGAGCTGAAGGTCGGTTGGCCGGAACTCGACGCGGCTCTGGCGAGGTTCTGAGGCAAAGAGCACCTGATTGGAGTTCTTCAGAACATTGCTCTCCGGCCGATACTCCTGACATGCGAAAGCTGTGGTTCATCCTCATTGCAGCGCTGTTCTTGACAGCGTGCGCGCCCCGGTACAACGCTGCGCTACTCTCGTCGATCGAGGGGCGCTGGATGTGCGACGTACAGCGATACACCTTCGAGACACAGCAGGATATCCAGGCCGAGCTGGATGGTCGCCTCTCCGGCAACGGTGTGAGCGCTGAGCAGTACCGGGCCTTCAAGGACGACCTCACGAAACAGCAGCATCTCCGGGATGAGGTGAAGGCTGCATACATCCAGCAGTGCGGCACCTGAACTCAACTTTTGTCCCACTTCGGCCGATGAATCCTCCATGAGAGTGCTCACCACGTCCGTAGTCCTCACGCTCCTCCTTACGATGGGCGCGCAACCTGCGCTTGCGCAGGGTGGCCCGGCGAACGTGAAATCGCTCACGGTCCAAACTGGAACCGTTCTCGCAGGGGACTCGGCGTGGATCGAAATCGTGTGGGAGTCATCCGGCGGCGATGCCGAGGACTTTCAGGTCACGGTCAAGAACCCGGATCCGGGTTGGGAAGTGCGGTACCCGAGCAGCACCGGGTCGTTCGCCTCGACGTGGGCGGACTCGACCCTCTCTGATGGCGAGATCGACTTCACTGCGCTGCATGTGACCGTTCCCTACCAAGCGAAGAGCCTCAATCTGCACCTCGAGGCTTCCTACTCGACCGGGGGGAAGTCCCATACACAGAGCTACTCCGTCAAAGTTCCGGTTGCCGCCTACTCGGGTGACGACCTGACTGCCGGAGGTGGCGATGTCGCCATCGATGGGTCTGGCTGGGTCGAGGTGGCGTTCACGGGCAACGCACCGCGTCTGGACGGCTTTCAGATGGCCGCGAGTCCCCCTGCCGGACTCACTGTCACCTATCCGGGCGACGGTTCCACCACCAGCCTTGCTCATGACGCCCGGCTCGAGGATGGAGAGTCCGACTACGCAGCATTCTTCATCGATGCTACGGCCGCTGCGCCCGGTACCTACACGATCCCCCTCCACGTCACCTACACCAAGGACTCGACGGCGGGAACCTGGGACGGATCCCTAACGATCACGGTGCCGTAGCCAGGTCCGCCCACAGGGTCGCTCTTCTGGCGGTTCTCGATGTCGGACCGACGGTCTTGCTCTCCCTCGCCGTCGCGCCGAGTGCCAACCAAGGACCGGCACGTAACTCCTCTACATGGACATGGAACCCTTGCGAAACTCCGTTCTACCAATGCGCGCGTTGACCAGCACCGGCCGCCCCTCTGCGGCGACCCGTTTCGCCTCGGCGAGCGTGTCATCGATCCTGTCCGGGTCGTCCAGCAGGAGTCCCACGCCGCCGAACCCTTCCGCAACACGGTGGTAGTCGGTGGCTGCCAGCACGGTGCCGACATCATCACCGAGGATCGTCACCTGGTCGCGGGCGATCTGTGTCCAGCCGGCATCGTTCCCGACGACGGCTATCACCGGAATGCCGTGACGGGCGAATGTGTCGAACTCGACGAGACTGAAACCGGCCGCACCGTCCCCGTACAGCAGCCACACCTCGGTGCCTGGGGAAGCTTGTGCGGCGGCCATCGCGAACCCGGCACCCACACCCAGCGTGCCGAACACACCTGGGTCGAGCCACCGTAGCGGTCCCCTCGGGTGCAGGACGTACGAGGCAGACGCCACGAAGTCGCCCCCGTCGGCAACGATCACACTGTCGTCGGCCATCGCCGCGTCGATCCTCTCCAGCAGCCGCAACGGGTTGATCGGAGCGGCCGGTACGTCGGCCTGCTGTTGGATCTGTTCGTCACGTTCGGCGTCCCTCGTGCGCAGCGTGTCCAGCCACTCGTCCCAGCGGCCGGCTTCGCACGCCTCTGCAAGCCGTTGTAGGAATCGGCCCGCATCGCCGGAAGCGGCGAGGTCCGGCCGGCGGTTCTTCGACAGAGCCTTGTCGTCTCTGCCCGCCGTCACGAGTTTCGCTCCCCCGCCGATCACCCGGCCGTAGTCGAGACGAAAGTCGATCGGCATGCCGGCCAAGATCACGAGGTCTGCCTGCTTCAACGCTTCGCGGCGGCGATGTCGAAAATGCAGCGGGTGTTTCGGTCCCAGAAGACCGCGGGCCATGCCCGCCAGCCAGGTCGGCATGCCCAGTTGGTTCAGCGCTGCGGCAATGTCCCCGGCTTCTCCGGGAATCGACATCGCGCCACTCCCGACGACCAGTGCAGGCCGCTTCGCTTCCCGGACCAGTTTCGCGACACGGCCAAGAGCCACACGGTGCGGTTCGGGCACCTCTGGCGGCGGTGCGGACGGAGCTTGCTCATCGACGCCGGCGAACAGCCGTCCCACGTGCCAGCGGAGATAGGCACGGGTCGCCCTGCCCGCGAGGCTCTTCGGCGTGCCGCCTGACAGGTACATGTCACGCACGACCTCCTCCTGGTACAGCAGGTCGACGGGCGCCTCAACGAACACCGGACCGGGAACACCAGAGAGGGAGGTGCGAAACGCCTCGTCGACCATGATCTCTAGATCGCGAACTCGCCTGGCACGGAACACCGCCTTGACGTGCGGCCGAACCGCGGCGGCTTGGTCGATGTCCTGCAAGGCCCCGCGCCCCTGGAGCGCTGTGGCTGCGGCACCGCCGATCAACACCAGCGGCGACTGGGCAAGGAGCGCGTTCTGCAAGGCGGTCAACGTGTTGGTGACACCCGGGCCGGCCGTCACGACCGCGACTCCCGAAATGCCGGTGAGTCTCGACGTCGCGTCTGCCGCAAACACTGCGTTGGCTTCGTCTCGTACGTCGATCACCGACAGGCCGCGTACAGCGGCGCCGCTCAGGATCGGTGCAATGTGGCCGCCGGTCAGTGTGAAGATGGTTTCCACACCCCGCCTGATCAGCACTTCAACAATGCGATCGCCGCCGTGCATCATCGCTCCAGTACGTGATGGTCGAGTATGAAACATGAGAAGGCGCCGTGTGCGATCTCAGTGCCGTCGCGAGTCACCGTCACGGCGACGTTCTGGCGACGGCCGTCGCTGGCCGTCACCGTGGCCATCGCGGTGAGTTCGTCGCCCACCTCGACCGGTGCGGTGAAGCGAACCTCGGAGGCGCCTAGCACTACGTTCGGGTCGTTCACGGCGAGCATCGCAGCGTAGTCGGCCAGCCCGAACACGAAACCTCCGTGTACCAGGCCACGATCATCCACCGCCATGTCGGGAGTCGTGGTGAGGTGAACCTCCGCGGTGCCAGGCTCGATGAGCGTCGGCGTGCCACACAGGTGGTGATCGATTGCGAGGTGCGTGGCAGGGTCGTCCATGTGCTCGATCAGGGTAGTGGTCGCGGTTCTCCTCCCTTCGCGACGCCGGAGGGTCGCGATTCCCACCAGACGGTCCCCGGGAAGACGCCCTGCACCCCCCAACGTCGCTTCGCTGGGGGAACAGATGGGCTCGACCCCGGTCCCCGGTCCTCGCCCTGCGTCCTCCCAGGCAGACTGATGGGCGTTGGTGTGGCCTCCTTCTGAACACCGGCACTACCCTGCGTCCGATTTGAACCTCCA
>CAZWHZ010000066.1:0-9013 GCA_964633745.1 uncultured Acidimicrobiia bacterium
TCATCACCACCCACTACATGGACGAGGCCGAGCAGCTTTGCGACCGGCTCGTCGTGATGGACAAGGCGAAGATCGTCGCCGAGGGATCGCCGCTCGCGCTGATTGGTGAGTACTCGACCAGGGACGTTGTGGAGCTGCGGTTCCCTGTTGGCACACAAGACGAGAACCTGCCACTCCTGGAGGGTCTCGCCGACCGCATGGAAGCGCTGCCTGACCGGGTGCTCATATACACCGACAACGGTGACCGCACCGCGGCCGAAGCAGCGGAACGCGGCAGCAGGCCGGAAACGGTCGTGGTCCGCCGCAGCACGCTCGAAGACGTGTTCCTGCGCCTCACGGGCCGGAGCCTGATCGACTGATGGCTTCCGCCGCGCTCCGTGTCGTTGAGGCTCATGCCCGTGTCTACCGGCGAACCTGGCGGGGGAGTGTGATCTCCACGTTCCTCAGTCCGGTCTTCTACCTGCTGGCGATGGGCATCGGTCTCGGGTCGCTGGTCAACCGGGGTGCCGGAACTGCGTCTGTCGGTGTTCCCTACCTGACCTACCTCGCACCGGGCTTGCTTGCCGCGACGGCGATGCAGACGGGTGCCGGTGACGGGTCATGGCCGGTGATGGCCGGCATCAAGTGGACCAAGACGTACTTCGCGACCCTTGCAACACCGATCAGGATCCGCGATCTCGTGGTCGGTCATCTGGGCTGGGTGGGGGTCCGCATGGTGTTCGTATCCACCGTGTTCGTAGTCGTCATGGCGGTGTTCGGAGCGGTGCCACTCGGTGTCGGTCTCCTCGCGGTCGTCCCGGCGGTACTCACCGGCCTCGCGTTCGCCGCTCCGGTCAGCGCGTACGCGGCATGGCTCAACGACGACCACGGGCTGTCCAACCTGTTCCGGTTCGGCATCGTTCCCATGTTCCTGTTCTCCGGCACGTTCTTTCCGATCACCCAGTTACCCGGCTGGATGCAGCCGATCGCGTACGCCATTCCGCTGTGGCACGGCGTCGAGCTGACGCGCGCCACGGCCCTCGGGATCCCGACGACCTTCTCGCCGGTCGTGCACGTCGCGTACCTTCTCGTATGGATCGTGGGCGGTTCACTCGTCGCCTTCCGCACGTTCGCAAAGAAGCTCGGGCAATGAACGCCGGCGCGCTCATTGCCAGGATCGTGCCGCCGTCCGTGATGGGCGGTCGTCGCGCGCGACATCTTCTCGAACGCAACTTCCTCGTCTACCGGCACGCCTGGATCGTGATCTTCTCCGGGTTCTTCGAGCCGCTCTTCTATCTGTTCTCGATCGGTGTCGGGTTGGGCAAGCTCGTCGGCGACATCGTCGGACCCACAGGTCTGCCCATCACCTATGCCGAGTTCGTCGCGCCGGCCCTGCTCGGTGCGGCGGCGATGAACGGCGCCGTGTACGAGTCGACGTTCAACATCTTCTTCAAGCTCAAGTACGCCAAGATCTACGACGCCGTCCTCGCCACCCCGATGGCCCCCGGCGACATCGCCATCGGTGAGATCGCGTGGTCGCTGTTCCGCGGTGCCCTGTACGCAGCCGGGTTTCTCGTGGTCATGTGGATCATGGGTCTCATGCCGTCGCTGTGGGGTCTGCTTGCTGTGCCTGCAGCGCTCCTACTCGGCTTCGGCTTCGCGGCCGCCGGCATGGCCGCCACGTCGTTCATGAAGTCGTGGCAGGACTTCGATCTGGTCGCTCTGGTCACGCTGCCGCTGTTCCTGTTCTCAGCGACGTTCTACCCGCTCAGCGTGTATCCGCCATGGCTGCAATGGGTGGCACAGCTGTCCCCGCTCTATCACGGTGTGGTCGTGATTCGCTCCCTGACCCTCGGCCAGCTGGAGTGGTCGATGGTCTATCACATCGGGTTCCTGGTCGTGATGGGCGCCGTCGGGCTGGTCGTCGCTACCCGGCGACTGGAGAAGCTTCTGCTGGCGTAGGCTCACTTCGTTCGCCGTCTTCGGTTTTCGGTTCTGGGTCTTCGGTAGGAGACTCGCTGCGCTCGCGGTTCTCGGTTTTCGGTTCTGGGTCTTCGGTAGGACACTCGCCCCGCGGCCTCGGGGTGATCCAGGCCGCGTTCTTACTGACGACTGACGACTGACGACTGACAACCACTGAGTGCCGCTAGAGCGGAACCGTCTTCCGCTTCCCGAGGAGATTCATGCGTGTGCGTCGGATCACGTCGGGTTCAACGACCCGGCCGTCGTCGAACCTGAATCGCAGCGCGTCTTCGGGACACTGGACGATGCAGGCTGCGCACAAGATGCAGTTGCCCGGTTTCGCAATTCGGACCTTTCTGGCATGCCCATCCATGACCAGCACTTCCCTCGGGCACACCAGTACACACTCTGCTGTCCCGGTGCAACGGTCGGAGATGAGTTCCACCTCGAAGTCGCTCGGATTGACGGAACTCGCGAGCAGCGGTGTGGAGCCGGCCACGTCGATTGAAGCAATTGCCGTCCCAACCACGCATGCCGCGGCGACCCACAGGAGTGTTCCGGTGTGAAGGAGACCGGTGAGTGTCAGCAGTCCTGCCCCGACACCGAATCCGACCGCAGCGAGAACCAGGTAGACGGGAAAGCCACGCAGAGTTTCGAGCGGCAGCCACGGGAACAGCGCGTAGAGAGCCAGCACGATGAGTGCGACCACTCCGGCATCGATTGCGGCCGGGGCAACCCCGGTGATGGGCCAGAGCACCAGCCACAGAAACGGCACCAGGGGGCCGATCCACATCGCGGCCATCTCCAGGCGGTCCCGTAGCGGGAAACGAACGGAGCGCTCCTGCCGTGCCGTGTGTTGTCCGCGCTCGAGGAAGGCTGGGATATCTTCGGCGGAGGCCGGTCCCCACGTGGCGGTCCAACCGGTTGCATCTTCGATACGGCTCCGTTCCACTCCCGTCGCGCACAGCTCTGGAAGGATCAGATGACGATGATCGACCCGGTCCTGTACCCCGGAGGTGCGTATCGCCGAGATGACGTCGTGGTGGGTCAGGTGGCCCCCTCCAGAGGCACACCACACGTTGATGCCGTTGCTGTCGGCCACGAGAAGCCAGGCGCTCTGTCCTGCCAGCGCTCGACGGACCCGCTGCACTGTCACCGTGTAGTTGCCCGTGAGCAAGACGGGAGATGATCGATCGGGGTCGCCGATCGCGATCAGACCGGTCGGCGCGCGATGCGGCAGCATTCGCAGCATCGTGTCGAACAGCGAACTCATGATGGTTTGGTCGCAACGACGATCTGGAAGGACGGCCATGGCCGTTCGCTGGTGATCTTCGCGAACCCAAACTGTGACAGGGTCGCGCGAAGGTCGCGAACCGGCCGCGTAGTGGTCTGGGTCAGCAGCCAGGTGAGGGCGATAACGGGGACCCTTCGAATGCGGTACAGCATCCGCTGACCTCTGGTCTCAGGCTCGGTCTCATCGGCGATCACCAGTCGGCCCCCAGGCCGCAAGCGACTCAGCGCGATCGACAAGGCGTAGTCCTGCACCTGCGGCGGCATCTCGCTGAAGGCGAGACACGAAACGATGGCGTCGAAACTGCCCGGCTCGAAACGATCTTCGATCTCGGTCGCGTCGAGTTCCAGCCACTCGGCCGACATCGATTTGGTGGCTGCAACATCCAACATGCCGGCGTCGCGGTCGATCCCGACGACGGTGGCTCCACGTGCTGCGCAGGCAATCGATACACCACCGGTCCCGCATCCGATGTCCAGCACGTCCACTCCGGGGCGCGCCACCAGCTCCGCGATCCGCTCGTAGACCGATCCGATGCGACCGCCGCTGAGCAGGGCAATACCCCGGTCATAGCGGTCAGGTGTCGATTCGAGACGCCTCATGAACGCGTAGGTCACCACTTTGATGGTAGAGGCTCGCTTCGTGGGCGGTGTGCGGTTCTCGGTTTTCGGTAGGAAGGCTCGCTGCGCTTGCCGTTCTCGGTCTTCGGCTCTCGGTTTTCGGTGGGGAGGCTCGCCCCGCGGCCTCGGCGTGATCCAGGCCGCGTTCTTACTGACGACTGAAGACTGACGACTGACGACTGACGACTGACTGGCGACTGAGGGCTGCGGCCGAAGGCCGTTTCTTGGCTAGCCTCATCTTCAAAAGGAGCATTGTGAACGAAGGATTGCGCGTCCTCGCCGACGAATACTGGAACTACCTGATGGAGGTCAACCCGACGCACGCAACGATGCTGGGCGACCACCGATTCGACGACAAGATGGAGCCCGCTTCCCGGGAAGCCGAGGACGATCAGATCGGTCGCCTGCGGGAATTCGTCGACCGTGCGCGACGCCTCGAGGGGCTGGAACTCGATGAGTCGATCACGCGAGACGTCCTCATCCACGAGGCCTCGACCACGGCGACCGGATTGGAGGCCCGAACCTCCGAGTTCGACGTCAACCACACAATGGGCCTCCAAGCACTCATCCCCGTCCTGATCCCGCAACTCCCGATCGAGACGCAAGAACACGCAGAGGCGCTCGTGCAGAAGTACCGGTCTATCGGTCAAACGCTCGACGAAATGGCCGACCGCCTCAGGGAGGGCCTCGCGAATGGTAGGACGCCCCCTGCGTTGACCACAGAGAAGACCGTCGAGCAGCTCGATGCCATGCTCGCGACACCGATCGCACAGGACCCCTTCCTGAACGTTCGAGTGCCGGGGTCCTTCGACGAGGCACAGACCGCGGCATGGAGGGACGATCTCGCAGCCGTCATCGAGGCAGCGATCCGGCCCGCCCTCCAACGCTATCGCGACATCATCGCCAACGAGGTGCTGCCCGTTGCACGGCCGCAAGACCGGAGTGGCCTCGGTTGGATCCCGGGCGGTGATGGGCTCTACCGGGATGCGATCGCCCGGTTCACGACGCTTTCCCTCGACGCTGACGAGATCCACGAGATCGGTCTCGCCCAGGTCGAGCGCCTGTCGCACGAGTATCGGGAACTCGGCAAGGAGGTGCTCGGCACCGATGATCTCCAACAGATCTACACCCGTCTTCGCGAGGACCCGGAACTGCACTTCACACTGGGTTCCGATGTCCGGGAGGCGGCGGAGGCCGCGCTCGCCAAGGCGAAGGCGACGATGGGGGACTGGTTCGGCAGGCTACCGGAAGCGGACTGTGTTGTCGGTGAGACCCCGTCGGGTCCGACCGCCTTCTATTTCCCTCCCGCCATGGATGGGTCTCGTCCTGGCACGTTCTTCGTCAACACCGCCAAACCCGGCGATTTTGGTCGGTTCGAGATCGAGGCACTCGCCTATCACGAGGGCATACCCGGCCACCACCTCCAGCTCGCCATAGCGCAGGAACTCGAGGACATTCCCGAGTTCCGCAAGCACGCAGTGGTCACTGCCTATGCGGAGGGTTGGGGTCTGTACACGGAGCGTCTTGCCGACGAGATGGGCCTATACACGGGCCCGCTCGAACGAATCGGGATGCTGTCGGCCGACTCGATGCGGGCAGGGAGGCTGGTCGTCGACACCGGCATCCATGCGAAGGGGTGGAGCCGCAGCCGTGCCGTGAAGTTCTTCGCCGACAACTCACCGATGACCATGGGGACGATCGAAAACGAGGTCGACCGCTATATCGGAATGCCGGGCCAGGCGCTCGCCTACATGATCGGCCGCCTCGAGATCCAGAAGCTCCGGGCAGAGGCCGAGGATGCGCTCGGCGCTGCGTTCGACATCAAGAACTTCCACGACACCGTGCTGGGATCAGGGATGGTCACGCTGACGATCCTGCGTCGTCTCGTCGAGGACTGGATCTCGGCGAGCGTCAGCCGATGACGATCACGTGGAGTTGGCGCGGTCCGTGAACCCCGAGTGTCAGGGTCTGCTCGATGTCCCCGGTACGGCTCGGACCGGTGATCACGACCATGTTCGAACCCTGGGTGACCGCGTCGGCGCGTTCTGAGAAGAAGTGGCTGAGTGACCAGTAGATCTGGTCGGTTGTGGCCAGGGCGATGTGTACCTCCGGGATCAGCGAGGCCATCCTCGGTGACTCTCGCCCCGAGGTGACCACGATCGAACCCGACTCCGCGAGCAACCCGTCGACGGCGGTGATGCCCACTTCGAGGGACTCGTACTCGAGTTGGTGTCGTTTCCTTTCGCCTGCATCCCTCGGGACGTCGCTTCCGACGATGTGGTAGCCGTCGTGGATCAGACGTCCGGCGAGGCCCGGAACGGGCAGATTCCCTCGGGCCATGAACGTGTGATGCCCTTGCATGAGGTCGAGCACCACCTCCAGGGCCCCGTCGACGGTGCCGACCCGGTGCGGAGCACCGGCCGCTGCGGCCAGCTCGTCACAGAACCGTTCGAGGAGATCACCGGGGGGCCCCTCGGGGACCAGAGCGCCCGGGTCGGCGGCTGGTGCCTCGGCGAACGTGCCGGCCGCCGCTCTTCGTAGGAACGCGTCACGTTCCACGGCGTCTCCATCTCGCATGGAAGCTTCGACCCGGTGCCTTCAGATCGCGGGTGTCGGTCCATGCCGACCCTCGCCACGGGAGCTTCGCGATCCAGCCCGATCGGACAAGCCGTCCGAACAGACTTCCAACAGAGAGAAGGCGGCGGAAACGGCGAGGGTGTGTGGCAATGGATGCGTAGAACTGCAGCGGGCGCTTCATCCACATGGGACCGACCTTCGCGTCGACCGCCCTTCGTCGCTGTTCGAGCAGCAGACGAGGGATGTCGATGCGGACAGGGCAGACCTCCAGGCACGCCCCACACAGCGTCGACGCATACGGAAGATCCGCCCACTCGTCGAGGTCGAAGAGTGACGGGGTCAGCGCTGCACCAACGGGACCCTGATAGGTGGTGCCATAGGCGTGGCCTCCGACCACCTTGTAGACGGGGCACGCGTTGAGGCAGGCGCCGCAGCGGATGCAGGCGAGGATCTCGGCGGTGGAGCCGGCGAGGACGTTGGAGCGGCCGTTGTCGACGATCACCACATGCAGCTCGTCGGGTCCATCGGGTTCTCCGGGGCGCCTCGGTCCCGTCAGGATGTTCGTGTAGGAGCTGAGCTTCTGTCCCGTCGCGCTTCTGGCGAGGACCTCGAGGATCACTCCGAGATCTCCGACGGAAGGCACGATCCGTTCCATGCCCATCACGGCAATGTGGATGCGTGGTGCGGTGGTGGAGAGGCGACCGTTCCCCTCGTTCGTGACGAGACAGATCGATCCGGTCGATGCGACAGCGACGTTGACGCCGCTGATGCCCATGTCGGCTGTCAGGAAACGGTGCCGGAGGTACTCCCTGGCAATGGCGTTGAGTTCCTCCGGGTCGTCGGTGTAGGGGACATCCATCTGATCGCGGAACAGCTCACCGACCTCGAACCGAGTCTTGTGGAGCACTGGGGCGATGATGTGCGATGGCTTGTCACCGGAGAGCTGGACGATCAGCTCGCCGAGGTCGGTTTCGATCACCTCGAGTCCGTGTCGTTCCAGCGCATCGTTGAGGTGGATCTCTTCGGTGAGCATCGACTTCGCCTTGACGATGCGGCGGACTCCTCGATCGGTCGCCACTCGCGTGATGTAGTCGTTGGCCTCTGTCGCATCAGCGGCGAAGAACACACTTCCACCGTTCGCCACGACCGCGTCTGAGAACTGGCCGAGATACCCATCGAGGTTGGCAAGTGTGTGGAGCCGGATCGCTCGCGCCCTGTCGCGCATGTCGTCCATTGCCTCGTACTCGGCGACGGCCGTCAGCCGATGTGTCTGGAACCGACGCGCCCCGGACTGGACGGCGGCGATCGGTGGGGTGCCGATGTCCGCTCTGGCTCGTTCGAGAAACGACGTCATGGGTCGAGTATCTCCGCGATGTGTCGGGCCTCCACGGTGCTACCACGGCGATGGAGGCCGCCGGCGATGTGCATGAGACACGAGATGTCGCCGCCGACGACGGTGTCCGCTCCGGTTGCCTCGATCGCATCGAGCTTCTTCGAGAGCATCGCCGCAGAGACATCGGGCATCTCGAGTGCGAAGAGGCCCCCGAATCCGCAGCACTCGGTGGCGTCCTCGAGCTCTACCCGTTCGAGTCCGTCAACGGCGTCGATGAGGTGCTCGGGCTGGTCCTTGATGCCCAGGTTGCGGAGCCCATGGCACGAGTGGTGAACCGTGCAGGTGCCGTCACCGGTGGCACCCGTGTGCTCGACGCCGAGATCCTCGACGAGGTACGTGGTCAACTCGCGGGTCCTGGCGGCGACCCTGGCAGCTGCCTCGTGCAGTGGGGCATCGTCGCCGACGAGTTCCGGGATGTGGTGGATGATCATGTCCGCACAGGACCCCGAGGGCACCACGATCGGCCCCTCGGTTGCGTCGAGCACTCGGATGGTATGAACGGCCATTCGACGCGCTTCGCGATGAAAGCCCGCATTGAATGCCGGCTGTCCGCAGCACGTCTGATCTTCTGGGAACTCGACAGGGATGTCGAGATGTTCGAGCAGATCGACGACCGCGTCGCCCACCTGTGGTGCGAACGCGTCTACGAGACAGGTAACGAAGAGCTGTGCCACGGTTGGGACGTTACTCGACGGGCTACTCGTTCGTGGCAGGTTCGAGGATGGCGAACAGGACACCGTTCGGGTCGAATGCCTGCGCCAACGTGCCAACCCCGGGAATTGGTGACGACTCCATCGCTACGGTCCCGCCGGCGTCACGAACGCGCTGAACGGTTGCCGCCAGATCGTCGACCTCCATGGTGAGCACCACCTTCTGGCTGTGGTCCTGCGGCGGAGCGAGGGCGCCATCGATCCCCGGCCCTTCCCCGGTTGTCGCGAGCCAGTAGGGAACCTCACCCCACCGTTCGATCGTCCAGCCGAATACCGCGTGGTAGAACGCACTTCCCGCCTCTGGATCGCGACCGTGAATCTCGAAGTGGACGGGGCGTGGCATGGATGCCTCCTTCGATTGGACCTACACGGAAACTTACCCGAGCGAGGTGGACGTTGGGGCGCGGGCCGCCGGCCCTACGGCAACAGCTTGCGTTTCTTGGCAGCCTCTTCGAGTTCGTCGTGGAACTGTGGTGCCGAG
>CAZWHZ010000067.1:0-8947 GCA_964633745.1 uncultured Acidimicrobiia bacterium
CGTGAAGGCGGCCGCACCGTCGGTGCCGGAACCGTCACCAAAGTCATCAAATAGGAACGAGTAGCAATGCCAGAAGGACACAAGATCCGAATCCGCCTGAAGGCGTATGACCATGAGGTGGTCGACGAGTCTGCGCGCAAGATCGCGGAGACCGTCATCAGGACTCAGGCGAAGGTCAGGGGTCCAGTGCCGCTGCCTACCGAGATCCATCGCTACTGCGTGATCCGCTCGCCGTTCGTCGACAAGGACTCCCGGGAGCACTACGAGATGCGCATCCACAAGCGTCTGATCGACATTCTCGAGCTGACGCCGAAGACGGTGGACTCGCTGATGAGGCTCGACCTCCCGGCAGGCGTGGAAGTGGAGATCAAGCAGTGAAAGCCATTCTCGGAGAGAAACTCGGCAT
Source organism: uncultured Acidimicrobiia bacterium (assembly GCA_964633745.1). Lineage (GTDB taxonomy): Bacteria > Actinomycetota > Acidimicrobiia > Spongiisociales > UBA4744 > CAYLHS01. Next base: position 407 of record CAZWHZ010000067.1, read on the forward strand.
GACGCAGGTCTTCGATGACGACGCCAGGGCGATCCCTGTCACCGTCATCAAGGCGGGCCCATGCAGAGTGACGCAGATCAAGCGTCCGGAGACCGACGGATACGCGGCGGTGCAAATAGCGTACAAGGAGGCGAACGGCGTCAACCGTCCGCTCGCTGGGCACTACGCCAAGGCGGGTGTCGCCCCATCGCGCCACCTCGTCGAAGTACGGGTCGACGATCCTGATGCGTATGAGATCGGGCAGGAGATCACCATTGCCGACGTACTCGTCAAGGGCGCAAAGGCCGATGTTGCAGGTGTTTCGAAGGGGAAGGGTTTCCAGGGCGTCATCAAGCGTCACAACTTCAGCGGCCAGGGAGCGAGTCACGGCGTGCACCGTGTCCATAGAGCTCCAGGTTCGATCGGAGCGTGCGCGACGCCTGCGAGAGTCTTCAAAGGGCGCAAGCTCCCAGGTCGGATGGGTGGCGAACGGGTCACGATGCTCAACCTCGACGTCGTCGACATCGACTCCGCCCGCGGTCTGATCTTGCTCGGTGGATCAGTGCCGGGCCCCAAGGGCTCGGTCGTGCTCGTGAGAGAGGCGGTGAAGGCTCGTGGCTGATGCATGCACGGCGGCCCTGTTCACAAACGAGGGCGCACTCGAAGGCGAGTTCGGTCTGAATCCCGAGATCTTCGGTATCGAACCGAATCGTCCGGTGATGCACCAGGTCGTCACCGCGCAGCTCGCTGCGGCCCGATCCGGCACCGCCTCGACGAAGACGAGAGCAGAGGTCAGAGGTGGCGGGAGGAAGCCGTGGCGCCAGAAGGGTCTCGGCCGAGCCCGTCAGGGCTCGATTCGAGCCCCCCACTTCGTTGGTGGCGGAGTCGCGTTTGGCCCGCACCCGCGCTCTTACGCACAGCGGACGCCGAAGAAGATGAAGCGCCTCGCACTGCGCAGTGCGCTGTCCGCTCGTGTGGCGGAGGGGAATGTGAAGGTCGTGCAGACCTTCGACTGGCCGGAGCCGAAGACCAAGCGCGCGAGGGCGTTCCTCGAAGCCGTGGACGCAGGCCGCAAGGTGCTCATGGTGCTCGGGCGGAACGATCGGATTCCGGAGCGCTCGTTCAGGAACCTCCGTGGAGTCGCGATCGTCGAGCCCAGTCAGCTGACCACCTACGACGTGCTGTGGGCCGATACGTTGGTGTTCACCACGGACACGGTTGGTTCTGTCGGTGGCCAGCAGGGCTACGACGTCACCGAGAGCGATTTTGTCGAGGACACGGGAGGTGAGTCCTGATGAAGGATCCACGAGACGTGATTCTGACCCCCGTGGTGTCGGAGAAGTCGTACGACTTGATCGAGCAACACAACACGTACACGTTCGATGTCGTTCGAGGCACCAATCGTGCGGAGATCGCGATGGCAATCGCGGAGATCTTCGACGTGACGGTGCTTCGGGTGAACACCCTGAACAGGCGTGGCAAGCAGAAGCGAACCGGCTGGGTTGTCGGCCGGCGTCAAGACACCAAGCGTGCGCTGGTCAAGCTCGCGCCCGGTGACACAATCGACATCTTTGGGGTATAGCGATGGCAACGAAGAAACAGAAGCCGACGTCGCCGGGGAGACGATTTCGCACCGTCTCCGACTTCGCCGACATCACCAAGTCGAAGCCAGAGAAGTCGCTTCTCGATAAGAAGAGCAGTACGGGCGGGCGTAACACGCACGGTCGTATCACGTCGCGTCACCGTGGTGGAGGCCACAAGCAGCGCTACCGGGTAGTCGACTTCCGCCGAACCAAGGACGGGATCCCTGCCAAGGTCGCCGCGATCGAGTACGACCCGAACCGCAATGCACGCCTCGCGTTGCTGCACTACGCGGATGGCGAGAAGCGGTACATCCTCGCTCCGGTCGGCGTGAAGGTCGGATCGGTGCTCGAGTCCGGATCCGGTGCCGAGATCAATCCCGGCAACGCGCTGCCGCTACGCAACATCCCGGCGGGCACGATCGTGCATGCGATAGAGATGCGGCCCGGCGGAGGGGCTAAGATGGCACGCTCGGCGGGCGCCTCGGTGCAGCTCATGAGCAAAGAGGGCGATCGGGCGCTACTGCGGCTCCCTTCAGGCGAGATGCGGATGGTGTCGCTCGACTGTCGCGCCACGGTGGGACAGGTCGGCAACACGGAAGCCGAGCTCATCAAGGGTGGCAAGGCGGGACGGTCCCGATGGAAGGGTGTCCGCCCGCAGAGCCGCGGTGTGGCGATGAACCCGGTCGACCATCCCCTCGGTGGGGGTGAGGGCCGGTCGTCGGGTGGCCGGCACCCGACGAGCCCGTGGGGCAAGCCGGAGGGCAGAACCCGTAAGAAGAACAAGGCGAGCAACAGAGACATTGTGCGGCGACGATCACGAAGAGGACGGAGGTAGACGATGGCGAGGAGCCTGAGCAAAGGTCCCTTCATCGACGAGCACCTCCTCAAGAAGGTGGAGGAGCTCAATCGCAAGAGTGAGAAGCGGGTCATCCGGACCTGGAGCCGGCGTTCCACCGTCATCCCCGAGATGGTGGGCCACACCATCGCGGTGCACGATGGTCGCAAGCACGTACCGGTGTATGTGACCGAGGCCATGGTTGGCCACAAGTTGGGCGAGTTCGCCCCCACGAGAACGTTCCGTGGTCATGCCGGTTCACGCGAGAAAGCAGCGAGTAGACGATGAGGGTACGAGCGCAAGCCAAGTACATCCGCCAGTCGCCGTACAAGGTGCGGCGTGTGTTGGATCTCGTCCGGGGACTGCCGGTCGAAGATGCGCGCCACGTGCTGTCGTTCACAGATCGCAGGGCAGCGGCGACCGTGCGCAAGGTACTCGATTCGGCGGTTGCCAACGCCGAGCACAACCACGCGCTCGATGCCGACGAGCTGTTCGTCGCCCAGGCGTATGCGGACGAGGGTCCGACCCTCAAGCGCTGGCGTCCACGGGCGAGGGGTCGTGCGACGCGCATCCGCAAGCGGACCAGCCACATCACCATCGTCGTGTCAGAAGAGAGCGAGGCGTAATGGGCCAGAAGACACATCCCTACGCGTTCCGCCTCGGCGTGGTGACGGACTGGAAGTCGCACTGGTACAGCGACAAGGATTACGTCACCCTCGTGAACGAGGACTGGAAGATCCGCGACTACATCGCAGCCGAACTTCCACGCGGGGCAATCTCTCGCGTCGAGATCGAACGTACCCGCGACAAGGTTGTCATAGAGGTGCACACTGCTCGACCGGGCGTCGTGATCGGTCGCCGTGGCGCTGAGGCGGAGCGAGTCCGGGAAGGGCTCGAGACGTTGACCGGACGCAGGGTCAAGTACAACGTGATCGAGGTCAGGGACCCCGATCAAGACGCACAGCTCCTCGCACGGAGCGTGGCCGACCAGCTCGAAGGACGGGTGTCGTTCCGCCGGGCAATGAAGCGAACGGTCGCGGCCGCGATGAAAGCCGGCGTACAGGGTGTACGCGTCGAGTGCAGTGGACGCCTCGGCGGATCCGATATGGGTCGCCGCGAGTGGTACCGAGAAGGTCGGGTGCCGCTCCACACGTTGCGCGCAGACATCGATTACGGCACCGCCACAGCGCGGACCACCGTCGGCGCGATCGGTGTGAAGGTGTGGACCTACAAGGGCGATCTGGTTGCTTCCCTCAAGGCGACTCGTGAGAAGCTCGCCGCCGAGATTGCGATGGCATCAGGCAAGCCGAGCCGTGTCGCTCCCGCGAAGGCTCGAGCGGAAGAAGCGGTCGCCGGTAGGCCCAAGCGCCGTGTGATCGAAGCAGGTGGCGGTCGCAGAGTCGTCGAGGGCGGCGGCAAGCGGCGGGAAGGCAAGCGGCCGGCCGAAGAGCCTCGCACGCTCTCCAGCAAGGACGCCGAGAGCGCCTATTACCAGGATCTCGAGGACACCGAGGCCGAGGCCAAGGCTGCCGACGCCGTGGACGTACCGGTCGAGGCGGTCGGTGTGGCGGACGATGCCGAGACCGCAGAGGTTGTCGAGACCGCGGAGCCGGCTGGTGCCGAGACCGCAGAGGTTGTCGAGACCGCGGAGCCGGCTGGTGCCGAGACCGCAGAGGTTGTCGAGACCGGTGCCACAGAGGCTGCCGCAACAGGCTCTGAGGCAGTCGTGGCCGAGGTAGTCGAGGAGGTGGAGGTCGTCGAGGAGACGGTCGAAGAGGCTCCTGAGGACACGACCGAGGCAGCCGACCCGAAGGAAGGCGAGTAGCCCATGTTGATGCCGAAGCGAACCAAGTATCGCAAGGTCCATCGTGGGCGCCGGACCGGCACCGCCAAGGGCGGAACATCGGTGGTGTTCGGCGACTACGGATTGAAATCACTCGAGGCAGCATGGGTCACCGCTCGTCAAATCGAATCTGCTCGTGTCGCTATCAACCGAACGATCCGTCGTGGTGGGAAGGTGTGGATCACGATCTTCCCTGACAAGCCGGTGACGCAGAAGCCGGCCGAGACCCGCATGGGGTCGGGGAAGGGCAGCCCCGAGTTCTGGGTCGCGGTCGTCAAGCCCGGACGGGTGATGTTCGAGCTCTCGGGAGTGACCGAAGACCTGGCACGCGAGGCCATGCGCCGAGCCGGCCACAAACTGCCCGTCAAGACCAAGTTCGTGACACGGGAGGACACGTGAAAGCGTTCGACTTGCGTGAGCTGACCGCGGACGAACTGCACGACAAACTCGCGGAGACCAAGGCCGAGTTGTTCAACCTGCGGTTCCAGCTGGCGACGAATCAGCTCGATGATGCCTCACGGATCCGTGAGGTACGGAAAGACGTTGCTCGGATCCTGACCGTCATACGAGAGCAGGAGATCCAGGCGTGGCTTGATCAGGAGGGTGAGTGATGGAGGATCGAGCACGGCGGAAGTCGCGTGTCGGCGTGGTCGTCTCCGATGGCAGAGACCAGACCGTGACCGTAGAGGTCCAACAGCAGATCCGCCACCCCCGCTACAACAAGATCGTTCGGCGCCGCAAGCGGTACCACGTTCACAACGAAGGCAACGATGCCCGCAATGGCGACACGGTACGCATCATGGAGACACGGCCGCTGTCAAAGACGAAGCGGTGGCGGGTCGTCGAGATCCTGGAGCGCGCGAGATGATCCAGCAAGAGAGCAGATTGCGTGTCGCCGACAACAGTGGCGCAAAGGAGGTGTTGTGCATCCGCGTGTTGGGCGGTTCGACTCGCCGCTACGCGGGCCTCGGTGATACGATCGTCGGCACCGTCAAGGACGCCATTCCAGGCGGGACGGTGAAGCGAGGCGAGGTCGTGAAGGCGGTTGTCGTCAGGACCTCCAAAGGCTACCGGCGCAAGGACGGCACCTACATCCGTTTCGACGACAACGCGTGCGTCATCATCGACAACAACAGCCAGCCCCGTGGGACGCGCATCTTCGGACCCGTCGCAAGGGAACTGCGCGACAAACGATTCATGAGGATCATCTCACTGGCACCGGAGGTGCTGTGATGCGATTGCGACAAGGTGACAAGGTGAAGGTCATCACCGGCAAGGACGCCGGTGTAGAAGGCCGCGTCGCCCGCGTCATCACCAAGAAGAACAAGGTGATCGTCGAGGGCGTGAACACCGCGCGCAAGCACCAGCGACCGCAGGGCCAGACGATGCAGGGCGGCATCATCGACAAGGACATGCCGATCGATGCCTCGAACGTGATGATCCTCTGCGAGGACTGCGGACCGACGCGGATCGGCTACAAGGTCGACGACGATGGCATCAAGTACCGGGTGTGCGTCAAGTGCGGAGGTGAGTTGTGAGTCCCCGCCTGAAAGACAGGTACCTCAACGACGTCGTACCCGCTCTCGAGAAGCAGCTCGGCACGGTGAACCCGATGCGGGTCCCGAAGTTCACGAAGATCGTTGTGAACATGGGTGTTGGCGAGGGCGCCGTGGATGCCAAACAGGTCGATTCGGCCATGGAGGAGCTCGGGCTCATCACCGGTCAGAAGCCTCGTCTCAACCGCGCGAAGAAGTCGATCGCCGGCTTCAAGATCCGCCAGGGCATGCCTGTCGGCGCCTCGGTGACACTCCGAGGTGACCGGATGTGGGAGTTCCTCGACCGGCTCATCGCGGTCGCCATTCCAAGGATCCGCGACTTCCGGGGTCTCAGCCCGAAGTCGTTCGATGGGCGCGGCAACTACTCGTTCGGTGTGACCGAACAGCTGATCTTCCCGGAAATCGACTACGACAAGGTGTCGAACATTCGGGGAATGGACATCACGATCTGCACGACTGCAGAGACGAATCAAGACGCGCGGGCGCTCCTCGATGCTTTCGGGTTCCCGTTCCGTCGACAGGACGCGAGGGTGTGAGGAGCGCATGGCCAAGAAGAGTCTGATTGCCAAGTCGAAGAGAAAGCCGAAGTTCAAGGTTCGGGGCTACAACCGATGCCGCAGGTGCGGACGCCCCCGCGCCTACCTGCGTGACTTCGGGATGTGCAGGATCTGCGTGCGAGAGCTTGCGTCCAAGGGTGAGCTTCCCGGTGTGAGAAAGGCTTCGTGGTAGTCATGATGACCGATCCCATCGCCGACATGCTCACGCGGATTCGCAACGCGACACAGGCCGGCAAGGCCGAGGTGTCCCTGCCTTCCTCGAAGCTGAAGGAACAGGTCGCAGGCATCCTCGCCTCGGAGGGGTTCATCGACGGGTTCGAGACGAGCCAGGATGGTGTGCGACGCGGGCTGAAGCTTCGTCTGAAGTACGGAGCGGGCCGGACGCCGGTGATCAATGGCATCCAACGGGTGTCCAAGCCGGGGCGGCGCGTGTATCTCGGTGCCGGAGACCTCCCGCGTTCACATGGGGGGCTCGGGGTGCTCGTCATATCGACATCGCAGGGTCTGCTGCCGGATCGGGAGGCGCGACGCCGCAGCCTCGGAGGCGAAGTCATGTGTGAGGTGTGGTGACATGAGTCGTATCGGCAAAGCCCCGATCCAGGTTCCGTCCGGTGTCAATGTGACGGTTCACGGGCAGGATGTATCCGTGAAGGGTCCCAAGGGCACCCTCGATCGGACATTCACCGACAAGGTGCGCATCAGCGTCGACGATGGCGTCGCAACGGTCGAGAGGTTCGACGATCAGCGTGAGTCGAGGGCCTTGCACGGTCTGAGCAGGGCACTGCTCGCCAACATGGTGACCGGTGTGAACGATGGCTTTCGCAAGGAGCTCTCGATTGTCGGTGTCGGCTACCGGGCCAATTTGCAGGGAAGCACCCTGGAGCTTCAAGTCGGCTACAGCCACCAGGTGAGAATCGAAGCGCCGGCCGGGATTTCGTTTGAGCTTCCGAACCCGACTCACGTGGTCGTGTCCGGTATCGACAAGGAACTCGTCGGTCAGGTGGCCGCGAATATCCGGAAGGTTCGGCCCCCCGAGCCCTACAAGGGCAAGGGCATCAGGTACGTGGACGAACGCGTGCGCAGGAAGGCCGGCAAGGCAGGAGTTGCCCGATGAGAGGTTCACGAGAAGATGCACGTCGGCGCCGCCACCGGCGCGTCAGAAAGGCACTGCATGGGACGGTGGGCCGACCACGTTTGGTCGTGTTCCGCAGCAACCGGTATATCTACGCGCAGCTCATCGATGATGATGCCGGGTGCACCGTTGCGGCCGCCTCGTCCCAGGAGAAGACATTGCGTGACAAGACACTGACCAGAGAGACCGCCGCTTCAGTGGGCACGTTGCTCGCACAGCGAGCCGGTGAGGCGAAGGTGATCGATGTGGTGTTCGATCGCGGCGGCTATGCCTTCCATGGTCGTGTGAAGGCATTGGCGGACGCGGCTCGCGAAGCCGGACTCAAGTTCTAGGAGCAGATGATGGCGGATGCACAGCAGCAACTCGACGAGCGAGTCGTACAGATCAATCGAGTCGCCAAGGTCGTCAAAGGTGGCCGGAGGTTCTCGTTCACAGCGCTCGTGGTCGTTGGTGACGGCCGTGGGAATGTTGGCATCGGCTATGGAAAGGCCAAGGAAGTGCCCGCGGCGATCCAGAAAGGGATCGAGGAGGCACGCAAGGCGATGGTTGCCATCCCGATGGCGGGGACGACGCTGATCCACAAGGTGATCGGAGTCCACGGCGCGTCGAGGGTACTGCTCAAGCCGGCGTCGCCCGGTACGGGCGTCATCGCAGGAGGCGCGGCTCGGCAGGTTCTCGAGGCAGCGGGAATCAAGGACGCGCTCGCCAAGTCCCTCGGATCTCCGACGCACCTCAACGTCGCCAAGGCGACCATGAACGGACTGCTGTCCCAGATGAGACCGGAGCAGGTTGCGGCGGCTCGGGGCAAGCGACCCGAGGACATTGCTCCTCCGGGGCTGCTCGCTGCGTACCGGACGGCCGAGCTCAGGAAATCCGGAGGCGCAGTGTGAAGAGACTCAGCGTGACGCTCGTGAAGAGCGCAATCGGACAGAAGCCGAAGAACCGGGCAACACTGCGCAGTCTCGGATTGCGACGAATGCATCAGACGGTCCAACACGACGACACCCCGGATGTGCGCGGTATGTTGCACAAGGTGCGGCATCTCGTCGAGGTGGA
>CAZWHZ010000068.1:0-8937 GCA_964633745.1 uncultured Acidimicrobiia bacterium
CGCCGCGCCCGGAACCCGCGCCCCAAGCCCCTGCGCCGGCGCCCGTGTCGGCCGTCACCTCGCAGCCGGCGCCCGCACCGGCTCCAGGTCCCCGCCCGGACGAGCCCAAGTTCCTGTCACCTGTGGTGCGCAAGCTCGCCCGCGAGAACAACCTGGACCTCTCCCTCATCGAGGGGAGCGGGCGTGGGGGAAGGGTGACTCGCAACGACGTGCTCGCCTACCTGGAGCAGCATCCCAGGCCGGTGAGCGTGCCCGCCGCGGTTGTTCCTCCCGCACCTGCCCCAGTCCTTCCTGCCCCGGCGACGACAGCGGTGGCGTCCGGGCCCCCAGTGTCCGGTGAGATTCCGCTGCTGCCCGGTGATGAGGTACGCGACCTGAGCAGGCTGCGGGCCCGTATCGGTGAGAACATGACCATGGCCAAGCGCATCGCGGCGCACGTGTGGACCAGCGTCGAGGTCGACTTCGAGGCCGTTGAACGAGTACGGCAACGCCACCGAGCAGCGTTCAAGGAACGGGAGGGCTTCTCTCTCACCTACTTGCCGTTCATCGCCCGGGCCACGGTCGACGCACTCAAGGAGTTCCCGGTCGTGAACTCGTCGTTCTACCTGGAGCAGAAGAAGGCAGTGTTCCATTCGGTGGTCAACCTCGGCATCGCCGTCAATGTGGTCGAGAAGGGCCTCATCGTCACGTCGTTGAAGGATGCCGACGGGCTCAGAATGGTGGGGCTCGCACGCAGGATCAGGGAGCTGTCGGTGAAGGCACGTGGCGGCACGCTCGATCCCGACGACGTCACCGGGTTCACGTTCACGATCACGAACCCCGGCCCGTATGGGTCGTTCATGTCGGCGCCGATCCTGCCCCAGCCGAATGTCGGGATCCTCTCGACCGACACGATCGTGAAACGTCCGACGGTCGTCACGACACCCGAAGGACAAGACATGATCGCGATTCACCCCATCGGATACCTCGGGCTCACATGGGACCATCGAGCATTCGATGGCGTGATCGCCGTGGAGTTCCTGACCAGGATCAAGGAGAATCTCGAGCTGTGGGACTGGCAACAGGAAATGTCGTGAGCGCCGGCTTCGCCGGCGGTCTTCAGCCTTCAGTCTTCAGTCTTCAGCTGATTGCTGTTGGCTGTTGGCTGACAGCTGGTCGTGCCCGGAGGGCACGACCATGTTGAGGACACGCTGGCTGGGCCGCCTGCCGTACGCGGAAGCCTGGGATCTCCAGAAGGCCTTCCACGAGGGCCGTACCGAGGGCCGAACGCTCGACGACTACCTGCTCCTCCTCGAACACCGACACGTCTACACGATCGGGCGCCACGGCAACCGATCCAACATGCTGATCTCCGATGAGCGATTGACGCAGCTCGATGCCGAGGTCTTCGACGTCGATCGCGGAGGCGACATCACGTACCACGGTCCCGGCCAGCTCGTCGGCTATCCGATCATCCGACTCGCCGATCCCAAGCGGGTTTCGGACTACGTGCACACGCTCGAAGCTGCCCTGATCGCCACGCTGGCCGACTTCGGCATCGAGTCATGGACCGAGCGTGAGCTGACCGGGGTGTGGACCAAAGCAGGCAAGGTGGCCGCCATCGGGATCAGAGTCGCCGACGGGGTGACGATGCATGGTTTCGCGTTGAACGTTTCGACCGACATGTCCTACTTCGGCCACATCAACCCGTGCGGCATCATCGATCGTTCCGTCGCCTCCATGCAGGAACTCCTCGGTCGTGACGTATCCATCGAGGAGGTCGTGGAACAGTTCATGGTTCGATTCGTCGCGGCGTTCGGGTACGAGGAAACCGAGACCCAACTCGGCGCGTTCACGAGGGGACAGGGAAGGCCCCGGACGTTCGAGGTCGACGAGTTGCTGGCCGGCGGCACGTTCTCACCCGACCGCCACGGCACAGTCCCCGTCACGTTGAAAGGGGGCCGGTTGCCGGGTGAACCGGAACGACCCGACTGGATGCGCGTCAAGGCACACATGGGACCCGAGTACGCAGGTCTCAAATCGATGATGCGAGGGCTTCGACTCAACACGGTATGCGAAGACGCCGGCTGTCCGAACATCTTCGAGTGCTGGGCGTCAGGGACGTCGACGCTGATGATCCTCGGCAATCTGTGTACGAGGGCCTGTTCGTTCTGCGACGTTGCGACCGGCAAACCCACAGAACTCGATCTGGAGGAACCGGAGCGGGCAGCCGAGGCGATCGAACGGATGGGGCTGCGGCACGCAGTCATCACCTCGGTCAACCGGGATGACCTCGATGACGGCGGATCGAGGGTGTTCGCCATGACGATCGACGCGGTGCACCGGCGTGTGCCCGGGTGTGACGTCGAGGTGCTGATTCCCGACTTCAAGGGCTCGCGACGCGATCTGGAGACGGTGATGAACGCAGGGCCGGAGGTCCTCAACCACAACACCGAGACCGTGCTTCGCCTCCAGCGCGACGTGAGGACCGCAGCCAACTACGGGAGGTCGCTCACTCTGCTGGCGAGGGCCAAGTGGTTCAATCCGGCCGGGTCGGTCAAGTCCGGGTTGATCGTCGGGATGGGAGAGACGAGAGAAGAGGTGCTCGGCGCCGTGGCGGACCTTCGCGCGGTTGGCGTCGACATCGTCACGATCGGCCAGTACCTTCGACCGACCGCCAAGCATCGTCCGATCCACCGGTATGTACATCCCGACGAGTTCGCCGGGTACAAGACCTACGGAGAGTCGCTCGGCCTAGCGCATGTCGAGTCCGGGCCGCTGGTGCGTTCGAGCTATCACGCCAGGGAAGCTACGGAGGCGGCGAGAGCAGCGGTACCCGTGTCGTGAACCACGAAGCGAGGGTCGAGGCGGCGCGGGAACTGATGACCCGCAAGGGTATCGATGTGATGCTGCTGTCGGTCGGGTCGGATCTTCCCTACTTCACCGGCTATGTGGCGATGCCGCTCGAGCGGCTCACAATGCTCGTGTTGCCCGCTGCCGGACCGGCCGTGCTTGTTGTCCCCGAACTGGAAGCACCACGGGTCGTCGAGATCCCCGGACTGTTCGAACTGCATCCATGGGATGAGACCGAACAGCCTGTCTCGATCGTCGCCGGCTTGTTGACGGGGGCCCATCGGGTGGCGCTTGGTGACCAGACGTGGGCGACGTTTCTGCTTCAGCTCCAGGAGCGGTTGCCGTCGGCGACGTTCGTGCCGGCGTCGCCGTTGACTGCCGAGCTGAGGATGAGAAAGGACCCTGAAGAAGTCGAGATGTTGCGACGCGCCGGTGCGGCGGCCGATCGAGTCATTGATCGCCTGACCCGGACTCCGTTCTCCGGCAAGACAGAACGGGAACTGTCACGGATGATCTCCGGCTGGTTGCTCGAGGAGGGCCACGAGATCGTCGACTTCGCGATCGTCGGTTCGGGTCCCAACGGTGCGTCGCCGCATCACGAGGCATCCGACCGTGTCATCGAGGTCGGAGACGCGGTCGTGTGCGACTTCGGCGGATCGCTGGGCGGGTACTGGTCCGACACGACTCGCATGTTCGCCGTTGGCCATACGCCGGAAGGGTTCGATGAACCGTTCAAGGTGTTGCGTCGGGCCCAGGCGGCTGCAGTCGACGCCGTCCGCCCGGGAGTGGCCGCCGCATCGATCGACGCCGTTGCCCGTGGAATGATCGCCGGGGCAGGGTATGGGGAGTTCTTCATTCATCGGACCGGTCACGGCATCGGAACCGACGTGCACGAACACCCCTACATCGTGGAAGGCAACGAGACGGTGCTGGAACCGGGGATGACGTTCTCCATCGAACCCGGCATCTACCTTCCCGGACGGTTCGGGATGCGTATCGAAGACATCGTCGCCGTCACCCCCGACGGTGTGGAGCGCCTCAACACGTCGCCACGAGGTCTCGTCACGGTCGAGTAGGGGCCGCAGGTCATCGTCATTGGTCTCGCAACTCGCTACCGTCGTGAGGGCCTGCATCTGCGGAAGATCTCAAGCCACCGTACCCGTCATCCGATATTCAAGGCATGGGGACTGGGGTTGTATGAAGCTTCGACATGCCGGAGCTGTTCCGGTGCTGATCGTCTCGCTGCTGTTTGTGGCGCTACTCGCGCCGCCCGTTGCGGCCCAGCCTGCCGACGGCGAGGTCGAGTTCACCGGTGGTGGCTGGGGTCATGGGGTCGGGCTCAGCCAGTATGGTGCCCAGGGCATGGCGCTGGATGGCTATTCGAGCACGCAGATCGCCACTCACTACTTCACGGGGACCTCCGTTGCTCAGATGGCCGGTACCCTGCCAGCGGACAGCTTTCTGCTGACTGACTCGGAACCGCTCTGGGTGGGATTGCTCCAGAATCGTTGGTCGTTCAAGTTCCGGGCTGTGGGTGGTGATCTCGAGCTATGTCAGAGGAATGACGGTGAAGGGGCCTGCCCGAAGTCGGTGACACCCCACGACGGTGAGTTGTGGACATTCACATTCAACGGCTCAAATTGCCGGTTCGAGTACGGCGGTCTTCAGGGAAATTCCGGCGACTGCTTCGCCTCGATCTCCTGGGGAGAAGGAACGCGAGTGGAGCTTCCCGACCTGGGATTGAGCTTCGCGCACGGGACCCTCAAGATCCGACCCGTTGGGACGCTCCCCACACTCAAGTTCCATGTGTCGCTGGCGATCGATGTCGATGACTACGTGCGCGGTATTGACGAGATGCCCGCGTCATGGGAACCCGCTGCTTTGCAGGCACAAGCGATGGCGGCTCGAACCTACGCGGTAGCGAAGGCACAACAACGCGAAACCGGTACGCGGTCAGGCACACTCAGGGATCCTGCCCTGTTGTCGTATTGGGAGAGTCTCTGCTGGTGCCATGTGCGCGCCACGTCGGTCGACCAGAACTACGACGGCTGGGACCAGGAGCAGCGCGCGTCCTGGGTTGCAGCCGCCGATGCCACGGCCGGTCAGGTGCTCACCCGTCCCAACTCGGAGTTTACGAAGAATGACGTGATCGAGGCGTTCTATTCGTCGTCGACCTCGGGCGTGACGGAAACCATCACCGGCGGGTTCGAGTTTCCCAGCCCATACCCCTATCTCCAGTCCGTCGATGACCATTGGTCGCAGGACCCTCGCGTCAACAATTCGTACTCCTCATGGACCAAGACGGTGTCGATCGACACCGTGATCGCCAAGCTGGCGAGCGCAGGCAAGGCCAGTTTCGACACGCTGACATCGGTTGTCCTCGTCAACGGACCCCCCGAGGCGACGGTTCGCTTCACCGGAACGGTCTCCGGTGCCTTGCAGTCCGTCGACGTTCCCGGCTGGTGGCTCCGATCGCAGTTCGGTCTCGCGTCCCCACAAGTCACGGGTGTCTCCATGGGCGCAGCGGCGCCGGTGTCGAGACTGTGGGGACAGGACAGGTACGCGACAGCCACGGCGATCTCCCAGCAGTCGTTCCCCTCAGGAGCTTCGATCGTGTACGTGGCCACCGGCGAGAACTTCCCTGACGCGCTCGCTGCCGCACCTGCTGCATTCGCGGAGGGGGCGCCGATCCTCCTCACGATGACCGACCTCCTGCCGTCAGCCACGAAGACCGAGCTCGACAGGCTGAATCCGTCCCGCATCGTGGTCCTCGGTGGGTCAGCGGCGGTGTCGGACTCCGTCGCCAAGCAATTGAAGGCGTATGCCCCCGAGGTGGTTCGTCGCGCCGGCTCCACCCGCTTCGAGACTGCGGTCGAGGTCTCGAAGGCCGTGTTCGACACCAACGTGCCGGTGGTCTATTTGGTGCCCGGGTTCCAGTTCCCTGAAGCGCTCAGTGCCGGGGCCGCTGCAGCAGTTCAAGGAGGTCCCGTCCTCGCTGTCCATCCGCTCGTCATTCCGACCGCGGTGAAGGACGAGCTGAAGCGACTCAAGCCCCGGCGAATCGTCCTGGTCGGTGACACCTCGGCCATCAGCAGCGATGTGGAAGCGCAACTCTCCGGATACACGTCCGGGTCCGTGGAACGCATCGCCGGCTCCAACATCTATCAGACGTCGGTGAATGTCTCGTCGGCCGTCTTCGGTCCGGGGGTGTCTGCAGCGTTCGTGGCGCGGGGAGACCTCTTCGCCGATGGTCTCGCCGCTGGGCCGGCAGCTGCCCGTGCGGGTGGCCCTGTGCTCCTCGTCTCATCCAATGAGGTACCTGTCCCGGTAGGCGCCGAGCTCACGAGACTGCTTCCCCATGTCATCCACATCGCGGGTGGGGAAGGTGCGGTATCGGCAGCCGTCGAAGAGGCGCTGGCTGCCTACGTGCAGTAGCCACTCACGCGGCTCAGACATCGCGGAAGTCGGGTGTGACACCGCGAGCACGATTGCCGTGGCATCATCGTCGTCGATGAAGCGGGGAATCGACCGGAAGAAGGGGAGCGTCAGCCAATCCGGTGTGCCAAGGGTGTTTCACGAGTCCAGAGTTGTGACCTTCGCCGTGTTGGTCGCCGTCGCCTCGGGTGCGTTCGTGCTGCTCCTTCGATGGGACCACTGGTTCCTCAACTTCGACGGTGGCTCCTACATGGCATTGGCGAAGTCGACACTGGAAGGTCACGGCTATCGCTTTCCGGACGGATCGTTCGCAACGTTTCGAGGCCCGATCTACTCCGCCTACCTTGCGGCCGGGTGGCTCGTCCTGCCAATCACGGCCAAGTCTGCCATCTGGATTGCGCGCGTCGTCCTCATGCTCAATGCAGCGATCACCGCCGATCTGGCCCGCCGACTGACAGGGCGCCTCTGGCTTGCTGCGGCAGCGGGGCTGCTGATCGCCGTCCAACCTCTGCCGCTGATCTCTGGCGGCATGTTCCTCGTACCGGACGCCCTGGCCGCCCTGTTCGTGCTTGCAGCCGTCTGGCTCTGGATTGGAGGACGAGCGGAGTCGGCGGAGACTGCCCGGATCCTCGGTGCGGGCTTCGTGTTGGGGGTGGCATTCCTCACGAAGGAGACTGCCGCCCTCGGGCTCCTGATCCCGCTTGCGGCGGAGGCACGCCGAGCTGGACTCCGCTCGCTTCCACGGGTCGGGACACTCCTCATCGCAGGATGGATCATTCCGGTTGGGGCATGGCTGGTGGTCGTGGGCGTTGCAAGTGGCTCGGTGCCTGACTGGTTACACGTTCTGCGGAATCCAGCCGTGTGGGCTGCTTTGGTGGCTCTACTGGGTGGTCTCGCTGCGTGGACGGTGGTGCGTGCCCGAAGTGGAGGATCAGACTCCTCGGGGCGCACCCTGCACCCAGCGATTCTTGTCATCGTCCTGCTCACAGGATCGGTGGCAGCCCTGGTCGCAGCCGGTGCCCCACTCATTCGTCCGCTCGGAGAGCTGGGCACGGCGCTCCAGAAAGACTGGGACCGGTGGCTCTATCTGGGGACGCCGCGTACCTGGCTTCTCGTCGGCTTCCTCCCGGCCGTCGCTTGGTCCCTACGAGGGAGACGCGGGTGGGAGACGATGGCTGCGGTCGGGTTGGTGGCGGTCGGATTCGCGCAGCTTGCCCACGCGGCGCTGGGACAGCTCGGACCGAGGAATGGGGTGCTGTTCGCCTACGGGGGTGTGCTGCTGATGATTCTCTGGTGTGACGCGATGTGGCGCGCTTCTCGACTGCCGGCGTTCGCCCGTCTTGCATCGGTCGCGGCCTTCACACTGGTGCTCTTGATCTCCAATCAGGCGACCGGACGCACAAACAGCCGCTTTGACTACCTGGCTCTGACGTGGGATGCACCGGCCGTTCGGGCGGCCGCGACGTGGCTGGAGGGCACCGCCCTGCCGGTGGCGGGAACCCCCGACTATCTGACCTACCTCTGGTTCCTTCAGACAGCGGAACCGAAGTACGAGCTGATCCGGTTCGTCACCGCAAATCCGACCGTCGATGGAGCGGCCCCCTCGTTTCGATGGCTGGCATCTTGGGTCGGCCGCCAGCCTTCGATTGAAAGTGACCTGGAGCAGCCGGTTGCCGTGAATGTGGCGCGATCGGGACTGGCTCTTGTCGCGGCCAACGCCGTCGTAGGTGACTCGAGTGATGGACGCCCGTCGCTCGTGGTTGTCACAGGGAATCTCGATACTTCGGCCTCGGCATTCGACGGAGGCGTTCTGCTGCCGTTCATGGAGGCACAGCCCAATGTACACAAGGTCTACGAGTCGTCGATGGAACATCTACCACAGTGGATCGTGGTCTATCAGATCGACGGCCCACTCGTGCCCCATGTGGCTCCACTGCTCGTCCACATGGGTGTCGACGTGGCAACCCCAACGCTCGCGTCCGATCAGATCGTGATGGATGATGACCAGTATCGGGGCATGATCACCTCGGTGTTGAGTGATCCGATTCGCTGATTCAAGTCACCTACAGTGTCGGCCGATGTCTCAAGTGATGAAACACATCGGCTCGCTGCTCGCGGCCATCTTGATCGTGACAGCACTCCTCTCGCCTTCGGCAGCCCTCGCTGCGACTCCCCTTCGCGTTGGAGTGGTCGATTCGGAAACCACGTTCGTCAATTTCGCCCAGCTTGGCTGGTGGACCGAGCGGCCGCCCAGGACAGCTCAGGTCCTCTCGGATGCCGGCTACACGGTTGTCACGGCGCGAGATGCAGACCTCGAGAACAGATCGTTCCTCGACTCGATCGATGTACTGGTACTCCCGCTCACCAGGGTGATGTCGGCCACCGCTTCGACGCTGGTCAAGGATTGGGTAGAGGCCGGCGGGTCACTCGTGGCCGTGTTTGTCTCCCCGCGGATGCTTCCTCGCAGTGGGTGCAGGTGGACATCGAGCACCCATCCGAGGGAGCTCTTGAACCCGCAGCAGTACTGGACGTGCCCGATCATCAAGGATTCTGAGCGGCAGTGCATCGCGAATTGCGACGGCGGGTTCCTCTTTTGGGCCAAGGAGATGAACAGTTCCGTCTACGAGTACGGGCCCCTCTCCGAGGCCTATCAGACGATCTTCATCAACG
>CAZWHZ010000069.1:0-8629 GCA_964633745.1 uncultured Acidimicrobiia bacterium
TCGTCAGCTCGGAATTGGCTGCGATGATCCGGCGGTCCATCCCGACGGCGATGACACCGATGGGTGCGTGCTCGAAGATCGCCCTGAACCGTGCCTCCGACTCTCGCAAGGCGCTCTCTGCTTCGTGTCGAAACGTGGTGTCGACGAGTGCGCCTTCGTAGAAGGCGATGCCGCCGCCCTCGTCGCGTACGATCCGTGAGCTGTCCCTCACCCATATCGTACGCCCATCGTTGGTGCGGAGCTGCTCTTCGATACCGAGGACCTGCCCTTCGGCCTCGAGCCGGGTTGCCAGCTCGTTGCGGTCGGACGCATCGACGTAGGCATCGTGGACGTCCATCTGGAGCATGGTTTCCCTGTCGGGGAAGCCGAGCAGGTCGACGAGCGCCTGGTTGGCGTCGAGGATTCTGCCGTCTGGGCTCGTCCGGTAGAGGGCGACGGGGATACCTTCGAACAGACCCCGGTACCTGCGTTCCGACGAGGAGAGGGCCTGCTCGGCAGCCTTCTGGTCCGAGATGTCGGTGATCTGGGCGAAATAGGAGTTGGGGGTGCCGTTCTCGTCGTGAATCAGCGTGACGACCACTCCGGCCCAGAACTCAGATCCGTCGGTACGAACGATCCTGTCCTCCGCTCTCCAGTGGGTTGGTCCGTCTGTGAGAGCTTCGTCCAGTCGGTGCTGTGCAGCAGCTTGGTCGTCGATCTTGATCAGGTCGCGCCACGTCATCATCAGGAGCTGGTCCTGCGTGTAGCCGACCTCTTCGCAGAACGCCTGATTGGCTTGGGTGATCATGCCGTCGAGACCGAAGAAGATCATGCCGGTCGCAGCGTTGTCGAGCGACAGGCGCAGGCGCTTCTCATTGGCAGCCAGGTCCCGATTGACATGACCCGCGATGCTCAGCACGAGGATCCCCACGAACAGGATCACGACCAGGGGGAGACCGAAGTCGACGAATCGGTCCACCCAGGTGAGTCCGGTTTGATGGAAGTAGGGAAGCGCTTGGTTGCTCGAGAGGACGCTCGCAGTTGCGATCACGACGGTCGTCAGGAATATCTCGCCGAGCAGCGCGATCGCCTTCCGCCGGGACAACAGGATAGGGGCGATGACGGTGATGGCGGCGAGGATGAGGTACACGGCGGGGGTCGATCCGAAGAACCACCAAACGATCCCCGTACCCAGGACGTCGTATGCGAGTCTCCATACCGGGTCCGCTCCCCTGAGCCAGAAGATGTTCAGACAGACGCCGAGGAAGGCGCCCACGACCAGCAACCCCACTTTGAGGGACGGCTCCATGAACCAGATGATCACGAGGACTGACGCGCCGGCGAGGTAGGCAAGATCCCGCAGGCGTGTGAGCAGACGCGCTAGGCGTTCTTGTGGCCTCTGGTCCATTGGAGTAGACATCGGCGTGAGGGGTGATTGTCTTGAGGAAGAAGTGACTACAGACCTAGGTGCCAAACGGACTAGTCACTCCAGGGAGGCGTCGGCTAGAGGTACTGGCCGGGAGGCTGCTCCGGCGGTTCGAGCGCCTTGCGGGCGCGGACCTCCTCGAGCTGGTGCTGGGCGGCCATCTGCTGGGTCCAGAGGCTCGCCTGGATCCCGTGGAACAGCCCTTCGAGCCACCCGACGAGTTGGGCCTGGGCGATGCGCAGCTCCGATTCGGAAGGCACCTGGGACGTGAGCGGAAGGAAAACCTCGTCGAGTTCCTCTCGCAGGTCGTCTGAGAGGGCCTCTTTGAGTTCGGTGAGGGTGGCGTTGTAGACGGCGAGGAGGCGTTTCTTGCCGGCTTCGTCGAGTGGTGCTTGGCGGACTTCGTCCAGTGTCGCCCTGGTCATCGAGGCAATGCGAATCAGCTTGGTCGGTTGTGCGACAGTGGATTCGACGACTTCGGGATCGGGTAGTTGCTCGTCCATGATCCGTAGCCTACTGCTCCCTGACATCGAGGCGTTTCGGGCTGTAGACTATCGTCAACCACCAAGGAGCGGCATGGGCGAGCAGTACCCGGAGATCCTCGACACGGTGCATGTCGCCGAGTTGCTGGGCATGAACATCCAGATGGTGCGCAAGTACGCCCGTGAGGGACGCATCCCCGCCTACCGACTGCCAGGGGGCCGCACGTTCCGCTTCTTCCGTGACGAGATCATCGACTTTCTCAGACAGCACCCGGTCAGCGAGATGGTCGACGAGGAGGGGTAGGGGCCTTCCCACCCATCACCGAAGCGCACCGGCTCGAGCGTTGCGTTCGCTGCGAGGGGCGGAACTCGTCTCCGGATTCCGATCTTCCAACAGCCTACTCGTAATAGGCCGCATAGTATGCTTAACTAACGTCACCCATGATGCAATGTGCTTGTACCACGTCGGATGGCGAACGCGATCTGCTCGAGTGGGACATAGAGACTGTGCTCGTCGAGTGTGACGAACGCCACGTGGTCCTGCGCCACCGCCGTGATCTGACCGGACGCGACGAGCCCGATGAGCGGTGCAACGATTTCGACCTGTTCGCCCGTCAGCTCGTACTCGGTCAGCCGCGCGGTGAACGACGATGCCCCCGTTGTTCGTCCATGGCCCGGCGAGTAGGCCCGGCGAGCGATCTGGATGGCGATCGGCCCTCCCAGATTGACATCCGTGGAACTGTCGGTTGCCTCGATCGACGCGAGGTCGCCGGCGGCGTGGCGGATGGTGCCGGATACGGAATGACCGAAGGCGGTGATGGTCACCAGATCGCCTCGCGCCATCGAATCGAACGCAACTGCTCCGAGGTGGCGCGCACGCGCGGCGAGCTTCGCTGCGTCACGTTCGGCTTCCTCTGCGTCGAGGCGGAGTTCGTTCTCCAGATCGCGGGTGATGTCGGATTCTTCCACCGCGCCCTTCCAACCAGTGGCAATCAACACTACCCCGACGATAGGATGGCAGAGCCACTGGGAGGCAATGGGACGTGACAGGGAGGCGAGGGCCGCTGGGACGGCTTTCGACTGGGCATTGGGTCATGCTGCTCGCCGGCATGGTCGCCGTTGTTCTGAATTTCGCGTTCCTTCGTTCGCAACAGCACACGGTGGACGTCGCGGTCGCCGATGTCGACCTCGTAGCGGGGTCACTTCTCCATGTTGCTGATGTGACGTTCACGCCCGTTCATGCAGAGGAGTCGGTGCAACGAGCATTGGTGTCGGCGACTGACCTTGATCCGGGCGTGGTGGTTGTTCGGACGATTCCGGCAGGAACACTTCTGTCGAAGACCGACCTGACGACGAAGACTGATGGCAAGCGGGCGATGAGCATCCCAATCGACAGGGAACACGCCGTGGGGGGACTCCTCAAGCGGGGCGACCGCGTCGACGTGGTGGCGTCCGGTTCGGGCACTGCGCGGTATGTGCTCGTCGGGGCGGAAGTGCTGTCTGTGTCTGACGAGTCGGGGGCACTCGGATCGAGTTACTCGGTGACGCTGGCACTCGATGCCGACGAGGTGCTGTCCGTGGCTGCAGCCATGTCGGAAGGATCACTCGAGATCATCCGCTCGACCGGAGCCGATTCGCCTGATGCGATGGTCTATCCGAGCGAGCCATGACCACCGATCCTGTCGTCCTGCTCGTACTGTCGCCAAGAGACTGGGCGGCTCGACTGCATCGCCACGCGGTGGATCACGGAGGTCTCCACGTCAAGGCTCGCGTTCTGAGGCCGGAAGAGGTGGCGATCGACGGATTTGAGGTGCTGGTCGTCGACGACACGACGTCGTTTTTGAGCAAGCGTCTCGTAGAGGAGGTCCACTCACACTCGGCGAAGGTCCTTGGAGTGTACGACGGAACCGATTTTCCAGAGGGCAGACTGGGGCTCCTCGACCTTGGCGTCGACGGGGTGATCGAGGCCGCCTCGGAACCTGAGGAGTTCGTGCGCCGAATCGGTCAGATGCAGTCACTGCGGCCGGCAGGGATGCGGGCGGAGGGAGGATCCGCGCCGGAGGCGGGGCGGATCCTTGTCGTGGGGGGACCGTTCGGCGGTACGGGGTCAACCGAAGTCGCAATTGGTCTGGCTGCTGCGCTCCACAGAGGAGGCAGCCGGATCGCGTTGGTTGACGCCGATGACGTCGCCCCATCAATCGCGCAACGCTTGGGGCTTCCCGTCGTTCCGAATCTCAGAACGTTGGTGGACCAATCGAGGAGAGGCGAGGAACTCGAAGTCGACGGCACAGCAGGCTTCGATGTGGTGTGCGGGATCCCGAACCCTCGGGACTGGGCGGAGCTTCGCACAGTGGATGTGTCGTCGGCGGTCGACGATCTGGCGAAACAGGCGGATGCAGTCGTGGCGGACATCAGCTCAGGCATCGAGCGACTTCCTGGCGACGGTCGCTTCCGCCTCGCCAGGAGACTCGTTGCTGGTGCCCACACGGTGCTTGGGGTGGGGGTTGCCACACCAAACGGTGTGTCGCGGCTCTTGGACTGGGCAGCGGAAGTGAGGGCAATCAACAGGTCTGCCCGTCTCGTGCTGGTACTCAACAGGGTCCCCGCGGGTGGGTTCGTGCGAAGTGAAGTTGCCCGCGAGATACAGCGCGCGTTCGTGCCTTCACAGATCGGGTTCCTTCCGGAGGATCGAAGGGTGCGTCGGGCAGCGTGGGAAGGTGGCCTCGTATCTCGAGGCCCGTTCTCGCGCGGTGTGGTCAGCCTCGCCAACGGAGTTGCAGGATGAGCGCCTACGAGGAGATCCGAGCCTCTGCAATCCAGCTCATCGAACGCAGGAAGCTCGATGTCGGCGTCAATCTCGACGAGACGCGCCTGGCAGTCACCGAAGCGGTCGACGCGTACCGACGGCAGGCGGATCGCGGGGCAGGGAGGCATCTCGCGGACCCTGGCGAGATGATCGAGCGTGTCTTCCACGCAGTTGCCGGATTCGGAGCCCTCACCAACGTTCTCTCCGATCCGGGGGTCGAGGAAGTCTTCATCGAAGGCGATCGGGTGTCGTTCATCCGCGATGGCGCTCTCCACGCGCTAGGGAGCCCAACGACCGAGGAGGAGAATCGCCGTGTCGTTGATCGACTCCTCGCTGACACCGATAGGCACCTCGACGCTGCAAACCCGATCGTGCAGGCACGTGTACTCGATGACTCAGCTCGGCTGACCGCCGTGATGCCTCCGGTGTCGGACCGACTCTCGGTGACGATCCGGCGCTATGCCCTGCGTCGAGAGACGCTGGGATCGCTCGTAGAGCTGGGTTCGCTCACACTGCCGGCAGCAGGTCTTCTCTGGACCATCGCCAGGACGGACAGCTCCGTTGTTGTGTCCGGACCACCCGGCGCGGGGAAGACATCGCTGTTGGCCGCACTTATGGCGGCGGTTGCCGCGGGCACGTGTCTCCGGTGTTGTGAAGAGGTGCGCGAGCTCCACGTACCGATCGTCCACGGCTCGTACTACGAGGCGAGACCCCCTTCCCTCGATGGAACAGGGGCGATCTCTTTGCGAGACCTTGTCAAGACCGTTTTGGCAATGCGGCCCGATCGCATCGTCGTTGGTGAAGTACGGGGGTCGGAGGCGTTCGAGTTGACGAGGGCGGTGAATGCAGGGTGTGGGTTCTCGTGCACGGTCCACGCGAACTCGGCACGAGAGGCGCTCTCGGCACTTGTGAACGCAGCGTTGATGGCGGGTGAGAACGTGACCGAAGGGGTGGTCAGGAACGTCTTCGCGTCATCGATCGACTTCGTCGTACACCTCGACCGTGACGGTATCTCCCGCGAAGGGAAGAGATTGAGGCGACGGGTTGTGGAGATCCTGTCTGTGGTTCCGAGCCTGGGAAACGACTTCACGACGGAGCCTCTATTCGTGAGGGACGATCTGAGCAGTCCGCTCGATTGGACGGGGGTATTCCCGCCTGATGATGTCACGAGACGAATCCGGCGTGTCCTGCCGGGGGGGATGACCTTGAGGTCGCTGCTCGAAGGAAGGGTGTCGCCGCTGTGATGCTCCTTGCAGCGCTTTCGTCGGGGGTGTTCGTGATGATGGCCGTTGCGTCGATCGGCGGGGTTCGGTTCGTTCGGGCCCGACGCGCGTCGGGAAGTGGTATCGGGCTGAAGGCGTGGCTCGTTCAGGCCGGGACCGAGATGTCGCCGGCCTTCTTCATCGGCATGGTGCTCGTTGTCACCTTCGTGTCGGTCGGGGTGTTCGTCGCGGTCACGAAGAGCCTCGTGATCTCCCTCTTTCCCTCAGTCGCGACGGCGTCGCTTCCAGTGCTGGCGTTCGCTCGGAGCAGGGCCCGCAGGTTGGATGAGGTCGCGGAGGCGTGGCCCGACGGCTTGCGAGATCTGATCGCGTCGGTCGCATCGGGGATGTCGCTGGCCCGCGCTTTGGACCGCCTTGCAGAGCGCGGGCCGGCGCCCCTTCAGAGAGCGTTTGCAGGGTTTCCACTGATGGCTCGCACGGTGGGAGTGGTGCCCGCGTTGGAGATCGTCAAAGCTGATCTGGCTGATCCAGCATCGGATCGAGTCATCGAGATTCTGGTGCTCGCTCACGAGCGTGGAGGGGCGATCGTCCCGCAGATTCTCGAGGATCTCGCTGAGGCCGCGACGCGGGATCTGTGGGCACTGGAGGAGATCCGTACCCAGGCACTTGAGCAGAAGATCAACGCTCGAGCGGTGTTCGTGCTGCCGTGGTTGGTACTGGTTGCCTTGACGGTGCGCGAAGGAGCGTTTCGGGACTTCTACCGGAGTGCAGCGGGAGTGCTGGTGGTTGTGATCGGGGCCGCACTGAGTGCGATCGGCATGCTCCTTGTGGCACGACTCGGACGAGAGCCTGAGGAACCACGAGTGTTTGCGGGAGGCGCCGAGTGATCATTGCAGCTGTCCTGTGTGCCGGCGTCGCTGCTGCTGCCGCGGCCTCGCTTCTCGTGAAGCCTTCGCGACGCCTGGGACCGAGGGTCCGGCCATACAGCGTGGCGAGCATCGTGAGTCTGGGTGGGATACCGGAGCTTGCCCCGGCGCCCGGAGGACCGTTGAGTGTGTTCCTCGACAGGTTGTCGACTCGCCTAGGCAGTCTGGTGGGTGAAGCCGGTGAAAACGAGATGCGCCTCAAGCTGCGGCAATCCAATCTGTTCCCCGACGTCCCGGAGGAGCGACGATTGTCGGTCTACCGACTGCGCCAGCTGTCGTCGACGGTCGTGTGGATCGGTCTTGGGTTTGCGGTGGCCGTTGTTCTCGGGATGAGCGTGGGGAGTGCACTCGCGGTGGCGGGTCTAGGTGGAGTCGTGGGTGCGACTCGCTGGCGTGGACGACTGGATCGGGCAATCGAGAGCCGCAGGACCCGACTGCGGATCGAGGTGTACACGGTCAACCAACTGCTTGCGATGCGGGTTCGAGTAGGCGGTGGCGTTGTGCAGGCCGTTCGGTATGTAGTGGACCGCGGGGTCGGGGCGATGGCATCGGAACTCGACGAGGTGCTGCGCCTTCACCGGAGCGGGGTGCCGGCATCAGAGGCACTTGCGGCTGCAGCTCGATCAACTCCCGAATCGCACGTGGCCAGAACCTACTGGCTGCTGTCGTCTGCGGAAGAGCGGGGGGCGGACCTCGCCGGGGCGCTGCTCGCGTTGAGCGAGGACGTTCGAGAGGCGCGCAGAGAAGCGATCAGACGGATGGCAACGAAACGGAGGGCAGCGATGCTCATCCCGACGATCGCGATTCTCGCTCCGATCATGTTGCTCTTCGTCGCTGCTCCCCTTCCGAGGATCGTATTTGGTGGCCTATAGGGAAAGGAGATGATCCGTATGTGGATCTGGATGGTGCACAAGGACGAGCGAGGCCTGAACACGGCCGAGCTGCTCGGCAATGCAGCACTCGCGATCCTCGCGCTGATCGCGATCTGGGCTGCGTTGCAGGCGCTCGGTCTCGACATCGTCGCGTGGATCAGAACCCAACTCCTCGGCTGAGCCGGCGGGAGTCAGGTTTCTCGACGCCGCAGTTCGTTGCGACGGCGGGACTTGCACTGTTCCTGTTCGTTGTGCTCGCCAACTTGATCGTGTTTCAGTACGGCAAGGGCGTCGTGCGCGGGGCGTTGGCCGAGGGTGCTCGCGCGGGAGCGCGGTTGGCTGCGGATGCTTCCGATTGCCAGCAGGCGGCCGAGTCGATGCTCCGCAACCTCCTTGGTGGCTCGATGGGCGACGGTGTGCTCACGTGGTGCCAGGACGACGGGGTGGTAGTGCTCGCGTCTGCGGACGTGACATTCGCGTCGTGGGTGGTTGGTATACCGGACTGGTCGTTTCAGATTTCGGCAAGCAGTGTGAAGGAGGTAGCTCCATGAGCGATCGGGCGTCAGTGCCGGTGGAGTTCGCGGCCGCTGTGGGGTTGCTGCTGATACCCGCAGTGGTGCTCGTGTTGAGCTTTGCTCCATGGGTTGAGCGTCAGATCATGGCTCGGGAGATTGCGAGGAACGCGGCGCGCACGACGGCGATCGCCGCGACCGCTGTGGACGTGTCCGCAAGCGCCGACCTGGTGGCACGCAACTACGGAGTCGATCCCGCCGACGTGACCGTCAGTGTCGACGGTGATACGGGACGCGGCGGACTGGTGACGGCGACCGTGGAAGTCAGGATGCCGGCGGTCGAGATCCCCGGAATAGGTGGCTTGGGAACGGTGGTGTGGAGTGTGCACCACACGGAGCAGGT
>CAZWHZ010000070.1:0-8605 GCA_964633745.1 uncultured Acidimicrobiia bacterium
ACGAGGCGCTCGACGATGCGGAGGTTGCCGAGGTCACGCGTCGAGGCGCCCTGATCGCCCGGGAACGAGCGGAGCGATCGATGCGCACGGTCAGAGACAAGATGGGCTTTTGAGAGGGCACAGCTCACGCTGCGCCCTCGGTCGTCGGCTTTCGGTTCTGGGTTGTGGGTAGAACCGGTCGGTTGGTCGTGATCTACCGAGAACTGAGAACCGAAAACGGACCGCGGAGCGGTCCTAGATGCCCAATCCTGGCATGTAGAACAGCGCCAGTGTCGTCACCAGGTTGAAGCCGGCGTGCGTGAAGAAGGATTGACTGAGCTTGCCCGACCGTACCGCGAGATAGCCGAGGAACGATCCCACGACGAAGAGCTCGGGAATCACGACGAGCGCACCGGCGAGCGCCCCGCCGTCCAACAGGTGGAAGAGGGCGAACACCATCCCTTGGATGAGGACGGATGCCGTCGGGGTGAACTCCCTCTGGCGCAAGGTGCGGAGCAGCAACCCTCTGAACCACAACTCCTCGACGAGCGGGCTGAGCACGACAACGCCGAGAAAGACCACGACGCGGGAGGCAGGGTCCGAGATCTCTGCGACGGCCTGAACGATGTCTTGAGGGTTCTGGTTGACCCCGAGAGCGTCGGCAAGGGGCTTCAGTGCGAGGCCCAACCCAAGCAGAAGCACTCCTCCGACGATCAGGAACCAGGAGTCCTGGAACCGGACGGTGAGACCGTAGTCGGTTGAGAAGCTGCCGGTTCCATGTCGGTGAGAGATCCATGCAAGGGCGAGGAGCTGACCGAGGATCTGGGAAGGCAGAACGACCCAGAAAACGATGCGAGCCGGCACACCCGTCAGCACATCGGGAAGTTGGCCCGATGTGATCGTCATCCACACCATCGCGCCGACTGTGACGGCGAGCGAGACGAACAGTCCCGCCAGAAACACGACGACGAAGTCCCAGTAGGTGAATCGGCGTTGCTGGTCGGGTTCCTGGATCACAGCCGGGAAGGCTAGCGGGTCCTGGGTGTAGGCTCGTGCCCATGCCGGCAGTCCTGTGGGTGCCGCTGGCGGTGAGGGTGGTCAGAGCTGGGTTGGTGGGTACCACCCCCTCCGGCGTCGAGCTGATGCTCGACGCCACCTCCCCCAACGTCGGGCTTCGCCCTCCTGGGGGAGGAAACAAGAGGCTCGCTCCGCGAGCCGGTTCTGGGTTCTTGTTCTTCGGTAGGGCACCTACTCCGAAGTCGTGTCTGCGTTCCTACCGAGAACCGAAAACCGACAGCTGAGAACGGGCTCGCGGAGCGGGCCCTCACCGCGTGGTGCAGGTACGGAAACGACTCGTCCTATCGGTAGTCGACACCGATGTGGTCGCGCGCTGGTGGCTGTCAGCCGTCAGCTGCGAACTGCGAGCCAAGCTCGTCCCACTGGTAGCCTGCCCCAACCGGAGCGGAGGGAGCCTCGTGGAGATCGAGATCGGTATCGGCAAGACGGGACGTCAGGCGTTCGGGTTCGATGACATCGCGATCGTGCCGAGCAGGAGGACCCGCGATCCTGAGGACGTCGATATCTCCTGGCAGTTCGACGCCTTCCGCTTCGAGTTGCCGATGCTCGGCTCGGCGATGGACTCCGCGATCAGTCCGGCAACGGCGGTCGAGATCAGCCGGCTCGGTGGACTGGGGGTACTCAATCTCGAGGGCCTCTGGACCCGGTACGACGATCCGCTCCCGCTGCTCGAGGAGATCGCAGATCTCCCCAACGAGGAGTCGACTCGCCGGATGCAGGAGATCTATACGGCGCCGATCGATCCCGAACTGGTTGGTCGCCGCATCGAGGAGATGAAGGCGTCGGGCGGGATTACCGCCGCGAGCGTGACTCCGCAGCGGGTTCGCGACTACGCCGCTCTCACCGTGAAGGCCGGACTCGACATTCTCGTGGTGCAAGGGACCGTCGTGTCGGCCGAGCACGTCTCGACCAGGTCCGAACCCCTGGATCTGCTCGAGTTCATCTCCGGTTTTGAGCTTCCCGTGATCGTTGGTGGGTGCGCTTCCTATTCGACGGCGTTGCACCTGATGCGGACCGGCGCAGCAGGGGTACTCGTCGGTGTGGGACCGGGCGCCGCGTGCACGACACGTGGCGTTCTGGGTATCGGAGTCCCACAAGCCACCGCGATAGCCGATGCGGCTGGAGCCAGAATCCGCTACCTCGATGAGACCGGCCGCTACGTCCACGTGATCGCGGACGGCGGCATGCGTCGTGGCGGCGACATTGCCAAGGCGATCGCCTGCGGAGCCGACGCCGTGATGATCGGATCCCCACTCGCTGCCGCGGCGGAGGCCCCGGGAAGTGGCTCTCACTGGGGGATGGCGACCTTCCATCCGACGTTGCCGCGTGGCACCCGCGTCCAGGTTGGAACGCTCGGGACCCTCGAAGAGATCCTCACCGGACCGGCCCACGAGAACGACGGCCGCAGGAACCTGTTTGGGGCTCTGCGCGTGTCGATGGCGACGACCGGTTTTCGCGACCTCAAAGAGTTCCAGAAAGCGGAGGTGATGATCGCACCGTCGCTCCAGACCGAAGGCAAGGCGCTGCAGAAGTCACAGCGTGTCGGAATGGCCTGACATGCAGTACGGGCAGGCATCGTCGGGCGACTTCGACAGGGTTGTGGTCGTCGACCTCGGTGCCCAGTACGCCCAGTTGATCGCTCGTCGTGTTCGAGAGGCGCACGTGTTCTCCGAGATCGTGCCGCGTGATATCTCGGTGGAACAAGTTCTCGAGAAGCGACCGGTCGGCGTGATCCTCTCGGGTGGTCCGGCGTCCGTCTACTCCGACGATGCCTACGACATCGATCACCGCATCATCGAGGCCGGCATTCCGGTGCTCGGTATCTGCTACGGGCACCAACTGATCGCTTCGGCTCTCGGTGGCGTCGTGAAGCGGACCGCGAATGCCGAGTACGGCAAGACACCGCTCGAGGTGACCGGCCGGTCGTTGCTTCTCGGAGGGTTGCCGGTCCATCAGGACGTATGGATGAGCCACGGTGACGCGGTCGTCGCGTCGCCTGACGGATTCCGTGTCGTTGCTTCAACGCCCGGATCACCGGTGGCGGCGATGGAGTCGGAAGACCGACAAGTGTTCGGTGTCCAGTTCCACCCTGAAGTCGTGCACACCCCACACGGCGGCGACATCCTCAAACGATTTCTGTTCGATGTGTGCAAGGCTCGTCCTTCGTGGACGAGCCACTCGATCATCGAGCAGTCGGTCGACGCCATCCGGGCCCAGGTCGGCAATTCGAAGGTGATTTGCGGGCTGTCTGGCGGGGTGGACTCGTCGGTGGCCGCTGCACTCGTCCACCATGCCGTCGGTGACCAACTCACCTGCGTCTTCATCGATCACGGCCTCCTTCGGGCCGGTGAAGCGGAGCAAGTCGATGCCACCTTCCGGGAGGCTTTCCGCATCAACCTCATCCAGGTGGATGCGTCCGACCGCTTTGTCGATCGTCTCGCCGGCGTGGAGGATCCCGAGGTGAAGCGCAAGATCATCGGAGAGACGTTCATCCGTGTGTTCGAGGAGGTCGCAGCCGAACTGACCGACACGCCGTTCTTGGTGCAAGGGACGCTCTACCCGGACATCATCGAGTCGGGTACCAAGGACGCCGCAAAGATCAAGAGCCACCACAACGTCGGGGGCCTTCCAGATGACATGCAGTTCGATCTCGTCGAGCCACTTCGAGATCTGTTCAAGGACGAGGTGCGCGCGATCGGTGCGGAACTCGGACTTCCGGAAGAGATCGTGTGGCGGCAACCGTTTCCCGGGCCAGGGCTGGCCGTGCGTGTCATCGGTGAAGTGACGAGGGAACGACTCGAGGTGCTCCGTGCTGCCGATGCGATCGTCACGCAGGAGATCCGGAGGGCGGGCCTCTACCGCGAACTGTGGCAGTCGTTCGCCGTGCTGCCCGCAGTGCGAACGGTTGGGGTGCAGGGAGATGGCCGCACCTATGCCTACCCGCTGATTCTGCGTGCAGTTACCTCCGAAGACGCGATGACGGCCGACTGGGCTCGCCTTCCGTACGACGTGCTCGAGCACATTTCGTCACGAGTCATCAACGAGGTTCCCGGAATCAACCGAGTCGCCTACGACATTTCGTCGAAACCGCCAGCAACCATCGAGTGGGAGTGACCTGAGCTCACTCCCGGTTGTCAGTTCTCGGTTGTCGGTTCTCGGTAAGAACGCTCGCCCTACGGTCTCGTGGTGGGTCGGTCCGCGTGCTGGGATCGGTTGATGGCGATTGGAGTTTGCACGCCGAACGCGTCCTTCGTGATTGTGCAAGCCATTGCCGGTTCTTGGTGACTGGTCGCCCTTCTGGTGGCGGAACGCGCCCGCGTTGCGTTCCTACCGACAACTGACTACCGAAAACCGAAGTCGGCGAGCGAAGCGAGCGCTCAAGTCGCCTCGATACGCCGCCGATATCTCAGGTGATCAGGAAGAAGGTGCAGGAGTGGACCTGAGCGGCGACGCAGAGTTGCTTGCCATTTTCCGTGAGGAACTGACCTTGCGGAGCGAGAATCTGGTTCTGGGTGCTCACGAGCTGGGCGCGTCCGGGGTAAGCCGGGACAAGGCGTCCGACCTGCTGCGCGACGGGCACACCATCAAGGGATCGGCGAGGATGATGGGCTTCGATGCCCTCGGCGATGCCGGTGAGGCCCTCGAAGTGGCATGGCGTTCGATCGTCGACAGCTCGTTCAATGGTGATGTGGCGGATTTCGCGTCGCGCGTTGGCAACGTCGCGGCGCTGCTCCTGCCCACCATGGAGGCGAATCCGGTCGAGGGAACACCGAAGCTGGAGGCTGCGGTAGCAGCACTCAAGCCGAGCGCGAAACCCACACCCGAACCAACCCCTGTTCCGATTGCAGAGACTGACCCACACCCGGATCTCGGCGGCCTCCTGTCCGCTGTGGAGCAGGGACTGATCGGATCGGCGACTCGCGTCGACACGAACAAGCTGTATCGCATGATCAACCGCACGACGGAGGCGCGACTCGATGCGAGCGCTCTGTCCGACGCCGTGCGAGCGCTGCGTTTGACCGCGGGAAACCCGAGGGAGGTAGCGTCGCTGGCCGCCCGGTGGGAGGCGGCCGTCCAGGCGATGGACGAAGCGGTTCGGGACCTTCAGGATCGTGCGCTGGAGTTGGTCTCCGAAGAGTTCGCGGTCATAACCTCGACGTTCGGTCAGCTCGTGCACTACCTCGCCCGACGGACGGGCAAGGAAGTGCACATCGAGCTGGGCGGTGGCGACGTAGAAGTCGACCGGCAGATCCTCCAGCATCTGCGCGAGCCCTTGCGGCATCTGGTCGTCAACGCGGTCGATCACGGCATCGAGCCTCCTGAAGAGCGGGAGAGCATCGGCAAGCCGGCGGCCGGCCGCATCGTGGTTCGGGCCTCGGATATGGACGGTCAGTTGCGAATCTCCGTCGAGGATGACGGGCGCGGCATCGACTGGGAAGCGGTGCGCGAGGTCGCGACCGAAAAGGGCCTGGACGTCGGACAGCCTGGTTCCGACCTGTCGGGCCTGTTGTTCAAATCCGGGTTCTCGACCGTGGCCGAACCGTCCGATCTGAGTGGTGACGGGGTAGGACTGTCACTTGTTGCTGAACTGATCGAAGATGTGAACGGCGGGATCTCCGTGGAGTCGCGGCCGGGCAAGGGTACGTCGGTGCTGCTGACCCTTCCGCTCTCCTGGTCGTTTCAGGATCTCGTCCTTTTGCGATCCGCGGGGAGGATATGGGGTGTGCCGGCGGCGACTGTTGTCGCGATCATTCCCACGGCCGGCGCCGAAGTCCGTCCGGGCAAGGACCGCATGGAGTTCGTCCTGGAAGGCAGGCGCATGCCGATCAGCTCCTTTGGTGCCGCGATCGGCGCCGGGGGCCCGGAGGAGGCCAACCAGATCATCGTGTTCGCGACCAGGGCAGGAAGGGCCGCAGTCACGGTTCCCGAGGTGGTGGGTCGGCGACAAGTCGCCGTCAAGGGCCTCGGTCCCGTCCTCGCGGGCGCTCCCTACCTGACCGGCGCAGCCGTGCTGGGCGGTGGCGAAGTCGTCGCTATCGTCGATCCGAATCGTCTCTCGGATCAGATCCAGTCGGTCCCGATCCCGACAGGCACGCGGTTCAAGGTGCTCGTCGTCGACGACTCGAAGGGCGTCCGGCAGCTTGTCGCCGCCGTGCTCGGCAGCCAGGGGTATGAGGTGACCGTTGGACGGAACGCGGAGGAAGGCCTCCAGCTGCTCGAAGCGGGCAGATTTGACGCCGTCGTCGTCGACTTCGCCATGCCGGGTCCCGACGGCGTTGAGTTGGTGTCCGCCGTCAGACGGCGTCTTCCGGCGTTGCCAGTCATCATGGTTTCAGCGGTTGCGACGGCGGCCGATCAGTCGAGAGCATGGGAGGCAGGCGTCGACGCCTACCTCGACAAGTCCGACCTGCGTCAAGGTTTGCTCGTGTCGACGCTCTCATCGCTGATCAATCTCCGGACGGGCGCATCGATGGAGATGGGTCAGTGAAAGTCCTCGTCGCCGACGACAGCCCGGTCATCAGGGCCGCGGTCACATCGCTGCTGACGGAGGCAGGTTTCGACGTCGTAACCGCCAGCGACGGTTTCGAGGCCATCCAGGTCTTCTACTCCGAGCTGCCCGACCTCGTGTTGCTCGACATCCGTATGCCGAAAATGAACGGCTACGTCGTCTGCCGGCTCATCAAGGAGGACTACTCGGTTGCGCACACTCCTGTGCTGATCCTCACAGCGCTCGACTCGGCGGAGGACCGGTATTGGAGTGAGAAGTCCGGAGCCGACGGGTACTTGACCAAGGAGTCACTCGGTCAGGACCTCGTCGGTGCAGTTCGTTCAGCGAGGGCCACCCGGGCATTGTCCGATCTCAACCGTGTTCAGGAACCGAAACAACTCGACACGGTCGAAGTGCTTGCGCGTGTCACCGAACTGCTCGACCGGAAGCTGTTCGATGCAACGATCATCAACGACATCGTCTCGATGGCGACCAGACCGGGCGACCTCGCGGGCACACTTGGCGAACTTCTTCAGATCCTGCGGCGCTTCGTCGGGTACGACGTCGCCGCAATCGCTCTCGCTTCGGAGAAGAGGATGGCCGCCCGCCTCGAGAGCCCCGTCTCGCGCGAGGAGTTCGACGCGTTCAAACGTCTCGTTGCCGGACACCTCGATCAGCTGTCACACGTGAAAATCGGGCCGGACGAGTTGGGTGTCTGGTTCCCCGAGCCGCCTCGGTTTGGTTGGAACGACTCCGGTGAAGGTTGGCCGTCGTTCTTCGCAATGAGTCTCCGTTCGCGCGGAGAGGTGATCGGTATCCTCGCGCTTGCCTCGCGCCGGTCAGGCCAATTCACCCCGCAGGTCGCGCGAACCCTGCGACTCGTGGAGTTCCCGATCGCAGCCGTTGTCGACGCCGCCTCGTATCACCAGAAGCTCCTCGAACAGGAGGCGCGTGTGAGTCTTTCATCGTTGTACGGGGATCCTCAGTAGCGATCACGACCCGGTCGGTTTGCCTCAACTCATCAGGGCGGTGTGACGATACAGCCATCATGAAAGGCGCGAGATGCTGAGCTTCGTGGCCGGTGTCGCGCTCGTCATGGCTGTTTCCGCGGTGGCGTGGGCACTCCGGTCGAACGCAGCCGCCCGCGAGCGTGAGGCCGCGGCGACCGCGGAGGCCGAACGGGCCAAGGAGATGAAGAACGAATTCGTCTCCATGGTCAGTCACGAACTACGTACCCCGCTCACATCGATCGCCGGCTTCGCCGAGGCGCTCAAAGAGTCGTGGCGCACGAGCAGCGAGAGCGAAGTCGATGAGTTTCTCGACATCATCCGTTCCCAGGCGCGGCACCTTCACGAACTCGTCGAGGACATCCTCGTGCTGCCACGCCTCCAGGCAGGAAGGTTGCCGTTGCGTCCGGAGGAGTTCGAACTCGTACCGCTCGCCCATGAGGTAGTGAGCCTGGTGAACCCTCCGGGATCGAAACGAGAGTCTTCAGTTGCCATTCCCGGAGGGGTGATGGTGTACGCCGACCGTAGGCGGGTTGTCCAGGTACTGAGGAATCTCTACGAGAACGCCATGAAGTACGGCGGCGATCAGGTGCTCATCGAGGGAAGCCCGTACGGGCATCGCTACCTCGTGGTTGTGTCTGACAACGGTCCGGGCATTCAGGACGATGACGTTGATCGTGTGTTCGGAAGATTCGAACAACGGTCCAAGGGCGATGCGCGGTCCGATCAGGGGATTGGTCTCGGACTGCCGATCGCCCTCCAACTCACGCAGGCGATGGGCGGTGACCTCTGGTACGAGCACCGCTTCCCGACGGGTTCCCGATTCTGTTTCACGGTGCGTCTTGCGACACCGGCCGGAGTGGAATTCGAAGAAGTCGAGGAGCCCATCGCGAACGCCTGAGCCGGCGAAGCTCGCTGTGGACAGCCGACAGTTCACAGCTGACAGCAGGCTCGGCCTCAGTCGCCGCGAGCCGCGTTGCAGTCTTCCCACCGACAACTGAGAACCTCCAGGTACCATCCCGGTCATGCGGGATGACATCGGTGTTGCGGGCGC
>CAZWHZ010000071.1:0-8545 GCA_964633745.1 uncultured Acidimicrobiia bacterium
CAGCCCTCATCGACTACTTCTTCAACACCGCCTCCCCCATCACCCCCGAAGACGGGTAGGTCGGGGTCGGCCGGACCGCTCGATTGGTCGCGACGATGATCAGGCGACACTGTGCGCTATTCGTGGAGTGGCGTCGTATCGCTCGGGAATAGGGCGATCGGGGCGGTCGGCCAGTGTGGAGAAGGTCGCCTCGGCTGCCGCTTCGACCAGTGATCGCTTGGCGGCTGAATCGCGTGCTCCGTAGCGCATCATCCGGGTGGCTGAGGATCGGGGTAGGGGTCGAGGGTCAGTCTCCGGGTTCCGGTACCAAACCATGCTTCTCGGCGCGTCTCCTGAGCAGCTTCACGTCGTCGTCGGGCAGCTCACGTTCGGCATGCTGGAGGAGGAGACGCACCTCCCGCCGAAGAGAGTCTCCTCTTCCAGCCTCAGACTCGGGGAGCAGCGACACGAGGTTGTGGGCGAGATCGATGATCGCGCTAATCACCTCCGGTTGGGCCCCGGCAATCAAGCGGATTCCCTGCAGGGCCGCGCGGATGTAGTCGTCCCGATCGGGACGGTCCGGGCGGAACAGACGGCGATTGTTCTCGCGGTCGCTGATCACCCGGTGCGGCAGATCGCGGGTGAGGACCTCGCCGAGGGGCTCTTCAAGATGAGTCACGACGTCCACTGCTGTCGCCGGGTCGTTGATACCGGGCGACAGTGCCCGCAGGGCGATCTCGCTCAACAGCCTCAGTCCGAACCCGGGGTTGCCTTCGATCTTCCGATTCGTCCCGGTGCCTATCGCCCCCCTGATGGCGCTCTCGAGGCCCGATGGAGGATCAAGTGTCCACACGGTGGCCAGAATGGTGCCAGAGTGCACGTAATCTCCGACCTCCACGTCGACTCGCAGCACACCGCCGTCGTCAACGGCATCGAGCAGCTGTCCGTTGTCTATGGAGGTGACCCAGCCCTTCGTCGTTCCTCTGACCCGCAGGGACGGCTCTCCCGACAGTTGGTCCACCGCGAGTGCAGTTTCGGGATTCGCCTCGAGATGCTCGGGAAGTTCCCGTCGGACCTCATGGGTAGTGGTGTCCGCGATCCCTCGGATCAGTGTGCCGACCTCGATCCGTTGAAGCACGTGGTTGAGGAAGCCGACGATGAGGAGCATGGCGAGAACCGCCAGGATGATGCCCGCGGTCGTAGAGACGCTCGGGCTGGATTGGTCGACTCCGTTCGACGGAAGGCGTACCGCGGCCAGGACAAACAGCGAATAGACAAACGTGCCCGTGGTAATCCCGATGACTATCTGCTGGAACGTATCCCGGAACAGAACCCCGAGGATCCTGGGCGAGTACTGGCTTGCCGCCAGCTGCACCGTGAGAGCGGTTATCGAGAAGACGATGGCGGCAACGGTGATGGTGGCACCGGCGATGGTCGACAGGATCACCCGGGCGCTGGCGACGGTGGTCGACAGAACCGGAAGTCCATCCAGCGATCCGCTGCCGTCCACCCACAGCAGCGTGCGGGCCAGGCCGGCACAGCCGCCGACGATCAGCGCCGGTATGAAGAAGAGACTCTGTCGTACGCGGTCCAGAAGGTCGCGAACCCGGTTCCTCATCGTCCCAGGCTACCCGCACTCGAATCCCCGGCGCTGTCTCGAGTGCGCTGTCGGCGGGCATGATGGGCGGGCTGTTGCTTTGCCATCGAGCTACTCCTTTGGGGAGTTGTGCTCTGAGAGCTCATCGTCACGTCAGACCCTCTTGTCTGATCGTCAACCGCAGGAAGAATGGCGTATCCCAGCGGCCTTTGCCCGACGAGTATGCGCCGCAACCCGGATGCAGCCGTGCTCGCCGACATCGGCCTGCATTCCAACCGGTGATGCAACAGACCCGTTAGGCGGCGGCTGGAGCTACAGGCGACCGTCGAATCAGAGTGCTGTCCGGCCGGCGCGACCCATCGGGAACCCCCAACCCCCTCAACGAGGGAATGCAGGTCGAGGCTACTGTGCGGCTAGGTACCGAGGCTCGATTGGCGGATCAGTCAACAGAACATCTTCGGCACCGGGCCATACCTCGGCAGGGTCGGTCGCGACAGCGCCGGCTCTCTCAGCGATCTCGAAAGCAAGAGGCTGCGTCGGAAGGGGAACGGTCAGTTCGAAGACGCTGTCGCCGCCGACATGTCGGTAGACGAGATCGCCGCCCATGAGGCGGGCGAGTCGTCGAGCGACCGAAAGGCCGAGACCCACCGACGCTGTCTGCTTGCGACCCTGTAGCGCCCGGGAGAATGGTGCGAAGATGCTTTCCTGCTCACTCTGGGGAATCCCCGGGCCGTCATCGACCACCTGAACCGCTACCGCATCCTTCCGGTTCTCGATCATCACCCTGATGCGGCTGCCGCCGTAGCGGCCGGCGTTGCTCACCAGATTCTGGACCACCTGTTTGGCGCGCATCGGGTCGGCCCAGGCCATGATCGGACGATCCGGCAACACAGAATCGACGGTAGGACCTTCATGAGCAACTGTCATAGTCATCAAGGTTTCCGCGACCAGCTGGCCCACATCGACGACCTGAAACGCTAGATCCAGGGTTGAAGCATCGAGGCGGGCAGAGTCGAGCAGATCTGTGACCATCCGGTTGGCCTCCTCTGCCTGGCCGAGGATCATGTCGATCATCTCTACCCTCTCATGTTCATCGAGTTCCGACTCACGAAGCACCGCAGCGGCTCCTATCACCGCGCTGAGCGGGTTACGCAGATCGTGTACCACCCCGCCCATAAACTGGGCGCGCACGACCTCCAACTCGCCGATCAACCCGATTACCCGATGAGACACCACGAGCACCAACACGACTGCGATCACAGTGCCCGCGCCTATCCATGCAACCGGGTTGGACGCTGGGCGGGTCGACTCGACCCGAAGAGCATCGACCGCATACGCCGCCGCCACCCACACCAGAAGGTAGATGGACACCAGCACGCTGGTCCGGCGGTCGAGGAGAAGAGCAGTCAAGAAGGTCAAGACGACCGCCATCACCGCCACTACCGCGGGAATACCGATCAACACCAGCGAAATGCCCATCACGGTGATATCCATGATCAGGTCACGAGTCGGCCTTTTCCCGTTCCGAAACACCAAGCTGTGGACCGCCATCGCAGCGACCATCCCGGCGGGCACAAACCCCGCCCGCCATCCCTCCAACAAACTGACGGAGGCAATCGCCACCGCACCCGTGGTGTTCAGCCAAAACCGAGAGTTCACATAGAGCCCGCGACTGCGTTCGACGAACGAACCCGCCAAAGATTCCTTCTTACGCCCCAGCACACTCAACCGAAGTCTGCGGACCAAAGCTCCAACACCGCCGAACCTCGGCGTGGACGTCATCAGATGACACCCGGCAAACCCCTGGATCGACGAGTACGCCCAGCAACCCGGTCGACATCGCTGTGGACAAGCTCTCCCACCCGTTCGGACGGCGCCGAGCAAGTGTCCATAGCCATGATGGGACCTGTCCTAACAACCATTCCTAGGTCATCGGCATTCACCACCCATTCCTGAACCGATCCGGTGTGCCGTCGACCCGGTCATCGAGTGACCGAACCGACAGCCGGCCAACGGCGCCCAGGAAGCCCGCCGCGTACGCCAGGCCGTACCTCGGCTCCCCCACCCGCCACAGCCACGGCCGACATCAGTCGCCTGCTCATGGCACACAAGGTCTGATCGCGTCACCAGGATCCCACGCCCCATACCCACCCACCGGGCATTGAAGGCACACACGGGTCAGAGCCGGATTCGTCAACGACATAGCCGGCAGGTCGGAATACGGTCCCACTTGCCTTGCGAATCGGGCTCCAGGCAACGCGAGGGAGTGTCACTCGAACTCTGACGTCTGACCTCGCCATCATCTGCATTCGGGGCCCACACGTGGCCAAAGACACACCGATCATCGGGCTCTGGATGGAGGGAACCCCGCTGAGCAGGGGTTTCGAATCGTAGCCCCGACCAGATTCGAACTGGCGTTACCGGCTTGAAAGGCCGGCGTCCTAGGCCGCTGGACGACGGGGCCGGACGGAGGCATGATAGGCGACCGGCCGGGCGGCGCGGCCTAGAGCTCGCCGTGCACGTCGTGGAGCCTACGGATGGCTTCTCTCTTGCCAAGGACAGCGAGCGATTCGAAGAGTGGCGGGCTTACCGACGAGCCGGTGACCGCAACCCGTATCGGCTGAAGGCCGCGACGGGCTCCGATCTCCAGATGCTCGAGCATGCCACGCAGCGCGCGCTCGATCGAATCGCGGTCCCAATTCTCGAGGTCGGCGAGTACCGCAGCGGCGGCGGCAAGCACTTCCGGTGCCCGCTCGTGGCCGAGCACCTTCTGCCAGGACGTCTCGTCGTAGTCGACCTTGTAGAGGAACATCACCATCTGAGGTACCTCTGCGAGTGACTTGACACGCTCCTGCACTTCTGACGCAAGCTGCTCGAACTGTCGCCGTTCATCTGGACTCAGTGTTCGCCCCATGGTCGTCTCAACGGACGGAATCGACCGCTGCACGAAATCGGATGTGTCGAGTTCTCTGATGTACACGCCGTTCATCCACTCGAGCTTCACCGGATCGAACACTGCGGGGTTCTTCGAAACATCCGACAGCGTGAATCGTTCGACTGCCTGGTCCTTGGTGAACACGGTCACGTCGGGTTCGTACGACCAGCCAAGCAAAGCCAGGTAGTTGAACATGGCCTCTGGCAGAACCCCCTGGTCACGGTAGGCATGCACGGACACATCTCCGTGTCGCTTGGACAGTTTCTTGCCGTCGGGACCGAACAGGAGCGGCAGGTGCGCATAGGTGGCTACCGGCGCTCCCATGGCCTTCGTCAGCAGGATGTGCTTCGGCGTCGACGAGAGGAGATCCTCTCCTCGTGCGACATGCGTGATTTCGTAGTCCACATCGTCGACCGTCGAGGCGAGGTGATAGGTGGGCGATCCGTCGGATCGGAGCAAGACGAAGTCGTCTACGGCATCATGATCGAAGTGCATCTCGCCCCGAACGAGATCGACGAATGCGGTCTCACCGGGTCGAGGAATGGCGAGCCGCAACACGGCCGATTCCCCAGCCGCTCTTCTGGTCGCAGCTTCGTCTGGGTCGAGCAACCGACACGTACCGTCGTAGCCGGAACTGCCGCCCTTCGCTCGTGCCAGCTCACGTCGTGCTTCGAGTTCCTCCGGTGTGCAGAAACACCAGTAGGCCCGTCCCTGGTCCAGCAGTGCCACGGCGACGTCTCGGTACCGTCCCAGGCGATCTGACTGTCGGTAGGTGCCGTAGGGACCGCCAACACCGACCCCCTCGTCCCAGTCGAG
Source organism: uncultured Acidimicrobiia bacterium (assembly GCA_964633745.1). Taxonomy (GTDB): domain Bacteria; phylum Actinomycetota; class Acidimicrobiia; order Spongiisociales; family UBA4744; genus CAYLHS01. The sequence continues at coordinate 5,328 of CAZWHZ010000071.1, forward strand.
ACCCAGCCACTGAAGGCTCTCCCGAGCGTCCTCTTCGTACTCGGCACGGGACCGCGCAACATCCGTGTCATCGATCCGAAAGATGAACACGCCGCCCTCGTGGCGAGCGAACAGCCAATTGAACAGCGCCGATCTGAGATTGCCGATGTGGAGTAGCCCCGTCGGAGACGGAGCGATACGGACGCGAACGGTCACGACGCCGCAACCTGGTTGGCGAGGATGCCGATCCGCTCTACCTCGACCTCGACCCTGTCGCCCGGCAGTATCGGCCCGACACCGGGCGGGGTGCCTGTGAGGATCACATCGCCCGGCAGCAGTGTCATGACATCGGTGATGTAGGCGATGATCTCGGGCACGCCGAACACCATGTCGGCAGTCGAACCCGATTGCCTCGTCGCTCCATTGACGCGCGCCTGGACCGACAAGCCCTCCGTCGGATCCAGTTCGGTCTCGATCGCAGGGCCTATCGGACAGAACGTGTCGAACCCCTTGGCCCTCGTCCACTGTCCATCCTTGGACTGGAGATCTCGAGCGGTGACATCGTTGGCCGCGGTGTACCCGAAAATGACCCGCTCCGCCTCCTCTGCGCGCACATGGTGTGCCACCTTGCCGATCACCACGGCGAGTTCTGCCTCGTGGTGCACATTGCTCGATGCCCTCGGGTAGATGATCGGCGCGCCGGGGCCGATCACTGCCGTGGCCGGCTTCAAGAAGATCAACGGTTCGGATGGAACCTCGGAGTTCAACTCGGCAGCGTGCTCAACATAGTTCTTGCCGACACACACGACCTTGGTCGGAAACACGGGTGCGAGCAGCTTCGCGTCCTCATAGGACACCATCGCGTCCGTCTGCTCCCACGCAACGAACGGGCTGCCTTCATACACCCGGATGCCATCGAACTCCGGAACCCCATACGCGATGCGATCTCCGGTCTGAACCCTGACGACCTTCATTCAGCCAGCATCCGCACGATGTCCGCGGGCTTCGCCACGAGTTGGTTCATCGGTACCGACTCGATGAACGAGCGGCCCTTGTCGCGTTCATGGGCTGCGTGGTCGACGGCAGCGGACCTCACGTCGGCCAATGTCGCCGCGACTTCATCTGGGAGTTCTTCTGTTCGAAGCCCGAGGAGCGTCAGTGCGACCTCGACGTCCTCGGCGGTTGGGCCTCGTCCACTCCTTGCGGCTCGCGCTCCGGCAACGTTCGCCACGATCTTCTCGAGCACGGCAGGACGGTCCCCACGATCGAAGCCGGCGGACGCCACCAGCTTGAGCGCCCAGCCGGTGTCAGGTCCGGGCCGACCGAAGGCGCCTCCCCACTCGGCCTGATCGGGAGCCGTGATCTCCCCCGGGCGATCCTGCAACCAGGCAGCCGCATGTGGACCGAGTTCGAAACGGGGCAGATCGTCGCGAGAGAGTTCGATGTTGGGTTGCTGAGCCACCGATTCGCCTCCTACACGAAGTCCAGCCAGTGACGGTAACGCTCGATGCGGCCGGTCACTGTGTCCTTGAACAGCTCCTGGGCCCGCTTCGTGACGGGTCCGGGGCTGCCGGTCCCGACCGGGCGAGCGTCGACCTCACGAATCGGGGTCACCTCGGCGGCGGTCCCTGAGAAGAACATCTCATCAGCGTTGTAGAGATCGCTGCGAGTCAGTTCGCGTTCGACGACCTCATAGCCGTCGTCTCGCAGCACCTCCATGACGGTTGCACGCGTGATGCCATCGAGGATTCCGGCGGAGACCGGAGGCGTGCTCACCACACCACTTCGTATGACGAACAGGTTCTCGCCTGAACCTTCCGCGACGAACCCTCGCATGTTGAGCAGGATCGCCTCGTCGTAGCCGTCCCGGACCGCCTCCCGCTTGGCGAGCACGCTGTTGATGTACCCACCGGTCCCTTTGGCATTCGGTACGAAGGCCTGATGATCCAGGCGCCGCCAAGAGGACACACGCACCCTGATCCCGTTGCGAAGTCCTTCCTCCCCCAGGTAGGCACCCCATCGCCATGTGGCGATCGATGTCTGCGTCGGGACACCGGTCGGGTTCAAACCGAGCGAGCCCATTCCGAGGTAGACGAGCGGCCGGATGTAGCAGGCCTCCAGTTCGTTCTCCTTGATGAGGAGCCGGGCGGCGTCTATGAGCTGGTCAACAGTCCACTCCAGGTCCAGGCTGTAGGCCTTCGCTGACGAGTGAAGCCGCTCCATATGCTCTCTGTGGCGGAAGACCGCAGTCCCGTCGACGGTGTCGTATGCACGAATCCCCTCGAAGACTCCGGTTCCGTAGTGCAGTGCGTGGACGAGTACGTGCACCCGGGCGTCTTCCCAAGGTACGAGTTCCCCGTCCATCCAGATGAGTCGTGACGGTTCCATGGGTCCTAGTCTGGCACGTCGTTCGCACGCAGGTGCCGAGCGTGCCAGTCGAGGATGAATTCGAAGCGCTCCTTGCGGTGCCGCGGCTTCCCGGATCTCGATAGCTCGTGTCCTTCGCCGGGAAACCGGACGAACTCGGTGTCGACGTCGTTGCGCACCAGCATCATGAAGAACTGTTCTGCCTGCTCGATCGGGCAGCGGTAGTCGTTCTCAGACTGAATGAGCAGTGTCGGCGTCGTCACCTCGTCTGCTGCAGCGAGCGGACTGGCTTCCCAGAGGCGGTCGTCCGGTGGAACGGCATCCAGGTAGTGGCGACCAAACGTTGCTCCGATATCGGACGTCCCGGAGAACGACGTCCACGACAGCAGTGCCCGCTCGACGACCGCCGACCGGTACCTGTGATCCTGCCCGATCAGCCAGGCTGCGAGAAACCCGCCATAGGAACCGCCCATGACGCCCATACGGTCACCGTCGAGACGATCGAAGCTCTCCAAAGAGGCCTCCAGGGCAGCGGTCACATCGGCAGTGTCGACGATTCCCCAGCCGTCGCCGGTCACAGCTCGCACGAACTCGACGCCTCTCCCCGACGAACCGCGCGGGTTGCATGCAACGACTGCATAGCCTGCACCGGCATATATCTGGAACTCGTCGAAGAACCCGAACCCGTACTGCGTTGCCGGTCCGCCATGAATGTTCAACAGCACGGGAACAGGGCTGTCTCCCTCCGGCAGGTACACCCACGTGTCGATGTCGACGCCATCCGACACGGTCGTGAAATGCTGCGGCTCGACCGGGCTTGCCTCGGCTCTGAAGCCGGCGTTCAGTTCGGTCAGGACACGCTCCTCACCTTC
>CAZWHZ010000072.1:0-8543 GCA_964633745.1 uncultured Acidimicrobiia bacterium
GGAACGAGAGTCAGGGCCTGAAGGGTCTTTCTAGCTCACAGCACTGCAGGGCATGGGAGGGTGCTTACACCGGGTCTCTAGATCGCTGTCACCTCGATCCGGTGGATACGGTGTCCTCTCATCGTCGTGATACCGAACCGATAGCCGGCGGCGGTGACCTCATCGCCCAGGTGGGGGAGTCGCTCGAGGAGTCCCACCACGAGGCCACCCGCGGTGTTCCAGTCACCATCCGGCAGGTCGGCTCCGAGCGCCTCCTGGAGGTCTTCCACCGGGAGCAGACCGGCCACGGACCATGATCCGTCTCCGGTGCGGATCAACTCGTCCTCCGTGACAGAGCCGATCAGCTCTTCGGCGATGTCCTCGATCGTGACGAGACCGGCCGTCCCGCCGTACTCGTCGATGACGACCGCGAGGTGCGTTCCGTCTTGCTGCATCTCCCTGAGCAATGCAGTGATGTGTTTCGACTTGGGGACGATCAGTGGTCGGGCAGCGAGGTGGTCGACCGTGAGCTTCCGCCGGTCGGGCGGTACCGCCACGAGGACACGCAACGACACGACACCGAGAATGTCATCGAGGGTGCCCCGGTACACGATCAGGCGTCTGTGCCCGGCCTCGATGGCCACGTCGATCGCCTCCTCCATCGTGCTGGCTGAAGGAACCCCAACGATGTCCGTTCTCGGGACCATGATGTCGTCGGCCCGTCGATCTCCGAATCGAAACGCCCGCTCGATCATCTCCCTGTCGGTCATCTCGATCTGGCCCTCGGCGGCTGCGTTTCTTGCCAACCAGCGCAGCTCGTATTCGGTGATCGTCGGTGACGCAGCGATCCCCTTGCCGGGTGCCTGGAGGTCGGCGAGCCACACCAGCACCGACACCACTGGCTTCATCAACGCGGCGAGGACCGCGACGGCCGATGCCACACGAAGCGCGACTCTGTCCGCGTGTCGGACGGCGAACGTCTTTGGAATCGCCTCCGCATAGATGAACAGCAGCATTGTCAGCACGATGGACGCGATCGTTACTCCAACCGACCCGAACCACTGTGCCGCGAGCACTCCGGTCACGGTCGCCGACGCGATCTGTGCGAGGAGCTCCAACAAGAGAATGGTGTTGAGAACTCGGGGAAGGTCGGCGACCAGCGCTGCGAGCTTCGCACCCCTCCGACCCGCTTGTTGGCGCAGAGTTGATGCGCGTGCGCGAGTGATGCGAAGGAGGGCGGTCTCCGACGCGGCGAGGAACGTCGCCCCGAAGAACGCGACGACCAGAACGGCGACCAGCGGCCACGTCGATGACATGACCCGAGTCAAGCAGCTATCCGGCCGATCGTCGGATGTCGGCACAGCGCCGGCCGCTGCTACCTTGCCGCCGGTGAGAAGGGTGCGCCTTCTGTGGCTTCCGGTGGTCCTCACGACGGTGGCTGTTTCGTGCGCTGGGTCGTCATCTGAGATCCGGGTCTCGGCGGCGGCATCGCTGACCGACGCGTTCACCGAGATCGCCGCGGCGTTCGAGACCGCAAACCCAGGGACTGACGTGGTACTCAACTTCGGTGGCAGTTCCGCGCTGCGAGAGCAGATCCTCGAAGGGGCCCCCGTTGATGTCTTCGCCTCTGCCAACATATCCACGATGGAGAGCGTGACCACCGCAGATCAGGTCGCCGGTGAGCCGCACGTGTTCGCGCGCAACCTGCTGGAGATCGCCGTTCCGCCCGGCAACCCTGGAGGCGTGAACGGTCTTGCGGACTTCGCTCGGCCGGATCTTCTCATTGGGTTGTGCCTGGAAGGTGTTCCCTGCGGCGACTTCGGCAGGAAGGCACTCCAGAACGCCGGGGTCGTCCCGTCGATCGACTCCAACGAACCAGATGTGCGCGCGCTGCTCACCAAGATCGAACTGGGAGAACTCGACGCCGGCATCGTGTACGTGACCGACGTCGCGTCTGCGGCCGGGGGAGTGGAGGGAGTCGAGATCCCTGCCTCCGCCAATGTGACCGCCACCTATCCGATCGCCGTCCTCGCTTCCGCGCCCAGGCCAGAAGGGGCCGAAGCGTTTGTCGAGTTCGTTCTCTCCGACATGGGTCAAGCAATCCTGTCTCGCTACGGCTTCGCCCCCCCATGAACCGTCGGAGCCGGCCACCACTGCTGCTCGTCGTACTCGCCATGTTCGGCGTGGCGCTCTTCGCCCTGCCGCTCCTCGGCCTGCTCGTGCGCACGCCGTGGCGTAGTCTGCCGTCTCTGCTGTCCAGCGACGTCGTGGTCGATGCTCTGAGACTCTCTCTGGTCGCGTCGATCGGTGCGACCGTCATCTCGGCCGTTGTCGGCGTTCCCCTCGCCTGGCTACTGGCCAGAGTCGACTTCCCCGGACGGAGACTGGTGCGGGGGTTGGTGCTGCTGCCGCTCGTGTTGCCGCCGGTTGTCGGAGGCGCAGCACTTCTGTTTGCGCTCGGCAGACGCGGACTGTTGGGCGAACCGCTCTACGAGGCGACGGGCCTCGTGCTTCCGTTCTCCGTGTGGGGCGTCATCCTCGCCGTCACGTTCGTTGCCATGCCGTTTCTCGTCATCACCGTCGAGGGCGCCCTGCGCAATCTCGACACTCGATTCGAAGGCGCTGCGGCAACCCTGGGTGCAACGCGATGGACCGTCCTACGCAAAGTGACGCTACCGATGATCATGCCGTCCATCGGTGCAGGATTGGTGCTCACCTGGGCTCGGGCACTCGGCGAATTCGGGGCCACGGTCACGTTCGCCGGCAACCTACAGGGACGCACCCAAACGCTGCCGCTCGCCGTGTTCGTCGCGTTGGAAAGCAACCGAGACACAGCGATCGCACTCAGTCTGGTCATGGTGTTGGTTTCTCTGACCGTTCTCATCGTCCTGCGAGAGCGTTGGTGGAAGACATGGTGACGGGTCTCGATGCGCGACTCGTTCTCGGCCGCAGTGCCGAGTTCACACTCGACGTGGCGCTGACGATTCCCCAAGGGAGGACCATCGCACTCCTCGGACCCAACGGCGCGGGCAAGTCGACAGCCGTGGCGACGCTGGCCGGGATCCTCCCCATCGAGGAGGGGAGGATCACGCTCGATGGGCGTGTCATGGACGATCCCGCCGTTGGCGTGTTCGTTCCTCCCGAATCGCGGCGAATAGGCGTCGTCTTTCAGGATTACCTGCTGTTTCCGCACATGACCGTCGCCCAGAATGTTGCGTTCGGTGCGGAACACGGAGGACCGGCCGGCGAGTGGCTCGAGAAGCTCGATCTCGAAGAGATCGCCCAGCGCAGGCCAAGCGAACTGTCGGGCGGGCAAGCGCAGCGAGTCGCCCTCGCTCGCGCACTCGCCACCCGACCGGACATGCTGCTCCTCGACGAACCGCTCGCTGCTCTCGACGTCACGACTCGGACCAGGCTCCGACGTACGCTCGCCGAGCATCTGGACGCGTTCGGCGGACCCCGATTGCTGATCACCCACGACCCGAGCGAAGCGTTTCTCCTTGCAGACGAGATCTATGTCATCGAACGCGGCGGCATCACGCAGCAGGGCACCGCCGATGACATCCGGCTTCGGCCTCATACCCCGTACGTCGCGGACCTTGCGGGCTCCAACCTCTTCACCGGTGAAGCGGACAAGGGGACGGTCACGATCGGCGATCACGCCGTCCACATCGCCGACACGAAGATCGTCGGGAATGTGCTTGTGAGCATCCACCCGAGGGCCGTATCCCTTCACCTCCACCAGCCGGAGGGGAGCCCTCGCAACGCATGGGAAACGACGATCGATCTCGTCGAACCACTTGGCGACCGTGTGCGATTGAACGTCGGATCGCCGCTTCCGCTCACTGTCGAGGTGACCTCTGACGCGATGCGATCGCTTGCACTCGCCCCGGGTTCACCTGTCTGGGTGTCGATCAAGGCAACCGAGATCGGAGTGGAACAGGGGTAGGGGGTCGCTTCGCTCACAGTCCTGAGTCTTCAGTCATCAGTCATCGGTGCGCGACCACATTCGCGGTGACCGCGGGGGCGACACCGCTTTCTTGTCGGGGACAGCCAGGGGGGTATCGCGAAGCTCGTAGTCGCTGAAGGGTTATGTACGGACAGCGCCCTTGCCCCGCGGTGGGTTCGTCAGAACGCCTTCCTCTTCCCTGTGGGGTACTCCCTCCAGCACTCGCTTCGCTCGCCGGGGGGAGAAACAGCGTGAGAGATTTGACTTCTTACCGAGAACCACGAACCGAGAACCGCGAGCGCAGCGAGCTACTTGTCGTTCCGGGCCAGCTTCACCAGTTCGGCAAGGATCGCCACGGCCGACCCACCGATCGCGAGAACGATCAGCACCCTCACGATGAGAGACCAGTCGAAGTCGTATGGGTTGAAGTCGAACGGGAACTTCTGATACAAGAGGATTGAGACGGCGAGACTGAATCCACCCATCACGATGCGCCCAACTGATCTGAACCACGGGGGGTCGAACGCGAGAAAGACGACATTGAGAGCGATCGCTACGAACAGCGAGAGCCGGATCAGCCCCCTGACGCTGACGAAGTCGTTCGTGAGAAAGGGCAGCAGATCCCACTCGAGGAGGTGATTGAGCAGATAGATCAGCGCCGCGTTCACGATGATCGCAGCGACATAGCTGCTTCGGTCCGACGCCTTCGATGTCGCCATGATCCCTCTCTCGACTCGATGGCACTCTACGTGAGCTTCACTGGAATGACCAGGGTGAATCACACAGACCGTGGTTCGACGCCGAGTTCAGAAACGAGGTTGGCGACGCGGCGTCCGATCTCTTCGCGAACTCGGCGGACGACCTCAATGGGCTTCCCAGCCGGATCTTCCAACTCCCACTCGACATAGCATTTCCCCGGCAGCACCGGACAGGCATCTCCGCACCCCATTGACACGACCACATCGACGGCACCGACGACTTCGTTGGTCCATGGTTTGGGGAACTCGTTCGCGATGTCGATGCCAATCTCGGTCATAGCCCGTACCGCGACCGGGTTGATCTCTGAGGCAGGCTCAGATCCTCCCGAGTAGACCGCGATCGCTCCGCCGGAGGCATGCCGGAGCAGACCGGCAGCCATCTGGGATCTTCCGGCGTTGTGCACGCAGAGAAACAGGACGGCAGGTCGTTCGTCGTCGACGAGATGTTCCGTCTTTGCCAACGCGCGCAGACGATCTCGGGCGAACCGCTCGACGAAGGTCGGGAGCCAAGCGGCGACTGTCGCCTGCTCGGTCAATTCGTCGAGAGATTCCGCAACGATCTGCTGTGTGGTCTCACGGGAGAAGAGCAGCTCGAAGTCCGGTGCGATACGGTCGGTGATCTGACGGACGACGTCGGTTGTCACTGTGTTCTCCTGAGGTTCTCGATTCGATTCCGTAGCGAGGCGAGTGCGTCGTCGAAGGCCTCAGGGGTTGCCTCGTCGACCGGATCCGGGGTCGACCAGTGCCACCATGAGGTTCCAGGGCTCAGCTCTTCGTGGGCACGGTCGCACACGGTGATCACCTGCGACAGCTCGAATTCGACGGCGTCGATCGACCGCGGTTTTGCATCCCCGAGATCCAGGCCGGCACGCACTGCTGCAGCGACGGCACCCGGGTGAATCGAATTCGCAGGATGTGTCCCGGCGCTTGACGCGCTTGTGCCGATGGCTTCCGACCACACGGCAGCCGCAAGCTGAGATCGCGCGGAGTTGTGTGTACACACGAACAGCACGGGCCCACTCGGCCGAGGCACCGAAACAGTCAGCCCGGCGAGCGCCTCCGGTCTGAGTCGGACATAGCGCCGGCGAGCGTCGCCCGATGAAGACAGGCGCTCGATCAATGTTGCCTGCTCGAGCACATCGAGGTGGTGGGCGAGGAGGTTGGATGGAATGGCGTACCGCTTGGATAGCTCGCTCGGTGCCCGATCGGAGGTGGACAGATCATCGATCAGCGCCAGTCGAACCGGGTCGCCAAGGGCGGCATGTCGTCGAACTCTCGTTTCGAGGTCCATAGAGCGACCATAGCCACTCAATAGAGATTGAGTCAAGTGACATTGAGCGACTAACGGACGGCACGAGAGGACCCGAGCATGCTGAGTCCGTGCAGTGGGCGGAGGTTACAGGACTCGTTCGACGCCTTCGGCGCGTGAAGGAGATTCACGAAGAATCGATACGTCCAGGCACTTTCACCGGGCCCCGACTCGATACGCGCGAGGCCAACGCTTCGGGGGTGTGCGAGGTCGAGAAGCAGATTGATGTCTTGTCTCCGGGTGCGAGAGCACCCGTCGGATTGATTCCGTCGCGTTACCCGGCCGTCCGATGAGGGCGTGGCGGACATGCCCGTAGTGTTCGGCGACGATTGCGCCATTGAAGGCGGCGAGCCGATCGAGCACTTAGAGGATGCTCATGCTTAGGGCCGAGCGGTTTGTCGTAGACTGCGTCACCTCATGGACATCGGCATCCTGCTCCCCGACCACCTACCCGACTTTCTCCTGCCCGTCACGGGCGACTACCCGAAGATGTTCGAGTCCCTCTTCGCCGATCACGACGTGACGCTTCGGTTCTACGACCTCACCGTTGGCGAGGAGCCGGAATCCCTCGACGAGTGCGACATGTGGATGGCCGGTGGTTCGAAGGCCTCCGTGTACGAACACGGCGAGCCTGGCCGGCGGCTCGAACGCCTCACCGTCGGTATCTACGAGAGCGGCCGGAGCTTCGTAGGAGTGTGTTTCGGACATCAAATGCTTGCCCAGGCGCTCGGCGGACGAGTCGAGAAGTCTCCGCGAGGTTGGGGCGTAGGAGTTCACACGGCCCAGATCGTCGAACATGTTCCGTGGATGCAGCCCAAGAGGACGCACGTGAACCTGGTGATGAGCCATCAGGACCAGGTCGTGGAGCTACCGCAGGGAGCGCGTGTGCTCGCTTCTAGCGACCACTGTCCTGTGTGGATGTTCGTCGTCGAGGATCACATGGTTGGGATCCAAGGTCACCCCGAGTTCACCATCGACTTCTCGAAAACGTCGCTGCCGCTTCGCCGCCGCTGGGTCGGCGACGCCGTGGTGGACGAAGCGTTGAAGACGCTGGATCGGCCCATCGACGGTCCCCTCATCGCCGACTGGATCGTCGAGTTCGGTCGGCGAGCCTGAGGCCAGCCCGAGAATCAAATCCCTTTCGGCCGTCATCCGGTCACATCGATCCTTAGTATCGGAGGGAATCGGAGTGGAGGGAGAATATGCATACCGGTCGACTATTCGTACTTGTAGGGGTGATCATTGGTGTCATCGGACTCTTCATGAAGGCGCTCAGGACAGCCGGGGAGTCGGTGTTTCCAGCCCTTCACGAAGGCAATGCCGCGTTCCCGGCCTCGATCCCGACGATCTGGGGAGGACTGGACACGTGGGCGCAGATCGTGCTCGTCGTCCTGCTCGTTGTGGTCGTTGCCTTGGCCCTGATCGGGCCACTGTCGAAGGCGATGGGCAAGAACGCCTCGTTGACCACGGCTGTGATCGGTGTGGCGCTGCTCGCCTATGTCGTCGTCAAGATGATCGATGCGTTCGACACGGCCGACACGCTCCAGGCAGGAATAGCACAGGCCGCCGCCGGCGGAGCCCTTCCTACCGCCTACACCGTGAGCGCGGGATTCGGCTTCTTCGTGCTTCTGGTCGGCACGGTCCTCGTGATTGCCGGAGGGTTGAGCGCGTTGAGAGGCGACTGAGGCTCACTCGGCGGGGCAGTATCCCGCACCTGGTACCTCGTATCGCGTGGCGCGGCGCGGGAGAGCGCTCGGGTTGGTGGCGCATACGGCCGCCCCGAGGCCTGTAGGCGAGGTCAGGTCGCGTACGAGATACGAGGTACGCCGGGCGGAGCCCGGCTGCCCGGGAACCTCCTCCGTGCCGCTGCCGTCTAAACGACGGAAGGAGGTCGGCATGTCCTTCAAAACCGTCGCGTTGTGTCTCGTGGGGATGTTGACCGTGGGTGCCTGCGGCACTACCGAGCCGCCAGTGGCAATGGCCGTGTCGGACGCACCGAGGGCCGCCGCAGAGGCACCTTCGGGTGACGTACAGAACGTCGCCGCGAGCATGGAATCGTTCGGTTCCGATCTGTACGCCGTCGTCGGGACCGGAGGCGGCAACCTCGTCTTCTCGCCCGCGAGCATCATGACGGCGCTTGCCATGACCTACGCGGGAGCACGTGGTGTCACCGCAGAACAGATGGCTGCCGTGTTGCGCATCGGCCTCGACGATCCTGCGTTCCACTCGGCCATGAACGCGATCGACCTCGCGCTCGAATCGAGGAGCTTCAAGAGCGGTGACGATCGGGTGCAGCTGAGCATCGCAAACTCCCTGTGGGGCCAGAATGGGATTGCGTTCGAACAGCCGTTCCTCGACACCCTCGCCGAGGACTACGGGACCGGTATGCGGCTCGTCGATTTCACGATCGCAGCCGAGAGTGCGCGGGTCCAGATCAACGACTGGGTCGAGTCGCAGACGAACGACAAGATCACCGACCTCATCCCCGAGGGAGTTCTCAACGATCTGACCAGGCTCGTGCTCGTCAACGCGGTGTATCTGGATGCCA
>CAZWHZ010000073.1:0-8376 GCA_964633745.1 uncultured Acidimicrobiia bacterium
GATTCCCCCACGCCAAGTTCCCCCACGCCAGATTCCCCCACGCCAAGTTCCCCCAGGCTAAGTTTTCCCAGGACCCGTCGATCGCGTCGGGGTTGTAGGTTCCGGGGTTGGCGGCAGGGCGCCAGGTTTGGAGGGTGTCGAGTGTGGAGGTCTTGTACGCGGCCTTCAGATCGATGAGTCCGCCACCCTGACAGGACGGTGATGCGTCCGGGATGGGACGCGCCGTTGAGGTCAGCAGCGCTTTGACCTGATCGGGTGTGAGCTCAGGGCGCTGCTGCAGCAGCAGCGCTGCCGCGCCCGAAACGATCGCTGCTGCCTGTGAGGTGCCGGTGCCGCGAAAGAATCGGTCGCCGACCCGGGCATCCGGGTAGTACGCGTCGGCGAAGGAACCGGGATCGCGAAGACTGATGATCGAGTGGCCGGGCGCGATGAGATCAACCGGACGGTTGTCGGTACCGCAGTTGGAGAACTCGGGTAGCTCGTCGTCCTTGACGGTCGCCGTTCCCTGCGTGTCGTCCGCACCGACAGTGATCACGAACGGGTCATACGCGGGACTTCGCAACGCCGCATCGTTGCCGTCGTTGCCGGCGGCTACGACGACGACGATCCCGGCCTTCCAGGCTGCCTCGACGGCGTATGCGAGCGGTTCAGACTGGTAATCCTGGGTGCCGTCGACGCTGAACGCGAGGTTCAACACCCGCACGTTCATGCCGTTGTCGTCCCGATGCTTTACGACCCATCCGATTGCAGCGATGACCTGGGAAACGTCGGCGTCGCCGATCGCGTCACCCACCTTGACGTTGAGGATCTGGGCTCCCGGTGCCACTCCAACGAAGTGGTCTCTGAGATCGCCCTCTTTGGGGATCTCCGCTGCGTCGTCGTCGCGACCGGCGATGATGCCCGCCAGATGTGTGCCGTGACCGTAGGCGTCCAGATAGCGAAGGTTCTCATAGACTGATTCCAGCGACAGGTCGGGCCCGTTGATGATCTTGCCGGGAACCGTGAGGCCGTCAACCGGAACGACACCGGTGTCGATCATCGCCACCGTCACTCCGGCACCCGTGTAGCCGTGACGCCAGAAATACGACGAACCGAGTACCCGGTCGTTCACATTCGCCATCGCACCGTCGTCAGACTTGTCGAGTGTCTCCCATCCAGCCAGATGCACTCGGGCGTTCGGGGTGACCGAACGAACCCGCGGATCAGCCGACACGGTCGCCACGGCGGATTCGGGAAGCACCGCGGAGAACCCGTTGATCACATCGAGCCGCTGCTCGACCCGACCGCCGACATCCTCAACGACAGATTCCAGATCCTCTACCGAGCCCTGCGTCCCGACGACCACAACCCGAACTTCGTCGCCGGCGAATGCCGGTTCAGCGGAGACAAGGGGCACCATGACCGCCAGCATCAATACAACGACCGCGATGACACCGATTCTGCGCAGACCAGACAGAGAAGCATCGAGGACTCGGCTCATGAGAACGGTGTGAGAGCGAGCAAGACGGACAGTTGAGAAGTGGGGGACATCCATAGTGGAAGGTATCGGCAACAAAGGGCGAAACTTGACCAAAACAACCACTCTCCGCGCGAACCAGAATATCGGTCGCCCTATCGCATCGCCCTCATCAGACGCCTACCCATCGTCTGGATTGCCGGGTCTCTGTCGAAGCGACTGCGAGCGAACTCGACCCGCTGGTCAGGAAGCGACCGGGAGTGTCTGCTGGTCGAGCGGCGCCGGGTAGGCGAAGTGGTAGCCCTGGCCGTAGCGAACGTCGATGTTGATCAGCGCGGCCAGTTCGTCGGCGGTCTCGATTCCTTCGGCGACGACATCGGCTCCGGTAGCGGTGGCGAGCTGCACAAGCGCGGTGATACCGACGGCACGGTCGGGGTGCTTGTCGACGTCGCGAACCAGGGGTCGGTCGATCTTGAGGATATCGAAGGGGATCAGGACCAGTTCAGAGAAGGAACTGTCGACGCCGACCGTGTCATCCAAAGCGATCCGAACACCAAGACGCTGTAGATCGGTGATGGCCTGGGTCAGGTCGTCGATCCCTCCGACAAATTGCAGGTCGGCCAGTTCGCCGCCTTCGATCAGATCGAATACCACCCGACTAGCGTCATACAGCCTCAGCACCTCGACGAGTCCCCCTGTGGCGACCAGTCGAGACGACACGTTGATCGACAAGAAGACATCAGCCGGGAGACGATCCAGCGACTCGAGAGCCGATCGCACTGCTCGAGTCTCCAACTCGACTCCGAATCCGGCGGCCTGCGCCGCAGCGAACACCTCACCAGGACCAAATCCGCCATCGAACCTCGCCAACGCTTCGTAACCGACAGTTGCGTCATCACCGAGCACCCACGCTCGCAGATCAAAGATCGGCTGAAAGACCATCGTGAGCCCCGAACCGTCCAACGCTTCGGCCGCAACCGAGCACGCACCAGTGCCAGTCACAATCGCCAAGTCGTCACCATCCTTGCTCGACACATTCCATTCATACCCACTCATCATCGGCACAACCACTACGAACCTGAGCACAAACACCACCGCAGCCACGATCCCGAACCCCAATGCCGCCCTGACATCCGACACCAATGTCACAACCCCCCCGACTTTTCTCTACCCTTTTCTCCGCGTCTTGCCCGCGTAGCTCAGGGGATAGAGCAACTGCCTCCTAAGCAGTAGGCCGCAGGTTCGAATCCTGCCGCGGGCGCCACCCTCCCTCATGCCTGTTCCCGAGCGACAACCATCGGCCCGGCCGATACAGTGAGAACGCCGGTTGGAGGGAAGCAGTGGAGACCGCGGACATCGTCGTCGTGGGGGCAGGCATCATCGGGTCGTCGATCGCCTACCAGCTCGCCCGACGCACCTCCGAGAAGGTCGTCGTTCTCGACAAGGGAGATGGACCATCTGAAGGATCAACAGGAGCCTCCTCTGCCATCATCCGGACCTTCTACACCCAGCCGGACCTCGTCAAGCTCGCCCTGGACGCTCAAGAGGCGTACCGCCACTGGTCCGACTTCACCGGCCTCGCCGAACCGGCGAGTCACTACGCGCGCACCGGTGTCCTCTGGATCCTCGGGTTCACGGCTGCAAGCGCGCGGACGGTGGTCGAACGGCTCACGTCGCAAGGTGTTCGGGCGTCCGTCCTCGGCTCCACGGACGTTCACGACCGCTTTCCTTCGGTGTCCACATGTGATGTGCCCTTCGACCTCACCGGTGAAACCGGACACGAATGCGTCGATCTAGAGGCCGCGGTGTACGAACACGATGGCGGCTACGCCGACCCGACGGGCGCCAACAGAGATCTGATCGACGCGGCCCGCAGAGAGGGTGCCTCCGTGCGGTTCCGCTCGCCCGTCGTGGGCGTCGGCACCGATGGCAGCAAGGTGACCGGTGTCGAGACGGCCGACGGCTCACGGATCGACACGCGGCTGGTCATCAACGCCTCCGGTCCATGGTGCAATCGCCTCGACGCCCTCGCAGGAGTCGACACGGGCTGGTCGCTCACCCCCACCCGAGTCCAAGTGGTCTACCGATCCATTGGGGGCCTAGGTCGACTCCCGGTTGTCGCCGACCATGACATCTACTTGCGACAACACGGCACACAGATCCTCTTCGGGTCGGTACTGCCCGAGGACGAGCGCGAGATAGCCGACCCGGACACGTTCCTGACGTCTGCCGACGCAGCATTCAAGGACATCAAGATCCACGCCCTTCACCATCGAATCCTCGGGCTCCCCCATCGGGGCACCGTTGGGGGAATCGCGGGGCTCTACACGATCAACCATCGAGACTTCCATCCCATCCTCGGACCGACGGCGCTCGACGGCTGGTGGGTTGCAAACGGGTTCAGCGGCCACGGGTTCAAGCTCGCACCAATGATCGGATCGTTGATCGCTCAGGCGACCACCGGAAGCAGGGCGCCCTACGACACCGACGTACCCCTCTCGTTCCTCGGTGTCGACCGCGGACCGCTTCCCACCGGCCATCCGGGGGTTCTCGCCTGATGCGCTATCTCAGCGCCGCCGACCTCAGGCAAGCCCTGCCGATGAAAGAGGCGATCGCTTCGATGCGAGACGCATTCAGAGCTGATCGCGAAATACCCCAACGAGTACTCCTCGGTCGATCGCTCTTCATGCCTGGCCGCGTCGGTGACTACACCGGCATCAAGGTCGTGTCGATCACCCCTGGCGACCCGGCGGGCATCGTCGTCATCTTCGACAGCAAGGGGCACACGGTCGGCGCTGTCGACGGGCCCACGCTCACCGCCATCCGCACCGGCGCGGCGGCCGGCCTCGCAACCGATCTTCTCGCGCCTGCCGGCGCATCGACCCTCGTGATGCTCGGCGCCGGAGCGATGGCCCGCGACCAGGTCGAAGCGGTTCGAGCAGTCCGCCCGATCACACGCATCCTCGTGTGGTCCCGCAACGTCGACCGAGCAACGCGCCTCGCGAAACAGGTCGGAGGCATCCCCGTGGAACATGCCTCGGACGCCGTGAGAGAAGCAGACATAGTCTCGACGGCTACGCCATCCCACCGACCGCTGTTCGCAGATGAGGCGGTGCCGGAATCCGTGCACATCAACGCGATCGGCGCGTTCACCCCCGACATGGTCGAGATCCCACCGGAGACGGTCCGACGTGCATTCGTCGTCGTCGACGACATCGCTGCAGCGCGTGAGGAAGCCGGTGATCTCATCCAAGCGAAGCGGACTCCCGATGCGACGATTGGTGACCTCCTTGCTCGCTCCGTGAGGGCGCCCGTCACCCTCTTCAAGTCGGTGGGCATCGCCAGTCAAGACATCGCCGCAGCGAGCCGTGCCCTCGCAACTGCCGAACGGAACGACATCGGAACCCACCTGGAGTCGTAGGCTGGAACCAGCCACATGGACACCTACGATCGTCTTTCGTTTCTCGATTCGTCGTTCCTCGCGCTCGAGTCTCCCACATCCCACATGCACGTTGCCGGGGCCGCACTCTTCGAGGGCGGAACGCTTCGCTCTGCGAACGGCGGCATCGACATCGACCGCATCAGATCGTTCATCGCTTCCCGCCTCCACTACGTTCCCCGATACCGGCAGAAACTCGCGTGGATCCCCGTCGAGAAGAACCCGGTCTGGGTCGACGACCAGCACTTCAACCTCGACTACCACGTCCGCCACATTTCGCTGCCCAAACCCGGCACGGAGACGCAGTTCAAGGAACTGTTCGGACAAATCCTCGGCAGCCAGCTCGATCGCAGCAAGCCTCTGTGGCAGATGTGGATCGTCGAAGGGTGTGAGAAGGATCAGTTCGGTCTCATCTTCAAGATCCACCACTGCATGCTCGACGGAGTGTCCGGTGTCGACCTGATGGGAGTGCTCCTCGGCCTCTCACCCACCACCGAGATCGAATCCGCACCGCCGTTCGAACCACGACCCATCCCGAGCGGCGCGCAGCTCATCGCCGACGAGACGATCAGACGAGTCGCACGGGCTGCACGGGCAGCGGTCAGCCTTCCTCGGATGATCGAACAAGGCCGGACCCTCGCAGGTGACGTCGGTCGGCGAGCATCCGCAGTTGCCTACTCGCTCGCATCCGGATGGCTATCGGCGGCTTCACGAACTCCCATCAACCAGCCGCTCGGGCCCAACCGCAGATTCGATTGGCTCACCCTCCCGCTCGCCGACTTCAAACAGATCAAGAACGCGCTCGGCGGAACCGTCAACGACGCCGTCGTCGCCGTCGCGACCGGCGCGATCCGCCGGTATCTCATCGAGGACCGGGCATTCGACGTCAGCGGCGTCGAATTCCGTGCGATGGTTCCTGTCAGCGTCCGTCCGAAGGATCGCCGTGGAACCCTCGGCAACCAGGTCGCGATGTGGTTGCTCGAACTCCCCATCGACGTACGCGATCCCGTCGAACGGTTCGAGTTGATCAGGCAACATACTGAGAAGCTCAAAGAGACCAACCAAGCGCTGGGCGCAGCCACCCTCGTCCAGATCAGCTCTGGCACCCCGATGACGCTCCTTCAGCGCGCCGCCCGCCTCGCGACAGGCATCCGCCCGTTCAACATGACGATCACGAACGTGCCGGGCCCGCAGTTCCCCATGTACCTGCTCGACTCACGGCTCATCGTTCAGTATCCCGCCGTACCGCTCTGGGCGGGTCACAACCTCGGGATCGCCCTCTTCAGCTATGACGGGGACGTCGCGTGGGGGCTCCATGCCGACTGGGACGCCATCCCGGACCTCGACGCGTTCGCTGACGCCGTCCGCCGCTCGGGAGCCGAGATGCTCGCAGCGATCTAGAGGTCTGCCCAAGCGTCGAGATCCAGCCTGTCAGACCCATCTGGCCGTCCTGGGGAGATCGGTACCACCATCTCCCATCAAGACGCCCCTCGCAGCGTCGACGAGCACTCTCGACTAGAGGCGAAGCGCGGCATCCAGTCACAGAATCTCATGAGGCGGGTGGCGCCACTTCGGAACCGCACCACCAGTCGCGTAGCGACGCCGTCCCGACGGAAGTGTGATCGAAGGCACCCTTTCGAATCCACCCTTGGCATTTTGCAGATCATGCCAGATTGCCTACACTTCCTACCACAACCAGGGTTGATTCGCTGGCGAGGATCTCCCAGCGGAAAAGGATCGGCCAGTGAGACGATTTCTCATCGTCGCGATCGTGATGGTGTTCTTCATCGCAATCGCTGCTGGCCCAGTGTCAGCGGCGGAACATTCGGCAGGCTTTCTGGAGAAGAACTGTGGGTTCTACTTGGCTGGGGTCTGGACGAGAACCTCGGGAATGACCTATCATGTGGCGCTTAACCCAGGATATCCCAGTGGCCAGGGGGCCATCGGCGTCGACAATAACTGGGATGTTTGGTACCGAGCATCGGTGGCAGACTTCACCCACATCTATGACGCGAATGGGTTTGGCGGCAAGGTGGTCTACTACGGTACGTTCACCGAAGGCGCCACCTACTGCACGATCTACCAGTAGAGCTGTCCGGGATGACGGCGCACCTGTCCAGAGGTCCAGGCTGGCTGGTGCTCGTTCTCGCCATGGCGCTGTCTGGGGTTTCGCTGTCATGCAGTGAGACCCCAGACCTGTTGACCTCGTCGACTGCAGGACCTGCGATCACGACCGCAACGACGACAACAACGACAGGGGTTGAACCAGCGACCGCTCCGGAGAGTGGGGTGCTGGAACCCATTACTGGCTACGGCGACTTCTCCGGTGCCGACTACTGGGATGTCAACCCAGTCGAGGTCATTGAACTCGCGACGCGGTGCGTCAACGATCAGGGGTTTGCGGTGACCGTAGTCCCTCCAGGAGACGGGATCAGCTTCGACGGCGTGGCGCCCGACCAGAACGCTCTCGCCGCAGCCACTCTTGAAGCCTGCTTGGAGGGCCTGCACCTCCCCAATCCGACTCCCCCGTCGCGAGAAGTGGCGCAGAGGCTGTACGACAAGAAGCTTGAGGTGAAAGCGTGCCTCGAAGAACAAGGGTACGCAATCGACACGCCACCCTCGTTCGAGACCTACTTCGAGACATGGGGCACGGTGAATTGGGATCCCTTCGAGTCAATTGTGGGACTGGTGGACCAAGAAGAGTGGACCCGACTGGGTATGGTCTGCCCACGGACCTAGGTCCTCCGATCCGAATTGCGAGCCCTCGCGTCCAACCTGCCGAAGAACGCTGACCGTGCCAGTGCCATCGCTCCCGCGTTCCTCGCGGCTTCGAGCAGGTCGGTCGACCGGTGCGGCCCGTAGGCAACCACGGGGACGTTCTCTGCCGCTGCCGCCTCGATGATGGCGAGGGCGCCCTCGAGCTCCAGATCCACGCACACCAACACAGCACCAGAGGCTGATCCGTTCCATTTCGCAACCCTGAAGAACGATTCCTCCGCTGCGGCTTCGATCCGGGACCGGTCGATGAGATTGCGGGTGGCGATGAGGACCAGGGGCCGTGTGACTGCTGCGGCCTTCTGCGCTCCCCACGCCATATGCGCAGCCCACGCCTCATCACCCAGGAGACGGGTAGAAGCGGGAGCCAGGTCGTACACGTCACCAGGCAGAGCTCGAACGGCAGCTTCATCGCGTGCAGGCCGCTCCACGCCGGCGGCAGCGAGTGCCGCCGTCGGGAACCGCATGGCTTCCTGAAAGACCTCGAGCGGACCGCGGCGCTGCTGATCAAAGGGAAGCTCGAGCAGCGTCGAAAGCGCCTCCCGAAGCCAGGTCTCCCCCTCGTCGAGTGACGCGAGCAGCCGATCAGAGCGCTCCCATCCAAGCTCGGTGCAGCGTCGCAGCGCGTACGGACGGTAGGCATCGACAAGACGATCGACGAGGTCGTTCACCCCTGGAACACCTCGACGACCATCAACCCGAGCGG
>CAZWHZ010000074.1:0-8336 GCA_964633745.1 uncultured Acidimicrobiia bacterium
CGTAGTAGGACGCCCATCGCTGCCAGTTCGGCTCGTAGATCTCACCAATCGAGAAGCGAGGCGGGTCGTACTCCTCGAGAACCGCCCTGATACGACGAAATACCGCATGGACGTCGGGGTGTTCCCTGCTGCGTGGAAGCTCCTCGGTCGGCGGTTCAGGATCGTCGCACAGGTCCGGGTCCTTCATGATGAACGCGACCACATCCATGCGGAACCCATCCACACCCCGCTCCAGCCAGAATCGGAGTGTGTCGAGCATCGCCGCCTCAACCTCCGGGTTACGCCAGTTGAGATCAGGCTGAGCTGCGAGGAACGAGTGGAGGTAGTACTGGCCGGTATGTTCGTCCCACTGCCAGGCTCCACCTCCGAACTGACTCCGCCAGTTGTTCGGCGGTGTCCCATCCGGTTTCGGATCCACCCACGTGTACCAGTCCCGCCTGGGGTTGTCTCGTGACGATCGTGACTCGACGAACCATGGATGCCGTTCGGACGTGTGGTTGGGTACCCAGTCGATGATCAGCTTCATGTCCCGGTCGTGCAGGTCGGTGAGGAGCCGGTCGAAGTCGTCGAGTGTCCCGAACATAGGGTCGACACCGCAGTAGTCGGAGACGTCGTATCCGAAGTCGGCCATGGGCGACGGGTAGAAAGGAGACAGCCAGATCGCGCCGACGCCGAGGTCGGTCAGGTAGTCCAGTCGGCGTCTGACTCCTTCGAGGTCACCGATCCCGTCGCCGTTCGAGTCTTGAAACGACCGGGGGTAGATCTGATAGACGACGGCGCTCCGCCACCACTCGTTCATCACCCACCGTAGATGTCGTCGATGACGGCACGGTACTTGCTACCCACGAAGGACCTCTTCACTTTGAGAGTGGGGGTGAGCTCTCCGCCTTGGATCGTGAAGTCGCCCGGGAGGATCCTGTACTGACGGATCGACTCGGCTTTCGACACGGCCTTGTTCGCATCGGCGACCGCCAACTCGATCTGCGCGATCAGATCGGGGTCTGCCGCAAGATCGGACACGCTGTCCTTCCCCTTGCGATGCGCCCACTCGTGGACATTCTCCGCGTCGAGTGTGATCAGCACCGCGATGAACGGCTGGGCGTCTCCGATGACCATGCACTGGCTGACGAACGGGTGCGCCCGGAGCCGATCTTCGAGAACGGCGGGCGCGACGTTCTTTCCGCCTGCGGTGACCAGGATCTCCTTCTTCCGCCCCGTGATGCGCAGAAATCCCTCGTCGTCGAGTTCCCCAACGTCCCCTGTGTGGAACCATCCGTCGCCGTCGAACGCATCCTCGGTCGCCGACGGGTTGTTCCAGTACCCCCTGAACACACAGCCTCCTCGCAGGAGGATCTCGCCGTCCGCGCCGATTGCCACCGACATGCCGGGCGTCGGGCGACCGACTGTGCCGATCTTCACCTCGGCCGGTCGATTGAAGAAGGTCGCAGCGGTCGTCTCGGTGAGGCCATAGCCTTCGAGGACCACGAGTCCAATGCCTCTGAAGAAGTGCCCGAGCCGCTCTCCGAGCGCGGCAGCACCGGAGATGGCGTATGAGAGATCCCCACCGAAGACCTCCCTCAGCTTCCCGTACACGAGCTTGTCGAACACGGCATGCAGTGCTCGGGTTCGAAGGCCGGGCGAGGCCTGCGACGAGTAGTTGATGGCGACCTGTGCCGCCATGTCGAAGATGCGACCCTTGCCCTCTCCCTGTGCCTTGAGCTTGGCACCGTTGTAGACCTTCTCGAACACTCTCGGCACGGAGAACACCCATCGCGGCCTGAACATCGCGAACTCCTCGACGAGGTTCTGCATATCGGTCGCGTACCCCATCCTGACACCCGCGGCGGCACACCCGATCTGAACGATCTGCGCAAACGAGTGGGCTAGTGGCAGAAACACGAGTGTGGAGTTGTTGGCCTCGAACAGGTCAGGAAGGGCTGCAATGACGTTCCGGACCGTGAAGGTGAAGTTGCCGTGGGTGAGTTCGCAGCCCTTCGGGTTTCCGGTCGTTCCTGATGTGTAGATGAGCATCGCGAGAGCATCGTGGGTGATCGCGTTCGATCGGCGCTCCACTTCTGCCTGTTGCGTTTCATCGACCGTTCGTTTCCCGAGGTCACCACCTTCGATGAGGAACACGTTCCTGCACAAGGGAAGCGCCGGCGATACCGTGTCAAAGATGGCGCGCAGCTTGTCGTTCTCACAAAACAGGGCCACTGACCCACTGTCGCTCATGATCCACTGGACCTGTTCGGACGAAGACGTCTCGTAGATCGTGACCAGAGCCGCTCCCGCCGCCCACACGGCGAACTGGATCAGGGTGTACTCGAACCTGGTCGAAGAGAAGACAGCAACCCTGTCGCCCGGCCGGACACCTGCGTCGATCAACTCGGCGGCAATAGAGGTGACGCGTCGCACCGTGTCAGCCGTCGAAATGTCGACGAACCTATCCCCATCGCGGTACGCGAGCGCCGCTGCGTCTGGGTGTGTCTCGGCACGTCTCAGCAGCGCTCGCAGCCCATTGTCCTCCTGAGCGATCCGCACCTCGCCAGGGCTCGTGTACGACCGCATCTACCCTCCCTCTCCACTCGATTGACACCCTAGTTGGGTGTGCTCGACCGTGATCGAGAATCCTGCGTTACAGCACCGGCCGACAGCAGACGTTCGATCTCCGACGAGTCGAGACCGAATGATGCGAGGACACGAACGGTATCCCGTCCGGTCGACGGAACCCGACCTGGAAGGCCGGTCGGAGTTCGGTCGAATCGTGGCGCCGGGGCCGCCTGACCGACACCGTCCACGTCCACGAACGTGTGCCTTGCGGCGTTGTGCGGGTGGAGAAGCGCTTCCGACGGCGTCAACACTGGCGCAACGCACGCGTCAGTCCCTGAGAAGGACTCCAACCACTCGTCACGCGTCTTCGAAACAAACACCTCCTCGAAAATGGCGCGAAGATGTGGCCAGTGGGATCGGTCGTACTGGTCGGGCAGATCCCCGGCGTCCAGGCCGAGGCC
Organism: uncultured Acidimicrobiia bacterium; assembly: GCA_964633745.1. GTDB lineage: Bacteria > Actinomycetota > Acidimicrobiia > Spongiisociales > UBA4744 > CAYLHS01. Next base: position 3,012 of record CAZWHZ010000074.1, read on the forward strand.
TTCAATCAGCTGCGAGTAGAAGTGTGGCTCGAGCGCCCCGACGGCGACATAGCGCCCGTCGCCGGTCTCGTAGATGCTGTAGAACGGTGCACCTCCATCGATGAGATTCTCACCGCGCCCACCTTCCCATTGGCCGGCCAACGCAAGCGCGCGCGGGAACATGCCAAGGATGGCCGAGCCGTCGATCATCGCGGCGTCGACCACCTGACCTTTCCCGGATCGACTGGTCTCGAGAAGCCCGGCGAGCAGCCCAACGGCAAGCAGCATCCCTCCTCCACCGAGATCGCCTACGAGATTGAGGGGCACGACGGGTGGTCCGCCCGACGTGCCAATCAGATCGAGAACTCCTGACATCGCGATGTAGTCGATGTCATGTCCCGCTGACGAGGCGAGTGGCCCGTCCTGGCCAAACCCGGTCATCCTCCCATACACCAGTCGCGGGTTGCGGGCCAGCGCCGCTTCGGGACCAATGCCCAGCCGCTCGGCGACCCCGGGGCGAAACCCTTCGAAGAAGGCATCGGCCTGCTCGACCATGCGGAGTACGAGCTCCGGTGCCGCTTCGTGCTTGAGGTCGATGACGATCGCGTCCCGCCCTCTGTGCAGGAGATCGCCAAGTGGCGGTGGTCCTGGGCGGGCGACCCTGACGACACGCGCCCCGAGATCGGACAGAAGCATCCCGCAGAACGGGCCAGGGCCGATCGAACCAATCTCGATGATGGTGAACCCGGCCAGCGGTCCCATCAGCGTGGTCCGAGCCTCGCAGCCGCGTCGAGGCGAATCACCTCTCCGTTCAGGAGTGGGTTCTCGACGATCGCCACCACGAGCGAGCCCAGATCGTCAGGGGTCCCGAGCCGTTTCGGGAAGACATGCACCTTTGCGAGCGACTCTCGAACCTCTTCACTCACGGCGCCGAGCATCGGTGTGTCCATGATTCCCGGTGCGATCGCCATGACTCGAATGCCGAGCGAACCGAGGTCTCTGGCGAGTGGCAGGGTGAGCGCGACGATGCCTCCCTTGGACGCAGAGTACGCCGCCTGGCCGATCTGCCCTTCGAACGCAGCGATGGATGCCACGTTGACAATGACACCCCTTTCGCCATCTTCGTTGGGCTCGTTGGTACTCATGGCCTCCGCGGCGCGCCGACTCACGTCGAACAGACCGACGAGATTGACGTCGATCACCGCCCTGAACTTGTCGATCGGGAACAGCCTGCCATCCCGTCCCACGACCCGATACCCGGCGAGGATACCGGCGGCGTTCACGCATACGTCGAGGCGTCCGAACGCTCCGATCACTTCCCCGACAGCTCGTTCCACCGACTCGGTGTCGGTGACGTCGAGGGGAACGAATACGGTCCCTTCACCCAACCGTTCGGCCACTTCAGCACCGTTGGATCGTTCGAGGTCGAGCAACGCGACCTTCGCACCGTGCTCGATCAACTTCCTCGCCGCTCCTTCACCAAGTCCGCCGGCACCGCCGGTGACGAGTGCGACGGAACCTTCCATGCGCATGCTGTCCTCCCCTCAACCTTGTTGCTGTCGTATGTAGTGAATCACCCGGTCGATCTGCTCGTCGGTCAGGGTCGATTTGAACGACGGCATCCTGCCGAGACCGTGAATGATGGTGAAGCGGTAGAACTCGTCGGTCATCTGTGCTGCTTCTGAGCCCGACCCGAGCGCCGGCCCGATGCCTCCGGCCAGGTCCTTCCCGTGGCATGCAGCGCAGATCTCCTCGAAGACCTGCGATCCGCCGGCGTCAGCCGGTAGGCGAGGCGCCGTACAGGCCGAGAGAAGCATGACAGCCAGCAGGGCGAAGATCCACTTCACGAACGCTGAGCCTACTTCACCCAAAGCCACCCCTTCACCGCCTACGACAGGAGCGCGACCCCTGCGGCGGTGAGCCCGGACACGACCAGCCCCGCGATTACCACGCCAATGGAGATCAGAACGGTCGCTCGTCGAGGTTCGACACCAAACACGAACGCGGCAAGCGCACCACTCCACGCGCCGGTGATCGGCAATGGGATGGCAACGAAGGTGATGAGTGCGACATCGCGGAGCCGGTCGAAACGAGCCGTGTGTCGCCGGCGAGAGTGCTCGAACAATCGATCGAGGAACCGGTGGAGCCCCGCCCAATGGTCCTCCGCCCACGAGGTGACCGGCCCGAGCAGAACCAGGATGAACGGTACGGGGAGGATGTTGCCGATGACGGACCAGATGAACGCCTGAGGAATGGGCATGCCAAAGACTTGCACTGCGAACGGGATGGAGAATCTCAGCTCCGTGATGGGGAACGCAGCAAGGAGCATGACGGCGAGTGGCTCCGGAAAGCGCTGCGCAAAGGCTGTGAGCGTGTCTCGCATCCAAGCAGTATGACTGCAAGCCGACCTTTTGACACCTTCTCCAGTCGATCACTACGATCAACAGGTCGGGTGCCACCCACACCCGGCACCCCAACAAGCGCATTGGGCTGCGGGCAAGGACTCCCTGGCGCCTTCCCGACACAACGGCCCATTGTGGCTCTTCGCAAGAAGGGCAACGAGGCTCCGGTTCTACCCCCTTGCCGGGGCCTCGTCATATGCGCAGGTTCGGCAGTCCCACGATCACCACCGGAATCGGGGAGTGCTCGATGATGTAGCTCGTGCCATGCCCGAGGAATGGCCGGTCAGTGAGGGGCCTGGTCGAGGCGCCCAGTACCAGGAGGTCGAAGGGGCCCGAGCCGGCCACCGACAAGACCTCGTCAACGGCGTCCGGTGCCACGTTGATCAGTGTCTCGACCGAGATACCCAGTTGCGCCCCGAGCGCAGCAGCCTCGGCAACCAGCTCCTTTGCGTCGCGCGTGGCTTCTGACTCCCTTGCCGCTTCCAGGATGACTCCCTGACCGGACGGCCTGTTGACGACGTGCAGTGCCGTCGCCCTGCCACCGCTGGAACGAGCCACCGCATACGCGAGTTCTTCGGCCGCACGTGTGGAGAGGTCGTTCGACACCGGCACGAGAGGATGGCTCGGCAGGCCGTCGGGCGTTTCCCTTGCGGTTCTGACAATCACCACGGGGAGCCGGACTTTGGCGAGCGTTCGATCGACGACCGTGGAAAACATCCCTTGCTCGTCCGAGTCCTCCTCGGAGGCGCCGAGCACCAGGAGGTCGTATCCAAGTGCCGACTCTGCGACGATCGCCGCCACCGGATCCGAAGATCGTTTGTGAACGACGCGGTGTGGTCGGTCCCCTAGTGCCCGGTGGACATCGGCCGGACTGGCTGTGTGGTGGGTTCGTCTCAGTAGCCGGCCCACGACTGTCGGGGACGTGCCTTCGACCACGAGGACCGTCACTTCCGCCTTCGGGAAGGCCGCAGCGACGAGGCGGGCGGCGAATGCGCTATTGGCGCCGCCTCGAGTTGGCAAGAGAATCCGCTGTGACCTCAGAAGCAGGGATTGCTCACGAAGCGACTCCTCGTTGAGGCGCCGGCGTTCGTCCTCTCCAATGTCGCGATCATTGACAGTCGCTCGAAGGAGTTGGGGAGCGAGAACCGAAGTAATGACTGCGGTCAGCACGAGCACGGAGAACGCAGACTCGGCGATGACCCCCAGGTTCAGACCGATGATCGCAACGACTACTCCCATCGCTCCCAGCGCCGAGAGGCCGGCTCCGAGGACAATGCCCTGATGGGTATCGAGGCCGCCGATACGAGCACCGATCAGAGTCCCACCCACCTTCGCCACGATGGCCAGCAGAACGATCGCGAGAAGCCACCACACCGCCGATCCTCGTAGCGATCCGACATCAACACGCAGGCCCGAATAGGCAAAGAAGACTGGGGCAAAGAAGCTGATCGTCACCGCCTCGAGCGCTTCACGTGCTCTTGGAAGCTGGTGGCGAGTGACACCGAGGAGAATGCCGACGATGAACGCTCCGAGGATCGCCTCCAGCCCGAGTGCCTGCGTGATCGCGGCGCCCACCAAGCCGGCGACCACCATCACGGTCAGGGCAGCGGTGACACTCGATCCGCCGCGCAGCGCCATCCTGAACAATCGATCGAGGAGCCATCTGCCTGCCGTCACTGCGACGGCGAGGAACACCACGAGCCCAACGAACGACATCGCCAGCGCGCCCAGGTCGAACTCGCCCTGGATCGCGACACCGGATAGCGCCGCAAGGATCAGCCATCCCAACGCGTCCATCGTCATCCCTGCCGCGAGCGTGATCTGACCGAAGTCACGTCGAAGGAACCCGAGGTCGGCCAGGATCTTGGCGACAACCGGCAACGCCGAAACCGAAAGTGCAAGCGCGAAGAACGCGGCGAACAACCCCATGCCGTGCACGCCGACGAACTCACCGGGAACGAGGAAGGCAATCGCGAAGAAGAGCAGGAACGGGATCGTGAAGCTGCCGAGCGACACGCTCGCCGCAGCTCTTCGGAATCTCCCGATGATCGCCAAATCCGTCTCATAGCCGAGTGCAACGAGAAGCATGATGACCCCGATCCAAGCGAGGCCGAACACGACCGCATCGACCGTCGTGTAGCCACCCCCAAACACCCACGCATACCCCCCGGGAGCAATGGATCCGAATACCGATGGTCCGAGGAGGATCCCTGCAACCAGCTCGCCTACGACCGGAGGCTGACCAATCCTGCCTGCGAGGCCCCCGAGGATACGAGCCAGACCGACGAGCAGGGCAACTTGAACCAGCGTGACGAGCAGCTGGTGTTCATCGAGCGGTGCTGCAGTCGCTGCCGCGAGCATCACACCGAGAACCTCACCACCAGGACATCCCCCTGTCGGATGACATAGTCTTTGCCTTCAACACGAACCTCCCCCCGGGACTTGGCAGCGTCCCATCCCCCAGACGCGACCACCTGCTCGATCGTCGCCACCTCAGCCCTGATGAACCCCCGCTGCAAATCCGAGTGGATCTTGCCCGCAGCGATCGGAGCGGTCGCTCCCTCGCGGACGGTCCACGCGTGGGATTCCTTCGGCCCGACGGTGTAGAAGGTGAGAAGCCCGAGCGTCGCGTAGGCGGCACGTACCATCTCGGCGAGCGCTCCCTCACCCAAGCCGAGCCCATCGAGAATGTCCCGGCGGTCTTCGGAGTCCATCGCGGCGACTTCGGCCTCGATCTTCACCGACAGGGCAACGACCGAGTCACCGTCCGGCACCAACTCAGTGACGGACCGGATCAGTTCCTCCTGTCCCGTTTCACCCTCGTCGATGTTCACGACCCAGACGGCGGGCTGGAGTGTGAGAGGAGCGAGATCTCGAAACGCCGCGAGTTCCGCTTCCTCCCACGTCCGGTCGCGAAGTGGGCGCCCCTGCGCGAGGTGATCGG
>CAZWHZ010000075.1:0-8015 GCA_964633745.1 uncultured Acidimicrobiia bacterium
CGACGGACGAGGAGGATGTCGACCGGGCGATCGAGGCGCTCCTCCGCTGCGCCGGCTGATCATCACCTAGTCGCGTTGCCCCCGGTTGCCAACCTCCGGGGATCCGCGGCTGACCTCGCCAGCGGCGCCTTTGTGGGGCAGGCGTCCAACGACGCCGCTCTTGGCCGAGAGTATGGGTAGGGGCGGACTCAGCGACCGTTCTCTCTACTCCGGGAATGGAGAGATTCACCGACAACATCCCGACTCCAGGAGTCTTGACATGACCGAACTCAACTACGACATCATCCGAGCGTCGGGCATACTCGCGTGGGCGCCAATCGACAACGTGGCAGTCGGGGCACGCTTTGTCTATGCGAACCGTCGCCGCCGCTACCGCGAAGCGAGAGAGATGCTGGATGCTGTCGGTCTCGAGCATCGTCTGACTGCGGACCCCTCCACGCTTAGCGGCGGGGAGCGGCAGCGGGTTGCGATTGCGAGAGCTTTGATGGCAGATCGGAGGATCCTCCTCTGTGACGAACCCACGGGGAACCTCGACTCCGTTTCAACCGAGGCGATCGTCTGCTTGTTGCGTTCGCGAGCATCCGCTGGCGTTGGTGTCGTCGTTGTCACACACGACCCTGCTGTGGGGTCTCGCTGCGATGAGACCATCCAACTGAAGGACGGCCGTGTTTCGAGCCATAGCTGACCATTTTGTAGAAGCCGCAACGAGATTGACGGCCTCGCCTCTGCGATCTCTGGGAGTCGCTCTTCCAACGGCTCTGGGAGTCGGACTCCTGGTGGCGACGGTGATCGCAGGGCAGGGTGCAGCGTCACAAGTGACCGCTGACTTCGACGCGCTGCGCTCCACAGAAGTGCGGCTCGTCGCTTCGAGGGGTGCCTCGGTCTTCGGCGACTCCTACACAACGATCCTTCGCCAATACGACTTCGTTCGTCGATTCGAACTACTTCGAGACCTCGGCGATCACAGCGTTCGCTCCGATCCGGATTCGAATCTCCCAGTCCGGTCGAGCGCCTTTGCCTGCAATGAGGCGGGTCCGACAGCGCTGAAGCTCACGATTGATGGAGGCCCACTGGCTCCACCTCAGACGGCTGGCTGGGTCCCCGCGCTCGTAGGTCGCCGACTGGCCAAGGACCTGGGAATTGGTGTGGCCGACGGGATGCAGACCGTGTGGATTGATGAGGTGCCGGCCATCGTGGTGGGGATAATCGCGGATTCTCCTCTGGAGTCGCGCCTGCTCGATTCAGTCTTGATCCTGAGCAGCGACGCGGAGGGATGGGGCATGCCCGAGAGCACTGCGACTCTGATTCTCGAGGTCGCTCCGGGATCAGGTCAACTGGCAGCGGACGTGCTCCCGTTGGCGCTGCATCCACAAGCACCCAGCGACATCGTTGCCGTTGCTCCCCCCGACCCGGGTGACTTCCGACGACGTATAGAAGCGAGCGTCAAGACGGGGCTCCAGGTGCTTGGTGTTATCGCCTTGGCCGTTGGTGCGTTGACGGTCGCCGTCGCGGGGTGGGCCGCAGTATCGCTGCGAACTGCAGAGATCGGTCTGCTGCGAGCCATCGGTGCACGACCTAGGGATGTGTTCATTGGGCTGATGACGGAATCGCTGCTCCTGGGCGTTGTGGGCGGAACCCTAGGAGTGAGCCTTGGAACGATTGCAGCCATTGGCGTCGCATTCGCCCAGAACTGGAGTGTCACCCTCGATCCCGTGGTTCTTCTCGACGGTTTCGTGATAGCGATACCCATCTCGATGGTTGGTGGGATCGTTCCGGCCATCCGCGCTGTGAGAACAGACCCTGTGAACGCACTTCGATCTGCGTAGGCCACCTAGCACTCAAGCGGGTGGCTGCTCATCAAGTCCGTCTGCACAACCACCGCACTTCACACACAGCCGCCGACGGGCCTCCCATCAGCCGTCCTGGCACCTTCCGGGGCCGGGGCTAGTGCCCGTTCTCGCTGAAGTGCATACGGTCCTTGAGTGTGTTCCAGTCGCCGCCCCAGGTCCAGCCGATGTCGGTGAACGCCTCGAACACGATGTCGCCTTCGAAGATCATTCCGGGTCGAACCCAATCCCGGTCCGTGTAGCTCGAGGCCAACTCCGGGATGAGGACATCCCCTTTGACGTAGGGGTTCTGGAACGGGTTGATATCGACTGCCAGGCCGTAGGCATGTTGCGACCACGATGTTGAACCGACCGACGGGCGGCACACGAACGATCCGGTCACGTTTCCGTCACCTGTGGGAGGGGCGTCGAGGTCCGCCTGCGAGGCAACACGCATCTGCTCGATCGGGAAGCGGGCATCGTAGAGCTTGTGGAACGCGCTCACGATGTCGTCGGCGACCGAAGCATTGACGATGATCTCGCCCGTGTGGACCTTGCCGTCGAAACCGAAGTGGGAGACCGTCACGTACGACAGCTCGTCGAGGGCAACAGGACACTCTTCAGACCAGGTCGAACGGGCGAGAACGTCATCCGGGATGGGTCCGATTGTCGAAACGAATCGATCGTCAGGGGGTGGGGGCAGGTAGTCGATGGTTTCGAACTCCCGGTCCTCCAATTCGGGCGGTGTTGGCTGGGGGAGTGGGGTGCCGTCGGGGCCGAGTGGCAAGGGCCGGGTGCCAAGCCATGCCGGTCGAGCGTACGGGGATGCCGTGGTGGTTGTGGCCTCGGTAGTGGTCGTCGCGATCGTGGATGTCGTCGAGGCCTCCGTCGTGGAGGTGGTCGCTGCGACGGTCGGCGCAGGACTCACGCCGAGACCTGAGCATCCGGCGAGAAGTACCGCGGCAACGATGACGGACGAGGCTCTCCTCATCGGGTCAGGGTATCGACGTCCCGAGGAAACCCGAGCCGCCCAGCGGTTCGGGAGAGATCAGCCCAGCGATCGGACCTTGTCGACGAAGCGGCCCGGGTACATGAGGTGCGGGTAGTGGGCGCAGCCATCCCACAGCTCGTACGTGGCCTGCGGGATCACCGACTGCAACCAGGCGACATAGTCAGGGCCGAGGTCTGTCCCGTGCAAGGCCAGGTACGGGGCGTCGAGCCCTGCGAGGAGGCTTCGCACCATCGCATCGAGCTCCTCCGGGGTCTTCGCAAACACGGGATCCCATACACCGAGCACGGCATCCTGGTTTGGTGAGCGGAGCGCGGTGAGGCGGGCCTTCTCGTCACCGGGCAGCGGCGCCATGAATCCGTCGAACATGGCGCCGATGACCCCGCTGAACGCCTCGCCGCGCAGCATCGGTTCCGCCGCCGTCAGCTGATCCTTGAACGCCGCGAGGGTGAGGGGCTGGTCGACGTTGACGACGCCACGAACCGGCCGCTGCGCCGCGTATACCGACGCGACGAACCCGCCGAGCGAGTGGCCGACTACCAGCGGTGTTTCATATCCAAGCTCGTCTGTCACCGCTGCCACGTCGGCCGCGAGTCGATCAAGGCCGTAGTTGTCGACCGGTTCCGACTCGCCGTGGCCCGGCAGGTCGACGTTGATCACGCGAAAGGTCCGTGAGAGGCCGGAAAGGAGAGGGTCCCACGTTCGCCTCGACTCGGTGATGCCGTGGAGGAGGAGAAGATCGATGTCGTTGTCCCCGACGATTTCGTACGCAACTCGGTTGCCACCCGGGGCCGTTACTGCTGCCATGTCTGCTCCTCGACTCGCCTTCGGCGAGCCTATCTCGCGTGGCCGGTGTACGCGCCTGAGCGCAGTAGAAAGGTGGACATGGGCTACGACGAGGCGACGGTCGAACGAGTGCGGAACCTGCTTCCGGAACGCTCCGATGTCGTCGAGAAGCGGATTGTCGGTGGGGGACTGGGCTTCATGGTCGATGGCTCCCTCTGTTGCGGTGTGAGCTCGAGAGGACTCACTGTGCGCGTGGGACGAGACGAGATGGACGAAGCGCTCTCACTCCCGCATGCCCGGCCTCTTGCGTTCGGGGGGAGAACGACCAAGGCGTTCGTTGTCGTCGAACCCGTCGGGTACGGAACCGATGATGCTCTTCGGTCATGGGTCGAACGAGGACTTCGCGCCGTCGCCGCTCTCGGGTAGGCGACAGTGTCGGTCGTGGCGGAGCGCCTGCCCGCTAGCTTGGAACCATGATCGACTGGTTGCTGCAGGGAGACCCGGCGATTCGCTGGCAGACGCTGCGGGACCTCACCGACACGCCTGACGAGGAGATCGCTCGAGAGCGTGCCCGGGTCTCGACGGAAGGGTGGGGCGCTCGCATCCTCTCACTCCAGGCCGACGACGGTCATTGGGGTCGCGGCATTTACTCACCCAAGTGGATCTCGACGACCTACACCCTGTTGCTGCTTCGTCACTTCGGCATCGACCCCGCGAGCCGGGAGTGCCAGGCGGCCATCAACAGGGTCCGAGCACGCGTGACGTGGCGTGGCTCACGACCGTTCTTCGAATACCTCGGCGAGACATGCGTCACGGGAATGGTGCTGGCGCTCTCTGCCTACTTCGTTTCGGCCGAGGGCAGCGACGCGGTCGTCGACTTTCTCCTTGGGGAACAGCTCGACGATGGAGGATGGAACTGCGAGACCCGGAACGGCTCCATACGATCCTCGTTCAACACCACGATCTCGGTACTCGAAGGACTCCTCGAGTACGAACGCTCGAACGGCGTCTCGGCTCCGGCGATCCTCGAAGCTCGTGTCAGAGCTCACGAGTACCTGCTCGAGCGCAGCCTGCTGCGCTTCCTCTCTACCGGGGAGATCATCAATCCCCGCTGGAAGCTGTTCTCGTTCCCACCCCGCTGGCACTACGACATCCTCCGCGGTCTCGTCTACTTCCGTGATGTCGGCGTCCCGTTCGATGAACGATTCGATGAAGCGGTCGCCATCGTCCAAGCGAAGCGCCGCACGGACGGGACATGGCCACTTCAGAACCACTACGCCGGCAAAGAGCACTTCAAGATGGAACCCGGCCCAGGCAAGCCCAGCCGTTGGAACACTCTTCGAGCTCTCCGAGTACTGCAATTCGGTGATTCGCCAACAAGCGAACTAACCTGATTGGCAGCTACGTCGAACGGAGAATCGGAGAGGGGGAGTCATGGACTCGAACGTACCTCGTTTTGCGAGGGGACTGATCGGCATCGGTGTCATTCTGCTGCTCGCGGCCGGGTGCACCGCTTCTACGACGTCGACCACGGCCTCGCCAATTGCTTCTGGACCGACAGCCACCTCTTCGACAACCACCCAGGAGGAGACGACCATGCTTGATGCGACGAGTGTGGAAGTGACCTTCCCTGCCAAAGGAATCGACCTCGTTGGGACGCTACGTCTGCCGGCGGGCGATGGTCCGTTCCCGACGGTCGTGCTGATCGCCGGCAGTGGTCCGGAGAGCCGGGATGAGGTCGTGCCCGGACAGCTCGACATGACGTTCGGGTTCGAGATTCCCGTCTTCAAGGAGCTCGCCGAAGGTCTCCAGGGCAACGGCATCGCCGTCCTGACCTACGACAAGCGGACCTGTGGGCCGTTCAACGGGTGCGCCGACAACGGCTATCCGATCCCGCAGACCGACCTCACAGTTGACGATTTCGTCGCTGATGCCACCTCGGCCGTCGAGTACCTGCGGACCCGCCCCGAGGTCGATGCCAGCCGGATCACGATCATCGGTCATAGCCAGGGAGCGGAGTTCATCACCGTGATGCTGGCGGCCGATCCCGAGCTGGCCAGTGGCGTGATGATCGGCGGACCGTACCGACCCATCGATCAGATCATCGAGACACAGCTCGACTTCACGGTCCAGCTCATCGAGCAGCAGGGGATGACAGAAGAGCAAGCGTTGGCACTGCCGCCGGTTGCGTCGTTGGCGGAGATGGTGGACGGCGTGAAGGCGATTCGAGCAGGGGGAACAGAGCCCGTCGCGGGGACGAGCGCCGAGTTCTGGAACAGCTGGTTCGATCTCCACGAGTCGACCCTCTCGTCAGCAGCTGAGATGACGCAGCCATTGCTGGTGCTCAACGGAGAGATGGACTGGAACGTACCGGCGACCGAGGCCGAGTCGTGGCGGCAGTACCTCGACTCCATCGATGCCAACGCAGAGGTGCAGACACTGCCGTGTGTGACGCACGCTCTGAACTGCGTACAGGGGACCAACCCGCTTGCCATCACTCCCGCCGACATCGGTCGCAACATTGCTCCTGAGGTTGTCGACGCCATTGTCCGGTTCCTCGGTGAGTGACCGCCGGTCGGGGCTAGTGTCGGCGTCACCCGAACAGGAGAAGCCTCGATGACCGATGATGCTGCGAGAACCACAGTCGTGCTCGCCGGTGCGACCGGCTGGGCCGGGTCTGCGCTGGCGAAGGGCATCGCTGTATCGGACGACTTGGAGCTCGTCGGTGCTGCGGCGAGGTCGGCGGCTGGAAGACGACTCGACGAGGTGCTCGACGTTCCCGGCCTGTCGGTGGCCGTGAGTGGCTCGGCCGCCGGGGCCCTTCAGTCACATCCCGACGTGTTCGTCGAGTACACGCACCCGTCTGTGGCTCTCCAGAACATACTGGCTGCAATCGATGCTGGTGCCCATGTGGTCGTGGGAACCTCGGGGTTGTCGGGAGATGACTACCGGATGATCCACGAGGTTGCGACCGGTGCAGGCGTCGGTGTGCTGGCGTGCGGCAACTTCTCGATCACCGCCGTGCTGATGATGAAGTTCAGCGAGATCGCGGCTGCGTGGATCAAAGACTGGGAGGTCATCGATTACGCGAGTGCGAGCAAGGTCGACGCTCCTAGCGGCACGGCGCGGGAACTCGCAAGCCGGCTCGGGGCGGTTCAGGCCGGCCGATCGAGAGAGATCCTCGGCGATCGCGACGCCAGGGGAGCGACCATCGAAGGTACCCAAGTCCACTCTCTCCGGCTGCCCAGCTACGTGATCGGGATCGAGTCCATTTTCGGTCAGGAGGACGAGCGGTTGACGCTGAGGCACGACGCCGGCCCGAGCGCCGAACCATACGTTGCGGGAGCGCTGCTGGCGATCAGGAACGTGTCGAACCTGGTGGGTCTCCACCGTGGTCTCGATACGGTCATGGAGTTCTAGGGGCCGTCCTGCTCCGAACCCAGGGCTCGTAGCCGCGCATAGCGTGGTCACCATCCCTGGGTTCATGGTCGGGTGCTCGAACGTCCGGTCTCCGTCGGGACGTCCCGGACGGGTCACGAGCCTCGTGGGGCGAGGGCGAGCTGTCTGCTGAGGGCGACCAGCGTGCCGTCGGTGTCCCATAGTTCGCCGTCTTCTTCGACGTAGGTTTCGTCGATGAAACGGCTTCGGAACGACGCCGACAGCCAAGGGCCCTTCGGCCGCCGACGGATCTGGATCGACAGTGTGAGAGTCGGCACCCAGCCGATCACTCCGCCGGTGTTGAAGACGGCCGGTGGGAAGGCGTCGGCGAACAGGGGCAGCGAGAGCGTGTCGAGTGGGCGGTCGTCGGGGAACTTGGTCCACCCGATGGTGGTCGGAGCACCGTGCGCCTTTCCGAATGCGAAACCGACCTGCTCGACGGGGAGGCGCAGCTCCACATGCTGGGCGAGCCGCGGAGGAAGTGTCGATGGCGGCCTGGGCATCAGCCTCGGGTACTGTTCCGGCGGGCCGAGAGGGGGAGGGGACGTTTCCCAGAGATGCTGTTCACCGTCGTCGGGCAGCTCGCCGCTGATCGCCTGCACGACCATTGTCGGCGTGTCATCTTGGCGCAGTGTGGCGGTGCAGGCCGTGTGGCGCTTTCCTCGAGAAGGCAACACCTCAACCTCGATCTCCACATTGCCCGGATGCCCAGGACTCAGGTAGGTGGAAGACAGCGCCACGACATCTCTCCGCCCGGTCACGGCGAGGATCGCTCGCGAGGCGATCGACAGCTGGTACCCACCGTTGGGGACGCCGCCCATGTCCCAACCCTCGGCGATCGTGGCGTGCCAGCGATCACCGACCTGGTCGATGGCAGTCGCACCATCGAAGTCGTATGCCCGCATCTTCGTGATCGTACCGTGGGTACGTTCCCTGGGAGCGCCAGTCGCTGCCTA
>CAZWHZ010000076.1:0-7731 GCA_964633745.1 uncultured Acidimicrobiia bacterium
TATACGCGGTTCCGTCGGCGTAGATGCCGGGCGCGAAGCTGAACTTGCCCGGCAGCGCAAATGCGGGTGCGGCCATCGCGAACAGCATCGCGAGAACAAGACCCACAACGGCAATGCGACGCATGGTTTTCTCCTTTCACCGGGATCTCCGGTCTGCCACAAACGATGTCATGCGGATCTCTCGTCGCGACAACGAGGAGATGAACAATCCCGAAACGACCTACCCTCCGCTTCTCATCTCGGACTCCTCCTCGTACGATGCGGTCATGGATCGAGTACTCGTCGTGGACGATGAACCGATGGTGCGCGAGGTCGTCACGCAGTACCTCGAACGCGAAGGATTCATCGTTGAAACCGCTCAAGATGGCGAAGCCGCCCTCGAGGCCATCCGCACACGGCAGCCGGACCTCATCGTTCTCGATGTCATGCTGCCCCAGCAGGACGGTTTTTCGGTTCTCAATGAGGTCAGGAAGGACTCAACGATCCCCGTAATCCTGCTGACCGCTCGCGGCGAGGAACCAGATCGCGTCGTGGGACTCGAGCTTGGAGCCGATGACTACGTCGTCAAGCCATTCTCTCCTCGAGAGTTGGCCGCCAGGGTGCGTTCAGTGCTGCGAAGAAGCCGTCCCGAGCCGGTCAACGAAACGCTCACGTTCGATGATCTCGAGATCGATCGCCGCTCCCGCGAAGTGCGAGTTGACGGTCATCTTGTTGAACTCACACCCAGGGAGTTCGATCTGCTCGCGTTCATCGCCTCGCACCCACGGCAGGTCTTCTCGAGAGGTCAACTCCTCCAGCACGTCTGGGACTCCTCATCCGACTGGCAGGACCCTGCCACGGTCACCGTCCACATCGGGCGCCTGAGGACCAAGCTCGAAGCCAACCCGGCGAATCCTCGTTGGATCGCGACCGTGTGGGGTGTTGGCTACCGGTTCGAATCATGAGGTTCGTCGGACTTCTCCTCGGTGCGGTCATCGTCGCGTACGGAGTAGTCGAGCTGCTGATGCGGCCCTCGGGTCAAGACCGCGCGATGTTCGCGCTCATGTTTGCCGGCATTGCTGCAGTGACCGTCCTCGTTTGGGCAGTCCTCCGCTCAGTGGCAACGAGGGCTCGGTCCCTGTCGGGGACGATGTTCATCGTTTCGGTGGGAGCGATCTTCGTCGTTGCCCTCGCAGTAGTGGTGGCCGGCAATCTGATGTTTCTGTCAGGTCACGATCTTCACCTGACGCTCGTCGTGTTGGGCTTCGGGGTGGTGCTTGGCGCTCTCCTCGCCGGCGCAGTCGCCGAACGACTCAGCCGCGACCTCCAGCGCCTTCGCACGACGGCCGAGCTGGTTGCCGCCGGCGACTTCACCGCTCGTTCGGAATTGGTCCGCCCCGACGAGGTAGGAGCTCTCGCCTCGGCAATCGATGCCATGGTGGAGCGTCTCGATGCTGCCGATGGCGAGCGACAACGAATCGAGGCCTCACGACGAACCTTTCTCGCGGCGATCGGCCACGATCTCCGAACCCCGCTTACGTCCGCTCGTGCAGCAGTTGAGGCACTCCAGGACGGCGTCGCACGAGATCCAGATCGTTTTCTCGGTTCCATCAGTGCCGACCTTTCGATCCTGAGCGGACTCGTTGAAGATCTCTTCCTCCTCTCGAAGATCGAAGCCGACCAACTCGATCTTCACATGGAGCCCGTTGACCTGACCGACCTCGCCGACACGACGCTGGAGGCGATGACGCCAGTCGCACGCAAGAGGAGCATCAACCTACGTCTGGATGCAACGACCCACGTTCGCGTGCTTGCAGGAGAGCTCGAGCTGGCGCGAGTGCTTCGGAACCTCGTCGACAACGCCATCCGGCATGCCCCCGATGCATCGGAGGTGACCGTGGGTGTCGAAAGCGATCAGTCCTCGGTCACCGTCCGGGTGAGCGATCAGGGTCCTGGGTTCCCCTCCGATATCGACGTGTTCGAGAGCTTCACGCGTGGAGATTCGGCGCGAGCTCGCGACACGGGAGGCGCCGGCCTGGGGTTGGCGATCGCTCGCGGCATCGTGGATGCGCACGGCGGTGCCACCTGGATCGAACCCGGACCGGGTGGAGCGATCGCCTTCCGAATCCCGATCGACCGCTAGTTGTCCGGTTTCGACCTGCTCGGACTCTGATGCCACGGAACACCGAGTCTGGGCAGTAGGAACCGGTCCAGCCCTATCCAACCCGCATTCCGCCACGCGAGGAACAGGAGCCCGGAAAGGAGGATCATTGCCGGGTTGACCCCCGCGCTCCCGGCGAAGGCGTACGAGAAGTTGAGCGTCGCCCCGAACAGCGCCGCGAAGCCAGTGAACGCGCCGAGGATCAGGGCGATTCCGATGAGGAGTTCGCCCAGCGGAACGACATACCCAAGAAGCGTGTGGCCCGATGACGCCACCCAGTGCAGGAAGTCGACGTACCACCCGTACGCCACCGAAGGATGTGGGCCGGTTGCAGACTCTATGGCCCCCTCTGCGAAGCCGGCGATGCTCTGGCCGACACTCACAGCGACGTCCTTGCCGTCCTGGACGACGGTTCCGGCGCGAATCCATCCGATGTTGGCGCTGCCGGTCAAGGCGAAGTCCTTTCCGGGAACGATATTGCCACCGAACACCTTGCCCCATCCCGACTGGAACCACTCCCACCCGAGCCATATTCTGACGACGAGCCAGAACCAGGCGGTGGCAGTTGAACCGAAGAGCCAGCGAGAAAGGCGAGGCTCCTCGATCTGCACGGTCTGTGCCATGGTCGATCCTCTCTATGCGACCGTTGCCACGCTATCCCGGTTCAGACCCTATTCAGTGTGCTTCTTGGAGGCGTACGTCGTAGCTGCTCAACCACCTTGGAGCGTCGCTTGGAGTCCCTGCTCGAGAGCCGTTCGCTCGGCATCGGTCAGGTGTGATTCCGGGTGAATCAGCTTGTACTGAATCGGCGGCATCGAGCCTTCCCGGACGGTCTCGGCCGCTTCGCCAACCTCTCGGCCGTTGCCGGTCCAGTCCGAGAAGTTCAGGCGTCTTCTGCCCTCATCGATGTCATGCTGGATCAGCCACGAGAACGGGGCGATGCTCGAGAACCAATACGTCTTGGTCTCATTGCTGTGACAGTCGAAACAGGCCCGCACTGCCAGCTCCCTCGTCTGGGGGGAGTCCCACGCCGGCTCAGCGACGACCGGCGGGTCGGTGTGACTGTGCCCATAGGGAATGAGCTGTATCAGCAGAAGTACTGCCACCAGAATGCCGACTCCACGAGCTATCCAACGCTTCACCACTGCTCCTTTTTGAGGCGAACGAGTGTACCCGTCCCAAAAGACCTGCGATCCATCACCCTTGCCGGGCACAAACACGAGAAAAGAAGGGAACCAAACCGGCACTTTGAGCGAATACATAGGTGGGCATACGTTCAACCGGGGAAACGCCGCCTTCCGGGGACACGATCCAGGGTCGTGTCCCCCACGACCGGATCGCACGGACTCACCACGGCCCGGAGTCATGACCATTGGCGGCGGCTTCGCGGGTCCCCAGACACCGCGCTCACATAAGCCCCCGTCGGCGTGGTGCCCCTCGTCCGACCGAACAGCCACATGTTTCACTCTCTCTTGTGCAAGGTTGTTACAGCCGAACCGGGAGCGACCGATATCCCCGACCCATCCGAAAGGGCTGAGTCGCCACCATCATCGATCGGCCTATACCTTGCACTGCTATGTATAATGGTATGAGGTATAGAGGAGGACGTGTGCGAGTAGCAAAGGATCTGATGGCTGCGTCGGCGACACCGATCGTGTTGTCGATCCTGTCCGACGGTGAGAGCTACGGGTACGCGATCCTCAAACGCGTCCACGAGGTATCTGCAGGAGAACTCGAGTGGACGGATGGAATGCTCTATCCACTTCTCCACCGTCTCGCAAGGCTGGGGTTCGTAAAGGCCGTATGGCGTTCACCGGAGGGACGGAGGCGTCGCTACTACACCATCACCGACAGAGGCAGGCAGGCCCTCGGAGTCCACCGTCGACAGTGGGATCTGGTGAGCACCGTGCTCAATGGCATCTGGAGTGAAATGCACTCACTCGCGGCCCCAGGAGTGGCGTGATGGAACTCGATGTTCTCATCTCCGAGTGGCGAAGCTACGTGTCGTCTCACCGCGAGGTAGCGGCTGACGATGTGGAAGAACTCGAAGCCCATCTGCGAGATCAGGTGGAAACGCTCCGATCGGCCGGGCTGGCCGACGACGAGGCATTTCTCGTGGCTGTGAAGCGACTCGGCAGCCTCGATGCGCTGTCAAGGGAGTTTGCGCGGGAGCACTCGGAACGCCTGTGGAAGCAGCTGATCGCTGCGCCGGAAGCCGACGAGTCGTCAGGGACCGACTTCAAGGTGATGCTGGGTTGGGCGGTCGCCGCAGCGGTCATCGTGCAGCTTCCGAGATTGCTTTCGCCCAACGATCTGGACGCGGCGTGGAGCTTCTATGTTCGCAACATCTCACTGCTCGTGCTGCCGATGATCGCCGGCTACTTCGCGTGGAAGCGCCGGATGCCCTGGCGCCATCTAATCGGACCGGGTCTGGTCTTCCTTGCAGGCCTCCTGTTCGCGAATGCCTACCCCTACGCGCGGCTCGGGTCGACAGAGATCCTGACGGGAATCCACTTGCCGATCCTCTTGTGGCTGGTGTTCGGCATCGTGTATCTGGGGGGACGCTGGCAGACCGGGCGCATGGACTTCATTCGATTCACCGGCGAGTGGTTCATCTACTACGTGCTCATCGCGCTGGGTGGCGGCGTTCTGACGGGTGTGACGATCGAGCTATTCGCCGCGATCGGCGTTCCGGTAGACCCCTTCGTGTCCGGGTGGGTGTTGCCGTCCGGGGCGGCCGGGGCGCTCCTCGTAGCGGGATGGCTGGTTGAGGCCAAACAGGCCGTGATCGAGAACATGGCGCCGGTGTTGACAAGAGTGTTCACGCCGCTGTTCGCTGCGATGCTCATCGCCTCGCTCGCGGCGATGCTCTGGACGGGCCATGGCATCGATCAGAGCCGCGATGTCCTCATTCTGTTCGACGTGCTGCTGGTCGTGGTGCTTGGTCTGTTGCTCTACTCCATCTCCGCACGGGATCCCCTCGCAGAGCACGGATTGTCTGATGTCATCCAGGTCGTACTCGTCGTTAGTGCGCTGGTGGTCGACGTGCTGGCCCTCACGGCAATCCTTTCGAGGATCGCCGACCTGGGCTTCACCCCCAATCGGACCGCCGGCCTCGGGTTGAACCTGGTGCTGCTCGTGAACCTCGCCTGGTCTGCGTGGCTGTCGATCGGCTTCTTGCGCAATCGCCGTCCCTTCGCAGACTTGGAGCGGTGGGAAACGAGCTACATCCCCGTCTACGCCGTGTGGGCCGCGCTCGTTGTAGTCGTGCTCCCCATCGTGTTCGGATTCGCGTAGATGGACGGCCCCTTGAAGATCAGGAGGCCGTCGTGATGCGGGCTCTCACGACTTACGGTGCATCCGACACGTCCACCAGACTCACCACAGTCGAGGTCGAGGCACTTCTCACCGAGTTGACCGGCGCCTGATCCCCGCCTTCATCTATCGTCGAGGATTCGGTGGTGGAACGCCAGGTACTCGTCGACCATCCTGCCACGCCGAATCTTCCTTCGATCGAGGAGCGGACGCCGAGCCGGGTCATCCGAGTCTGCGACAGACAACCATCACGCCCACGACCCGGGGCGATGATCCAATCGGTCGGCGGCGAAGCGACCAGCTTCCACGGCCCGTGGTGGCAAGGCGGGACCGGCCAGGAGATCGGAGCGAGTACCGCCACCCGCGGCAGATCTGAGAAGGCGCGGGTCTGACCGTCGGCCTTCAGTCCCCGACCGTGCTGAGCGCGCTGTCGCGAGGCAGTCTGCCCATTGCAGCTTGCCCTCAGTGGCGAAGGGTCTTGTCCACGGACTGGTTGGACTTGTTTTCGTGCGCGGCCCGCTTCGCCTTCTTGTCCAGGCGCTTCTCCTTGAGACCCTTGGCAGCCGCCTTCTTGCTACTCCTGCCGCCCTTGTCCTTGGTACCCATGAGTTCCTCCAGGCCGACCACCGTGTCTGGTGGCCACACAACATTCTCTCACATGTGGGACCGTCGGAGGGGACCGGCGTACGACGACCGAGCCATTCTCAGCCTTCCCGGCTACTGAAGACCCTCCGGAAGCTCGACGAGCTCGAACCAATATCGACCGATGTCTTTCATCGCCGTCACCAGACCATCGAATGTCGCCGGCGCAAACGGTGCTTGCCAGAGAGATTGATGTGACGTCACGGGTGTGTGTATACTATGCGCATGGCGAGAGTCAACGTATACATGCCCGACGAGTTGGCCGAGCAAGCGAAGGTGGCCGGGCTGAACGTGTCGAACCTCACCCAGGAGGCCCTTCGCGGTGCCCTTGCCGGCCGTCGCACCGACGACTGGCTCGACGACATCCGCTGCCTGCGAGCCACCGGTGCCACTCACGACGACGTGATCCAAGCCGTCGACGTCGCTAGGGACGAGTTTGATCGCATCCATGTCTGAACGGGCGATCGTCGACGCCTCAGCGCTGGTCGATCTGCTCGTCGGAACATCTCTGGCGAACGAAGTTGCCGACCGCCTTCGAGGGCACGAACTCCACGCGCCTGCCCACTTCGACGCCGAGGTACTCTCAGCACTCGGTCGGCTGCATCGGGCCGGCCACCTCACCGCCCGTCAGACCAAAGCGAGGATCGAGCGCCTGGCCACCGCCCCTGTAGAGCGACACGCCCTGTCAACACTCGTAGTCGGCGCGTGGAAACGCAGACACAACCTGCGACTCGTTGACGCTCTCTACGTCGAGCTTGCTGACCAACTCGACATGCCCATCATCACAACCGACACCGGAATGGCGGCCGCCACCACAACCGCCGAACTTCTCACCAATCAACATCCCTAGAACTCACAACGACAGGCCACCACACTCACTTGATACCCGGCGCATCGAAACGGGAGGCGCCTCAACCCTCGCACCGTAACCAAGTTCCCCCCTGGCCCGACCCCGTGTAGTTGGCGATGGTGTCGGAGGAGCTTCGTCGCGTGACGGCAATGACCTGGAGTGGCGGCTCCGTGACTGGATTGCAGACTGATCAGTTCGGGGGAGACTTGAACCTCCACGTCTATTCGGACACTGGCCCCTCAACCTGAGAACGGCCGTACGAGGCGGGTCGCTCCGATACGAAACAGTCCAGCTTCGTTGACGTTTTCGAGGCCGGTTTCTATTCGCCCAGGTGGCAAACTCCGAAAATGTCACACTGAATGTCACATTTGGGAGCCGAGCTAGGCAGTCTGCCTCTTGAAGAGGACCACACACACATAGCGTTTGAGATTCGTAGAAACTGATCCGACCATAGATGTCGCCTCGTACAGAATTGTCTCCGAACCCTCCCCACCGAACTCGCTGAGTCGGGTATGAAGTTCGGCAATGTCAGCC
Source organism: uncultured Acidimicrobiia bacterium (assembly GCA_964633745.1). Taxonomy (GTDB): domain Bacteria; phylum Actinomycetota; class Acidimicrobiia; order Spongiisociales; family UBA4744; genus CAYLHS01. The sequence goes on from CAZWHZ010000076.1 coordinate 7,482, forward strand.
CTTTGCTTCTTTGCCAACCGCCGCTCGGCGATTGGTATCGATTCGACGCGATACTCCCAGGTTGACATTCCATCTCTTCCCTGTCACCTACTGGGAGACTACGCCTTCTGATCGCGACGCGCCGCTGCACCCGCGCTCCGGTTGATCATGTCACCCGTCGATCGTGGTCGAATCCCTCGCGGAATCCGACCACGACCGTTTCCACGTCGAGAGACTCACTCCCAATGGCGTGGGAAGCCCCCACCGCGCC
>CAZWHZ010000077.1:0-7620 GCA_964633745.1 uncultured Acidimicrobiia bacterium
TCGGCTACGGATGCAACGTCCCTGCGATCATGGGGACGCGCGTCTTGTCTGGACGTCACAACCGGATCAGAGCGATGCTGCTCATCCCCTTCACCCTGTGCAGCGCCCGCCTCCAGGTCTTCATCTTCCTGTCTGCGATCCTGTTCACACCCGCCATCGCCCCATGGGTCGTGTTCGGCCTTTACGTTGCGAGCTTCGTCGCCGTCATCGGGGTCGGCTTGTTCCTGAAAGCACTTCAGATCGCCGGCCCTCCGGAACCGTTCATCATGGAGATCCCGCCCTACCGCGTGCCGATGGCAAGGACCGTCGCGCTGCGCTCCTGGTACGAGCTGAAGGACTTCCTCTACCGGGCTGGAACGCTCATCGCCATCGGCGTCGTGTTGGTGTGGCTGCTGACGCACCTGCCCCCGGGGGTGGAAGTGGCGAGCGCATCCTCGTACGCCGGTCAGCTCGGCCACTTCTTCGAGCCGCTGTTCCACCCGCTAGGAATCGCCTGGCAGCAGACCGTGGCGCTGCTCTTCGGGTTCGTCGCGAAGGAGATCGTGATCGGCGCCTTCGCTCTGATCTATCAGGGAGATCTGACCTCCCAGATCGCCGCGCACGTCACTGCGCTTCAGGGCATCTCGTTCATGGTGTTCACACTGCTGTACACGCCCTGTCTCGCGACTCTCTCCGCGATACGCGCCGAGGCTCGCTCGTGGAAGGTCACCGTCGGCGCGCTCACGCTCGGGTTGGGGCTGGCGTGGACGGCGGCGTTCGTGGTGTACCGGATCGGTCTGCTGTTCGTGTGATGGGTGACATGGAGGGACACGGCGCATCATCCAGGCACCGGTTCGGGCTCCGGCTCCGACGCGCCCGAACCCTCGCTCGCGTCGGAGCTTTCGTCGGTGCTGCATCGCTGGGGCTCTACATCGGACTGCTCATTGGTCAGGGTGGCTTCCCGTGGGGGTCGCTCGTGTTCATCGCGATCGTCCTCGCCGGGGTGATCGCCGCAATGGAGTCGGTGGACGACCCGTACCGGGCGCGGAAGCTCCTCACCGGTTCGACGGTCGCGTTCGCCATCATCGGCATCCTCGGATTTCTGACGATCGGAATGCTGTTTCTTCTCGCGTCCTTGTTCACGGCGATTGGTGCTGCCCAGTCACTTGCACACCCTGAAGGAGAGGAGCTTTGAACCCTGATCGACGCCCGCTCTCGCGCCTGTGGGCCTACGCCACCACGTACAGGCGTCGCATCGTTGCGGCGACTGCATACTCGGTCCTGAACAAGGCGTTCGATCTCGCCCCTCCGGTGCTCATCGGTGTCGCCATCGACGTCGTCGTCCAGCAACAGGACTCCCTTCTCGCTCGCCTGGGCTTCACCGAACCACGCCAGCAGCTTGTCCTTTTGGCGGTCGTCACCTTCGTGATCTGGGTCCTCGAATCGGTCTTCGAATACGCATACGGGGTCACCTGGCGAAACCTTGCACAAACAATCCAGCACGACCTCCGCGTCGACGGGTACGACCACCTCCAAACCCTCGACCTCGACTACTTCGAGCGACGGTCGACCGGCGGTCTCATGGCCGTCCTCAACAACGACGTGAACCAGCTCGAGCGCTTCCTCGACGGCGGCGCAAACGACATGCTCCAAGTGCTCACGACGGTCGTGCTCGTGGGTGTGATGTTCTTCACGCTCGCCCCGTCGGTCGCCTGGATGTCGTTCATGCCGATCCCGTTCATCCTCTGGGGATCATTCCGCTTCCAACGGAGGATCGCCCCGCGCTATGCCGAAGTGAGAGAAGAAGCGGCGGCAGTGAACCAGCTGCTCTCCAACAACCTGAGCGGAATCACAACGATCAAGGGCTTCACGACAGAACAGCGAGAAACGGAACGTGTCGAGGCGGGAAGCCATCGGTACCAAGAGGCAAACCGACGCGCGATCACACTCAGCTCGGCGTTCTCTCCACTGATCCGCATCGTCATCCTCACAGGGTTCACCGCGACGCTGCTGGCCGGAGGATTCCTCGCGCTCCAAGGGCGCATCGATGTGGGCTCTTACAGCGTGATGGTCTTCCTCACTCAACGGCTCCTGTGGCCTCTCACCCGCCTCGGACAGACATTCGACCTCTACCAACGGGCGATGGCCTCCACCAACCGGGTCCTCGACCTGCTCGACACGAAAGCATCCATCGTCGACGGTCCCGACGAACTGGCTGCCGTCGACGGTCACATCGAGTTCGAGTCTGTCGGATTCGCCTACACGCCTGGGTTTCCCGTCATCGAAGACTTGAGCCTGACGATCCGGGCGGGTCAGACCACCGCGATCGTCGGCGCAACCGGATCGGGCAAGACCACCCTCATCAAGCTCCTTCTGCGCTTCTACGACGTCACCACCGGGTCCATCACGATCGAGGGCCACGACATCAGGACACTCACGCTTGCCTCTCTGCGCAGGGCGGTCGGTCTCGTCAGTCAGGATGTGTACCTCTTCCACGGCACCGTGCGGGAAAACATCGCGTACGGGAAACCGGGTGCCACGCTGGACGAGGTGGTTGCCGCGGCAAAGGTGGCGGAAGCCCACGACTTCATCGTCGAACTCCCCGGCGGGTACGAGTCGATCGTCGGGGAACGCGGGCAGAGGCTCTCGGGTGGGCAGAGGCAGCGAATCTCCATCGCGCGGGCCGTCCTCGCTGATCCGCCGGTGCTCGTCCTGGACGAAGCCACGTCTTCCGTCGACAACGAAACCGAAGCTGCGATCCAACGCTCGCTCGAGGTCATCACGAGGAATCGAACCACGATCGCGATCGCTCACCGGCTCTCAACGGTGCGCCATGCCGACACGACTTACGTGCTCGATCGGGGCCGAGTCGTCGAACGCGGCTCGCATGACGATTTGGTGGAATTCGACGGCATCTACGCTTCGCTGTGGAAGGTGCAGACCGGCGAAGCCGTGCCGTGGCACATCCCCACGCCCGAGTGAACCGGTGGTAGCTTGACCATATTGGGGTGTTCTCTCGTGAGGAGGGCCGTGTGGATTGGGTCAGGATCCCTTCTGGTGAGCTGTGTCGAGAGCCATCCGGCGTCGTACATCTCCGTATCGATCCCGAGACCCGACTAGACGTGGAAAGGGCATCGGACCTCGTCGACGCGCTCGATGCGTTCATTCCGACACCGGCACCATTCCTCGCGGACATCACGGGGATCACCTGGGTGGATCGCGACGCGAGAGACCAGATCGCTGCGGCGCACTACGCCAAAGCCAGAGCAATCCTCGTGAGAGACACCGCGTCCAGGGTGATCGCCCAGCTCTTCGAGAATCTCCACAACCCCGAGGTCGAAACACGCACGTTCACCGATGAGGGAGCAGCCAGGGAGTGGCTGGAGACCTTCATCGACTGAAGAGCCGTACGATGAACGGAACGCCGGTGGTATCGACAACGACATCAGCTCGCGTCTCCGGACCTGAACGCAGATAGTGTTCCTGGCCGGGAATGTACCGCTCCCTGTACCGACGTTCGGCGTCGCCCCCCATGCTGTCTCGGTCTCTCGCCAGGGCACGCTTCAGTGCCACTTCCGGGTCGATCCGCAGAAAGATGACCAGGTCCCACCATGGAGCCAACTCGGGTCGCTGAAGGAACACACCGTCAAACACCAGCACGCAACCGTTCGGCACGTCGATCGGTGCGACAGTGACGGCTGTGTCGGTGCGGTAGTCGAAAACAGCGGTTCGTACCGGTCGTCCCGCCCTGAACGGAACGAGCAACTCGTCCTGAATCGCCGTGTGGTCGAACGAGTCCTCGTAGTAGCTGCGGCCCGGATCCGAGCCCAGCCGGCGATAACGTCTCGACGCTGGGTGATGGAACCCATCGATGGAAGCTCGCAACACCGGCACGTTGTCTTCCTGAAGAACCGCCGCAATCCCATCGGCAAGGGTCGTTTTGCCCGCAGCATCGACACCGTCGACAGCGACAGAGAAAGGGTGATCCACACACCGACGTGTGATCAGGGACGCGATCTGGTGCAGAAGCGCACGTGGGACTCCCAAAGCTCTCTCCGGCATGTCGCGATCCTATCGGCGACTCCCAAGCGCCGGATGCCGATATGTCACCAAGCGGCCAGTTCGGCAAGGACGCGACCGCGAGGAACGCGGAACCTCGAGGCGACGGTCCTATCGGAGATCGACGGGAACCGAGCACGACGGAAGAAGCCCGCGAAGAGCCCTAGGCGGTCTGGTGCTTTGGCAACTCGATCGTGATGCGGGTCCCGCTCGTGTCGACTGCGTCGGCCGACACCGTGCCACCGTGTGCCTCGACGATGGCCTGCACGATCGATAGCCCGAGACCTGCCCCGCCGGATGCCCGTGAACGTGAAGGGTCGGCTCGATAGAAGCGATCGAAGATGTGCTCCGCGGCGGCCTCGGGAATACCCGGCCCATCATCGGCCGCGATCACCTGCACTGTCTCGGCCCCATCGACGACTGCTAGATCAACCTTCGTCCCGGCCGGAGTGTGGACCCGCGTGTTCGCGAGGAGGCTGGCGATGACTTGCGTCAGCCGTTGTTCGTCGCCTTCGATCATGACGGCCTCGGGCGCTTCGACACTCACCGAACGATCCGGGTCCATCGCTGCATGATCGGCTGCGGCGTTGCGAACAACGGCTGCGAGATCCACATCCGCGAGCTGAAGAGGCGTGCTCTGTCCAAGTCTCGCGAGCATCAGCAGATCCTCGACCAGAGACGCCATCCGGAGGCTCTCGCTCTCGATCCGATCCCACGCCTTGTCCTCTGCCTCCGGCGTGGACAGTCCACCTCGCTTCCTCAGTTGTGCATACCCCGAAATCGCCGTAAGCGGGGTTCGCAGCTCGTGGGAAGCATCCGCGGCGAACCGGCGCAGGCGTTCCGTACCTTCTCGTTCTGTCTCGACTGCGTTTTCGAGGTGGCCGAGCATCTCGTTGAGCGACAGGCTGAGCCGGCCCAACTCCGTGCCGGAAGGAAGATCTGGCACCCGGCGTGAAAGATCACCTGCGGCGATCGCCTCGGCCGTGTCGACCATCTCCCCGACCGGTTGCATGGCTCCGTGTACCGTCCACCAGGTGGCGGCGCCACCCAGCAGGAGCAACCCGCCGCCCGCCAGCAGCAGCGTTCTGATCAATGCCGAGGTCGCCGATGCGACATCGCGAAGCGGTACCGCGATGATTCCAGTCCTGCCCTGGGACAGGTGCTCGACATACGCCCGATACTGGAGGCTGCCATCTGAGCTTTTCAGGTCCACGAACCCGTTCGGGGTAGTGGCGATGTCGGTGAGATCAGGAAGTGGATCCGGATTGTCGCCGAACCCCGACGGGCTCGCTCCATACAGCGTGCCATCGCTGTTCACGACGATCACCGCCATGGGCTTCAAGAACTGTTCGTTGTTGGAACCAAACGAGTCCGGAGCGTGCCCAGAAGCCGGGCCACGATCAACGGCATTCCTCAGCGTGCGACCGATCTGATCGACGAGGATGTCGTGGACGGATCGCGACGCGACGAAGCCGACGGCGAAGAGAACCGCCAGCAGCAGCACGGTGAACGAGATGACCAGTCTCGCGCGGAGGCTCATGTGTCGGCTTTCGGCCCTCGGATGACGTACCCGACGCCCCGTACCGTCTGGATGAGCGAGGCGTCGGTGTCTCCAAGCTTCTTGCGAAGGTAGGAAATGTAGGTCTCGACGATGCCGTAGGTCCCGTCGAAGTCATACTCCCATACGTGGTTGATGATCTGGCCTTTGGACATGACCCGACCCTTGTTCAGTACCAGGAATCGAAGCAGGCGGAATTCGGTCGGAGACAGTTGGATCTCCTCGTCGCCATTCCACACCTGGTGGGCGTCCTCATCGATGACCAGGTCGCCGAGATGCGTGCGAGACGGCTCGTCGGAGCCACCTGCCCTCCGGAGTAACGCCTCGATCCGTAGTCCGAGTTCTTCGAGCCTGAACGGTTTGGTGAGGTAGTCGTCGCCGCCGTGCCGGAACCCGGTGCGGAGATCATCCATGTCATCTCGCGCGGTCAAGAAGATGACGGGTACTTGGATGCCGTCGCGCCTGATCCGGCGACACACCTCGAACCCATCCATGCCGGGCATGTTCACGTCGAGGACGACGAGGTCAGGGGGTTCAGTTCGAATCGTTCTGAGTGCGTCGAGCCCATCGCTCTCGATCCGCACGGTGTAGCCGGCGAATCTGAGGGCACTCGAAACGAGGTCGCAAAGCGACTCCTCGTCGTCAACGACGAGAATCGTGGCGCTGTGATCCATCATCGAAACGTTACCTGCAGGCCCTGTGAGGTTCCTGAGAGTTGCGTGTGAGCGGGCTCAGCTGCCTGCCCTTTCGTGCTTCCAGTAGCCGCGGATGATGGTGTGTTGCCTCGGTATCTCGCGCTCATCGGACAGATAACGTCTGATCAGCTGCATCGAGGCAGCCTCACCTGCCGCCCACACCCGGACGCCGGCCGTGATCTCCGCCTGCTGAACGGCGTCGGTGAGCACGCTCCCCGGAACTGAGCCTGGCTCGCGGACCAGCCACTCGACGCGTACCGGCCGGTCGGGAAGGGGATGCCGGGCGTCGTGATGCTCGATTTCGACGATCACGTGCGCCACAGCCTCAACTGGAAGTGTCTCGATCACCTGACACATCGCGGGGATAGCGCTCTCGTCTCCAGCGATGAGCCACTCACGGGCACCCTGATCGATGGTGGTGCCCCGGCCAGGGCCACTGAGCGCGACCGGGTCGCCCGCCTTGGCAGACAGGGCCCACGCCGACATGAGGCCGCCCTCGTGCAGCACGATCTCGAGGTCGAGTTCCAGGGCGGAGGGATCGAACCGGACCGGAGTGAGCGTTCTGAGCGCGGGGCGGGTCCCATCTTGCAGGAGGAACTCGTTGCCGTTCCAGTTCGGGATCGTGAGTCCCTCGGCCGTCGGAAGCAGCAGCCGAACGCTCGATGCGGGAGCTTCGACGCTGAATCCTTCCATCTCCGACCCTGCGACGGTGACTCCGATCATGCGTCCGGTCACCTGGCGGGTCCCGGTGATGTGGATACGACGAAACGGTGCGGGCGGGCGGCGTGTTCGCTGCGGGGTTCCCATGCACGGAGGCTACCCACGAAGTCGAGTGACCGACTATATGGTGAGGGAGAGCGGTAGGTTGCACATCGGAAAGGCCACACCATGGAGACGATCGAATCGGCGCTCGCGAAAGGCGGCATCGTCGACATCACCACCACCGGTCGGCGCAGCGGCGAGCCTCGCCGACTCGAGATCTACTTGCACAACCTCGACGGCGTCCTGTACCTGACGGGCCGTCCAGGAAGACCACGCGACTGGGTGGCAAACATCGCAGCAAACCCGAAGATGGTTGTTCATCTCAAGCGAGGCATTCAGGCGGACGTGCCGGCGACCGGAACGGTGATATGGGATCCCGCTGCCAAGGCCGACATCATCGCCCGCGCTCGTGTCCAGAGCTGGGGTGTAGACCCGGCAGAAGCCGCTGCGGAGAGCGACGTCTGGGCGAAGGGAGCGCCCTTGGTACGAGTCGACATCTGATCGAAGCTCGGTAGGGGACGGCACCACGTTCGGACGATCCATGAAGGAAACAGGACCGATAGTCAA
>CAZWHZ010000078.1:0-7605 GCA_964633745.1 uncultured Acidimicrobiia bacterium
GCAGGGTGATACCCAGAAGGTCGAGTCGCACTACCGCTTCGAGGAACGCGTCCGCCAGGAGTTCCTCGTGTACCGCAGGTGCGATCAGGTGATCGCCACGACCAACCAGCAGGTCGAGATGCTGGTCGGGGACTACGACGTGCCGGCCGGGCACATCGCCATGATCCCGCCGGGCATCGACGAGTCTCGCTACACGCCGATCACTCAGGTTGAAATCGGCGTTGCGCGACGTCGAATCAAGTTCCGCAAACACGACGTGTACACGGTCGGCCGAGCTGCCGCCAACAAGGGCTATGACCTGCTGATCCGGGCGCTTCCCGAGCTACTGGACTTGGTTCCCGATGCTCGGCTCCAGCTGGCGGTCGGCGCCAACTCGGACGCCGACAGGCGGAGCGTCGACAAGTGGAAGGCACTTGCCCGTGAAATGGACGTCGCCGAGCACGTGAAGTGGCTCGGGCACGTCGAGGATGAGAGGATGGCCGAGTACTACCGAGCAGCTCCGGTGTTTGCGTTGCCGTCCAGATATGAACCGTTCGGGATGACGGCCGTCGAAGCAATGGCCTGTGGAACACCGTGTGTCGTGACTATCCACGGCGGCCTCGAGGAGATGTTCGACTTCGGATCGCATGCCTTGTTCGCCGATCCCAAGCGTCCTCGTGAGTTCGCGGCGATGCTGTCGATGCCGCTGCGATATCCGCAGCTGAGGGAGCGTCTTTCGATCGCGGGAGCCAGATTCGCCAGGCGCATGTTCGGCTGGCGGGGCATCGCTCGGCGGACGGTCGCAACGTTCGAGCAGGCGAGAAGCCTGCACGAAAGAGACCGCATCTAGATCTCGGGTTCCCGGGTCACGGTCTCAGGCTCCGTCCGGACGCACCTCGGCGATCGCGTGGCGTGCCGTTTCGGCGGTGGCCGTTTCGAAGATGGTGCGCGTGTTTGGTTCGCCGTAGATGAGGTCGCCGCAGATCTCGAACCCACCCATGAGCCCCTTCGCAGTGGCACGAGAGCGGCGCCTGTCCCTGGCGAACACGTACACCGTTGGGTTGCCTACATCACCGGCAACGAGCACATTGACCCGGCGGTGCTCTGGATCCGGAGCGATCCACTCGTTCACCACTGCGAGCGCCGTATCTGTTCCTGAGTCTTCCGCCCCGACGCGCCACAGGGCGGCCGGATACCGTGCCTCGTTTCCTTCCGGAAGATCCTCGATAGGGAAGCGTTCGGTGGTGATCTGGTAGTGGAGATGCCAGGGGATCGATGCTCCAGCCTGTGGACCGTTGTACATCACTCGGTACTCGCTGTCGGTGTGCTGGTAGAGATCGACCATCGCTTCGAGGACATGGGGGGTGAAGTCCTGGTCGATGTGTTCGGCGGCCATCACTGTGAAGTGATTCCGTTGGATCCATGCGAAGTTCGCCCCGATCAGGTAGTCGCGTCCGGCGAGTCGTAGGGGGATGAGGCGTTCCATCGGGTTGCATTCGACAATGTTCTGCGCGCAGAGGAAGCAGTGTCGACCAGACGGGTCACGTGGATCTCGGAACAGGATCTCGTGACGTCGGTGCGGATTCAGGATGCCGAGCCGTTCGAGTTCCGCGGTGTTCGATCGGATCTCACGGTGCGGCATCCACCGAAGCCGGTAGGCGATCCCGACTTCGGGGTCGGGAAGGATGCGTTCCTCGATGCCGGCCGGATCGGAGAGCAGGAATCCATCCTCCTCTTGGAGCTTCCAGGTGTCGGCGAGGATGTCGGCCAGGCGGGTCACGGTAGTGGTCTCGGGGTGGGGGTGACACCGAGGTCCTCGAGGAGGTATCGGGTGTGCTTCTGCCATGTGAAGTAGGGGACGGTGATGCGGAACGCTCCCGCTCCCATGTCGGCACGCAGTTGATCGTCTTCGAGGAGTCGTCGCAGCGCATGCGCGAATCCTTCTACGTTGTCGGCCGGCACCACGATCGCCCCATCTCCCTGCAGAAGGACTGAGCCGTCTTCCGTGTCGATGGCGAGACGCACCGGTTCTTCGCCGAGCAGGTACTCGGTGGCGAAGGGAACCAGATCCGAGGCGATCACCGGTACACCGCTGGCTGCCGCCTCTTCGGCGCTCATCCCGAACCCTTCCATCACCGACGGCGTGCAGTAGACGGCCGTCACTGCATATAGGCAAGGGAGCTGTTCCCAGACGGAGCCGAGTACCGCCACATGATCCTCGAGGCGGTGATCATGGATCAGTTCCATCGCCTTCTTGTACACGTTCCCCGCCTGCGGGTCGAGCGCTATGGCGAGGAATGCGTCAGGCACGGACGCCTGAGCCCGGGCGAACGCCTCGATCAGCACGTTCTTGCGTTTTGTTCTATCGGTACGGCTGATTTCTGTGACGATCAGACGGCTTCGCAGATCCTTCGCGGTGGGGGTCGAGTAATCGGCGAGGAACTCGAAGATGTCGCTGCACTCGCCGTCGTCGCGTGGCCGGTACCGGTCGACGTCGACGCACGGAGGCAGGAAGTATCTCGCCTTGTAGTGGTAGTCATGGAGGAGCGTGTCGCGGATCGCTGTTGAGGTGGCCACCGCGCCGTCGATCTGTGACAGGAGCACTTGCTCGCGGTCGATGCGTTCATCGATACGCAGACCCGGCCAGGTGGAAGGGTTCGTGTTGTGTTTCTTCAGAGCGCCCAGCGAGTGAGGTACCCAGATGTGCGGCACCCGGATCTCGGCGCGAGCGTTGAGATCTGCACCGAGAACACCCGCGTCCCAGTAGTGGGAGATGATCAGATGGTAGGTGTCGCCGTCGGCGGCCAGCTTCGACTCGAGATCGGCGACGAGCGCGGGGACGTGCCCGGCCATGTCCTCTTTGCGAACGAACTCCGGATCGCCATCCTCGACGTACAGGATGCGGGCGTGCCCTGACGGATGGAAACGAACACCGGCCTGTCGCACGCCGGTCGATGGGTTCGCATAACCGCCACGGTTGACGATCGTCACCCGGCAGCCCTGGGCGATGAGTGCCTCGGTGAACTGGTTCACGTAGATGTTCTGACCGCCGGTGTCGGGCTGTCCGGGGATCACCTGCCACTCGTGAACACCGTGGTTAGTGATCATGAGTATGTGTGTTCGGCCGGGATCGGCGAATGCACCGTGCATGTCGGTAGCCGTCATCTGCGTCAATCTTGCTCGGGTCTCGACGGGCCACCCTAGGTGGAGGTTCTCGGATTGCCCAGACAATCCAACCACTCTCGTCACTGCGAGCCTACGTACTCGTGCCGGCTCTGAAGAGAACGGCCCTCACCCAACTACTCTCCACCCCGTGCGGCTGATCACGTGGAATGTCAACTCGTTGCGGGCCCGCCTCCCGAGGGCTCTCGGGCTCCTCGAACGCGAGGAGCCCGACTTCCTGCTACTCCAGGAGACCAAGCTCCTCGAGGGCGACTTCCCGTTTCTCGATATCCAGGTGGCCGGCTACCACGCCGTCACCCACGGACAGGCTCCATTCAACGGGGTCGCGATCCTCTCCCGGTCCGAACCCGACAGCGTCACCACAGGCTTTCCCGGCGACCCGATCCCCGATGAGGCGAGGGTCATCGCCGCAACCTACGGCGATCTGACGGTCATCAGCACCTATGTCGTCAACGGACGCGACCTTTCCGACCCGATGTACCAGGTCAAGCTCCAGTGGCTCGATGCGCTTCAGGCCTGGATCGCCGGCGCCTTCGATCCTGCCGGCAGTGTGGTCATCGCCGGGGACTTCAACATCACTCCAGACGACCGGGACCTCTACGACGCCGATCTGTTGACAGGCCAGGTTCACCACTCCGAGCCCGAACGCGATCGGCTGAGCGCCATGCTCGATTGGGGGTTCGTCGACCTGTTCCGCATTCACGACGACGAGCCCGGCACCTTCACCTGGTGGGACTACCGGGGTGGTGCATTCCACCGAAGGCTTGGCCTTCGTATCGACCTCATCCTCGGCACGCGGCCGCTCGCCGAGCGGTGCACCGAGGTGCGAGTCGACCGCAACGAACGTCGTCCTACCGCAGGCGAGGGCAAGCCAAGCGATCACGCTCCCGTGATCGCCGACTTCATCGATCGCTGAGATCGATCACCAAGGCGCCGTACCCGGGCACGCTGTCGATCGGCACGTAGCCGTCGAACCCACCATCGACCACTTCGGGTGGTGTCGCTGCCGGTCCGACCAACGCCACCGCTCCTGCCGATTCCCCGAGCGGTCCCGATGCGAGCGACAGTTCGTAGTCGGAGACTGGATCCTCTGACAGGTTGAGCACCACCAGCACAAGGTCGGATCCTTCCGAACGGAGGTAGGAGATCAGGTGCTCGGAACCGCTGTCTACCAGCACCGTGTCGCCGTGATCGAGCGCCGGAGTGGAGTCCCGCAGGCGGATCAGCGTCCGGTAGGTGCTCAAGAGCGAATCGGGATCGCCGGCCTCGTCGGCCACGTTGAACGTGTCGTATCCGATCCACGGCGACTCCCAGGGCACACCGGTCGTGAACCCGACCCGAGCCTTCTCTGCGGTCCACGGCATCGGTGTGCGGATCTGCGAATCGGGTTTGATGCCCCGAAGCCCGATCTCCTCTCCGTAGTAGAGGAACGGGATGCCAGGGCCGGTCATCAGCCACGTTGCCGACAGCTTCGCCAGGTCGACGTTCGCGGCGAGCTCACTCATGATCCGGTTCATGTCGTGGTTTGTGAGGAACGTGCCGAACCAGTCCCCCGGATAGTCATCGAGTGTGGCCGCCAGCGCTTCTTTCAACGGCGGCGCGTGCCCGTCCTTCGCGGCCTGTCGCCAGGAATCCGATAGAGCGAAGTCGAACGTGGCATCGACCGCATCGGGCACGTACGAGGCGGAAGAGTCGACCGTGTTCCACACCTCTCCGATGACGAATGTGTCCGGCGCCACTTCGTGCACGTGCTTGTCGAACGCAGCGAGCCACTCCTTGGTTTCCGGTGTGTTCTCCATGACCGGTCCGTCCTCGATCAGATGCTGGGCAGCGTCGAGCCGGAACCCGTCGAGGCCGACATCGGTGAGCCAGAAGTCGGCGATGTCGTACAGCGCGGCCGTGACGTCGGGGTTCTGGAGGTTCAGGTCGGGCATGTTGGATGCGAACAGAGCGAAGTAGTAGCGGTCGCCCGTGCGGTACCAGACCTTCTGCCCCCAGGGTCCGCGAGTGCCAGGGTCGGTGTCGGACCAGATGTACCAGTCGGCGTAGCCGGGGTCTCCCGCCTGGGATCGTTGGAACCACCGGTTGTACTGGGACGTGTGGTTCATCGGGAGATCGATGATGACGGAGATGCCTCGCCGGTGTGCCTCTCTCACCAGGCTGCGCAGATCGTCCATCGTGCCGTAGTCGGGGTTGACTGCCTCGTAGTCGATCACGTCGTACCCGTGGTAGGAGGGCGACTCGAAGATCGGCATCAGCCAGATGCCGGTGATGCCGAGGTCGTCGGTTGTCGAGGGGTCGCCGTCGTTGAGGTAGTCGAGTTTCGAGGTGATGCCGTTGAAGTCTCCGATTCCGTCGCCGTCCGAGTCCTTGAACGATCGCACGAAGATCTCGTAGAAGACCCGACTCTCCCAGTTGCCGCGGTTGGTCGATGGGATCGTGGTGGTCGTTGGGGGTTCGGTGATCGTCGTCGTGATTGCCAGCGTCGTGGACGGCACTGCCGTTGTGGTCACGTCGTTCGTTGTGATGGTCGTCGACGCGGCGCTGCATGCCGAGGCAGCGATGAGTGACATGGCCAACAGGACCCGTTTCACGGAGGGGGAGGATACCGCCGGGACCTCGCTGTTAGGAGGGTTCGGCGTGTAGGTTTGGGAGGAGCGGCTCCACGAAGGGAGATCCTATGGACGTCGTGGGCAAGGAGACGTTCGGAGCCCTGATCGACGCGGGAACATTCCCGGCAGTCTCTATCTATCTGACCACGCACCGCGCCGGTCCCGAGATCCAGCAAGATCCGATCCGGTTGAAGAATCTCGTGGTTGAGGCGCGGCAATTGGCCGTCGGTTCCGGCGTCCGTGGGCCGGAGGCGGACCGGCTGCTGGCTCCGATCAGCGATCTGATTGCCGATGCGGGGTTCTGGCAGCATCAGGAGGGTGGCCTCGCCGTCTTCCGGTCAGCAGATCGATTCGATGTGCTTCGTCTGCCGGCTCCGTTTCGAGAGCATGCAAGCGTTGCCCACACGTTCCACGTCAAGCCGCTGTTGCAGGTGTTGACCCGCGGCGAACGGTGCTACGTGCTTGCGCTCAGTCGGGAGCACGTGCGGCTCCTATGGGTGTCGAGGTTCAGGGTTGGCGACGTCGACCTTGGAGAGATACCGACGGACATCTCAGAAGCCCTTCAGCACGAAGACCTCGAACGACAGCTCCAGGTCCATCAGTCGGGCGTGAAGGGCCGAGGAAGCCCGACAGCGGTCTTTCACGGACAGGGTATGGGAAAGGAGACCTCCGACAAGCGTCTGGAGAGGTTCTTCAGAACGATCGACCGCGGGGTTTCCAAGATGGTGGAGCCAGATGTCCCGCTCGTCCTCGCGGGTGTCGAGTACCTCCTCCCGATCTACCGGTCGGTCAGCAGGCATCCGCTCATTCTCCAAGGCGAAGTGACCGGGAGCGCCGATGGCATCAAGGACGAGGACCTCCGCGAACGCGCATGGGGGATCGCCCGGTCCTTCTTCGAACAAGAGAAGGACGCTGCGCTCCTGACCTTTACGAGCGGCGCCGCCCGGACCGAAAAGACGGTAGAAGGGGTCGTGCGTGCAGCGATAGAGGGCAGGGTTGACAGTCTCTTCGTCGATGCCACGGCCACGGTGTGGGGAACCATCGCCGAGACGTCGGTCACACGGCACGATGCACACAGAAAGGGAGACCGCGATCTGTTGGACCTGGCGATTGTGGAGACGTGGCAGCATGGAGGCTCCGTGTACCTGGGCGGCCCGGAAGGGACGGTCGCCGCGGCAGTGCTCAGGTACTGAACACCTCGGAAGCACTTCCACTCGAGCCAGGCACGCTGGTACATGCGAGGGTGCAGCAATGTCACCGTTGTGCCCGGTTGGATGAGGGAGTGGTGCCTACCCTTTGTGCGGAGTGGTGTAGAGGTGGATTGAGGCGAGCACGATGTCTGATGGGCCGGACAATGGCCTGCCGCCTGCGTTGGAGGATCGGCTGTCGGCGTTTCCCGTTGCTGCTGTTCGAGACGAGATAGACCGGTTGGCGGCATCGGCCGAGGAGATGAAGCAGGTCGATGCAGTCTTGGACGGTCTGGGGGTCGATGATGTGCAGCGGCGTCCGCTTATGCAGATCTACTTACAGGCGCTGCAAGCCCGTCTCTACGAGGCTGGCAAGTGGTCGCCGCCGTCGGATGATTCTGGGTTCAGGTTCGTTCTACAAGCCGGCCCGCGCGGCGTGCCCCGTCAGTTTCTTACAGTGAGACGGTGGTTGGGGTCTCGGATTGGCAGCCCTACAAGGGCCTGGGTGTCGAATCGGCGGGTGGGTTGGCGGCGGCGCAGGTGGCGGCGCCTGTTGGTGGGCTGACCTGATCGATCACGGTGTCCCAGCGGAACGAGAGTCAGGGCCTGAAGGGTCTTTCTAGCTCACAGCACTGCAGGGCATG
>CAZWHZ010000079.1:0-7585 GCA_964633745.1 uncultured Acidimicrobiia bacterium
CGAACCCGCCCTCGACGAAGCCGTCGATTCAGACGTCTCGGCAATCGAAACCCACGCCTGCTACCTCGAACCCTTCGATACCGAACCCCACACCGAACCCGACCTCGACGAAGCCATCGCTTCAGCCCTCTCGGCAATCGAAACCCCCGACAGCTACCTCACCGACCTCGAACCCATCGAACCGGACGAGGACACCGAAGCCGTCGAACCGGACGAGGACACCGAACCCGACCTCGACGAAGCCGTCGCTTCAGCCCTCTCGGCAATCGAAACCCCCGACAACGACCTCGAACCCTTCGAGACCGAACCCACCATCGAACCCGACCTCGACGAAGCCGAAGCCTCAGCCATGATGACCATGGGTTCGGACTCGCCTGACGATCCGGGCGGTGAGTCGAGTCTGATCGAGAGCCCGAGCGTGGCCTGGGGATCGACGTGGAGCAGCGCTGCGCAAGGATGGATACGCCAGGAAGGGGGTCGCTCCACCTGGCGTCCAATCGTGACAACGACATCCGACGTCGGTGCCTGGGAGGTGGACACCTTCCTCGGCATCGTCTCCGGCGACGCCACAATCACCGACGCCGGCACGCTCGCTGGAGCCCGGAAGGCTGCGCTGCAGTCGCTGGTGGATGAAGCCCTCTCGAGGGGTGCTCACGCCGTGGTCGGCGTCCGCACTTCCGTTCATGAAGTGGGACGTAGCGTGGTATTCAGCGCGATGGGGACCGCGGTGACGCTCAAGAACCCGTCGTAACGAGTTCGAAGTCGCCAGACACGGACTTGAAGCGGAGCTGCACCTTCATCCGATCTCCCTCAATGCCCGATGGCGATGGAAGCTTGATCCTGCCGGAGAGGCTGCGCAGCTCGACATCGACACTCCGCCCCTCTGGCACGCCCACCACCACGTCGCCCGAGACCGTCACGAGTGAGATGCCCGTACCGAGGTAGTTCCGGACTCCCACGTCGCCAGATGCGGAGTTCAAACGCAGATCTCCTCGCGCCTCTCCGATCCCGATATCACCGGATGCGGTGTTGACCGACAAGTCCTCGTATGCCGAATCGATGCGCACGTCGCCGGATGCCGAATTCACCTTGCCCTTGCCGACCAGTCGCTCCAACTCGAGATCACCTGATGCAGACTTGAACGAGAGCTCCCGGCGGACTTCGGCGATCCTTGCATCCCCGGATGCGAGGGACGCCGTGAGATCCTCCGTGGGCACCTCGACGTCGAGGTCGGCCGATGCAAGCGAGGCTGACACGTTGACGCCATCGGGTGCGGTCACGGTGACATGCACCGATCCACGCCACACCCGCTCCTCCTGTCGCACGGTGATGGTGTCGCCGCTTTGCTCGACGATCGCGGTGTCCACCCCCCGACCTTGGAGGTCGACCACAATCGTTCCAGGTTCCCCGGCAACAACCCGCACACTGCCTGACGCCAGGCGAATGATCACCCTTGGTCGTTCTCCTACGGAAAAGGATTGCTCGCTCATAGATCCACCGTCCCCGTCACCTTCTTGCCGACCTGTCTGATGTGTGCTTTCGACGAGAGGGTCTTCACGACCCACGAATTCACCGAGTCGCCCGCACCGGCTGCCGCGTTCTCGACCATCTCCTTCACGGCATCCGGCAGCCGCAGCGTGAGCCTCGCCTCGTAGGATCCCACCGCCTCGCCCGTCGGCTCGACCGGGCGGACACGGAGTTCCGGGTCGCCCTCGGCTACCACGACGTCGATCTCGTAGTCGGGAAGTTGCGCCGACATCTCGTGCGCAGCCTGCTGCGCGAGTTCCAAAACGACCTGTTGAACCGTTGATTCGAGGATGCCGAGGATCGCCCGTCCGGCCGACTCGACCGCAGGGTCCGCGCCTGCGAATGCGATCTGGCGGTTCACCGCTTCTTCGAGCTTCGTGAGTGCACTGTAGCTATTCATGACATCACAATGATGTCACAACGACGTCACCTTGTCAACCCCGTAAAGCGTGGTTCGGCGTGACGGCACCCGACCGGCGGAGCGGATCATGGACTCGAGTTCCTCGGCCGTGACTTCCTGACCGTGCGAAGCCCCCGCCGACCTGGTGATGATCTCCCCCATCAGCGTGCCCCCGACGTCGTTGCATCCCGCCTGGAGCAGTCGCGCTGCACCGTCGGCGCCGAGCTTGACCCATGACGCCTGAATGTTCGGGATCAGACCGTCGAACGCAATCCTGGCAACGGAGTGCATCAACACGACCTCGTCCCATGTCGGACCCGGACGAGCATCTCCCGTGAGGTAGATCGGTGCTCCCATGTGCACGAAGGGCAGCGGAACGAACTCGGTGAACCCGCCTGTCCGTTCCTGAATGGCTCGGAGCACCTCGAGATGGTTCGCCCATGACTCTGCGTCATCGATGTGACCAAACATGATGGTTGCGGTCGACCGGATGCCGAGTTCGTGTGCGGTGATCATGACGTCCGCCCACTCGGATGTCGTGATCTTGTCCGGACAGAGATGGCGGCGTACCCGATCGTCGAGGATTTCGGCGGCAGTACCCGGAAGTGTCCCAAGCCCTGCCGCTTTCAGGCGCTGGAGATAGTCACGGACTGGCACACCCAGAGTCTCCGCACCTTGCCATACCTCGAGGGGGGTGAACCCATGGATATGCATGGATGGGACGACGGCTTTGATCTCTTCCACGAGTTCAACGTAGAAGTCACCCGTGAACCCGGGATGGATACCACCCTGGAGGCAGACCTCGGTCGCCCCTCTCCCCCAGGCATCGACGGCCATACCGACGACATCCTCGACACTCATCAGGTAGGGCTCGCCACGAAGGTTCAGGCTTCGTGGTCCTTTGGAGAACGCACAGAACCGGCACTTGTAGGTGCACAGGTTCGTGTAGTTGATGTTCCGATTGACAACGTAGGTGGCGATGTCGCCAACGCTCCGCTCTCGCAGGCGGTCCGCCGCCCACGCAACAGCCTCGACGTCGCTCCCGCGAGCCCGAAACAAAGTGGCGAGTTCCGACCGCGATGGTCGTGAACCGGCAAGGGATCGGTACAAGATGCCGCTCACTTCGACGCTTGCGCCCTCGAGCGGATCTTCCGCCATCCTCGCCCTCGTCCAGGAGGTGTCGGCCCACTCCGCCGACAGCCGGCTCTCCGGGACCGGGATCGGAAGATCCTTGCCTGGCGCCCATGCGATGCCGGGACGAACGGCCCCGGAGGCGTCTACGTGATGGAGGTACGCCGACCACACTATATGCGGAAGCTGATCTCTCAGCTGGTCTGTCGGCACGCCGAGGGGAATCCCGATCCGCTCGACCACGCGCCCACCAAGTGCGTCCCGCAGGGCCCCGACCTGCTCATCGTCCCATCCTGAGAGCAGCAGATCCCCTGCTCCATCACGAACGGCGGCCACTGCCTCATCGATCGTTTCAACAGGCGTAGATACGCACGTCGAAACACCAGGAAGACGCGCGATCGACGCAGCCTCACGTGGGCGATCGGATCGAAGATACGCGGCTCCACTCCTGGAAAGTGCGTCGAGTACCCCCGTTCGCGGTCCTACATCGAGCACGGTCAGCCGCCATCCTGGAACATCGGTCCTGATCTCGTCGGGCCGAAGCACCCACGCAAGTGGATGACCGCCTCCGACACCCACGGAGACCGTGAGGATCTCCTCTCGTGCCAGGTCTTCGATCGTCTCGTCCGATGCGGCCGGCACCTCCCTGACCACAGCGGTGCGGCAGAACGTGATCATGCCGCGACCAGCCCCGACCCGTCGATCCCCGCCCGGAGGCGGTTCAGCAACCGTTGGTCGATCCACGCGACGTCGATGAACTCCGGGTACACCGGCATGCGGGCCCGCAGTTCGAACCCGGCCGCTTCGGTTCGCGACCGTAGATCGTCGAGGTGCGGCCAAGGTCGCTCCGGGTTCACCCAGTCGATCGTGATCGGTGATACTCCACCCCAGTCGTTGACTCCTGCGTCGAGGTAGCGCTCAAACCGATCGGTGAGGTTCGGAGGTATCTGAATGTTCATCGTCGGACCGAACAACCATCGAGCGATCGCGACGACCGTCGCAACGTATCCCTGTGACGGCTCCACATCAGTTCGCATAGGTGTGTCGGCCTTGGGCTGGAAATTCTGCACGATGACCTCCTGCACATGCCCGTGTCGTGCATGAACCGACGCAAGTGCAATGAGGCTCTCCACGACCTCGGAGGGCGTCTCGCCGATACCGACGAGGATGCCGCTCGTGAAGGGCACCTTGGCCTCCCCGGCTGCTGCGATGGTGGCCATCCGCGCCGCCGGGATCTTGTCGGGACTCCCGAAGTGTGGCATACCGGGTTCGGTCAAACGATCGGAGATGTTTTCGAGCATCAGGCCCATCGAGACGTTGCTCGGTCGGAGAGTCGAGATGTGGTCCCGCGTCATGACGCCAGGATTGGCGTGGGGAAACAACGACGTTTCCTCCACGATCAGCTTGGATGCCGCCTGCACGTACTCCAGCGTCGATCCCATGCCTTGGCTACTCAAGAACGCCCTGGCGGCCGGCCAACGCGCTTCCGGTTGGTCACCGAGTGTCAGGAGAGCTTCCGTACACCCATACCGCTCCCCCACCCGAGCGAGGCCGCGCACCTCTTCGAGCGTCATGAACTCGCCTCCGGCCCCTGGTGGCTTCGCAAACGTGCAGTATGTACACCGGTCTCTGCACAGCGTCGTGAGGGGTACGAACACCTTTCGGCTGTACGTCACGATTCGGCCCTTCCCCTCGTCGCGGAGGCGACTCGCTTCTCTGAGGAGTGGCTCGGGCGCTCTCCGGCCCTGGAGGTAGTCGAGAGCGAGATCCGGATCGAAGGACGGATGTGACATGGCCCCACACGCTATCACGCAGTGGGCGTCTCGCCAGCAGGTAACATCGTCCTGTCGGTTTCCCAGGGTCCAGGAGGAACTCCATGAAGATCGCCATCAATGGTTTCGGCCGCATCGGGCGTGCCGTGTATCGCATCGTCTCTGCGAGCGAAGACACATCCATCGAGATCGTCGCAGTGAACGATCTCACGGACGACGCGACGCTCGCCCATCTCCTCAAGTACGACACCAACATGGGCCGCTTCAGTGGCACCATCACGCTCGACGAGGGCGTGATGCACGCCGGCGGCCAGACGGTGAAGATGCTCGAGGAACGCGATCCGTCGAAGCTCCCGTGGAAGGAACTCGGTGTCGACGTGGTCGTCGAGGCGACCGGCGTGTTCAGGACGCGGGACAAACTCAATTTGCATGTCGAGGCCGGAGCCAAGCGTGTGGTTCTCACTGCCCCGGCGAAGGACCCCATGGACGCGACGATCGTCCTCGGCGTCAATGACGACACCCTCAGTCCCGACGACATTCTCGTCTCCAACGCCTCCTGCACCACCAACTGCCTCGCGCCGGTAGCGAAGGTCCTCAACGACTCGTTCGGGATCGAGCGCGGTCTCATGACCACGATCCACGCCTATACCAACGACCAGCGACTACTCGACATGCCACACAGCGACCTTCGACGTGCGCGTGCCGCTGCCGCCAACATCACCCCGACCACGACCGGTGCGGCAAAGGCCATCGGCCTCGTGATCCCCGGTCTCGCCGGCAAACTGGACGGCATGGCGATGCGCGTGCCGGTGCCCGATGGCTCGCTCATCGACCTGGTCGTCGTGCTCGATCGCGATGTAACGGCCGACGAAGTGAACGAGGCCATGCGTGTGGCGAGCGAAGGGCCGCTGGAAGGCATCCTCGAGTACAACGTCGACCCGATCGTCTCGAGTGACATCGTGGGTAACTCGTACTCGAGCATCTTCGATTCGCTGCTCACGAACGTGATCAACGGCAACCTCGTCAAGGTGGTCTCTTGGTACGACAACGAGTGGGGCTACTCGAGTCGCGTGGTGGACCTCCTCGAGCTCATGGGAAGACAGCTCTGAGGCGACACCGCGGTCTCCTGCTCTTCGCCGTCTGGATGATGGCGGGGTGCACAACGTTGCCCAGTGGCTCGACCGATACCTCGACGTCGTCGACCATCACCACATCGACGACGTCATCGACCACCACCACGACCACGTCCCCGTGTGGAGGGGAGTTCTCCGAACGAGGGGAACTCCTCTCGTTCGACTCTGACGGTGACGCGAATCGGATCGCCAGTCTCCACACCGACCAGGACGGCGCGTGCGAGCAGTTCGTGATCGGGTTCACCACGGAGTCGGGTGCGCCGGCGACATCTGTGAGCACCGTCGACGTCCAGTTCCTACGCGACCTTGGTCTGATCAGAATCAGTCTGCCGGGCATCGACCATACGAGCATCGCCGACGGCGTCTTCGAGTCGCTGCTGGTCGATCGTGCCTATGTGGTCAGGGCGCAGGATGGAAGCCTCTACGTCGACGCCCACTTGTCGGCGCCGGCGATGGCCCGTGCGGAGATCGTGCAGTCACCGGCGAGGGTCGTGATCCAGCTCGAGGCTGGTGGCGAAGATCTTCCTCTGCCACCGGCGACGAGCGATCTCGTGGTTCTCCTGACCCCGAGAGAGCGCAAGACGACCTACCCACTCACCGTCTCGGGCTACGCACGAGCCTTCGAAGCGAATGTGGTCATCCGAATCATGAAGGCAGGTTCGGTCTCCTCGGAGCAGGTGGCGACAGCGACCGACTATCTCGAGGCGTGGGGCGAGTTCTCCACCGTGTTCGAGGATGGGCCTCAGGGAGCGGTCGAGCTGGTCGTTGGAGAGGGAGGCGACAAGGACGTCTCGATGAATCTGGTTCTCAACTGAACAGGCCGGGGATCGGGCTCACGGTCACGAATCCCTCCTCGATGTCGACGATTGGCACGAGCGCCTGCACGAATGGCACATCGACCGTGCCGGAGAGCGTCTTCACGACGAGGCGATCCTGCGCCCCGATGATCACATCGACAATCTCACCGAGGGGGCTTCCTTCCGGATCGCGGACCTGCAGACCGATGAGGTCGTCCGGCCAGTACTCATCGGATCCGAGGGCTCTGCGCTCCGCAGGATCGATCGAGAGCACGATCCCACGAAGCTGTTCTGCGGCGGCTCGATCATCGACCCCTTCGAAGGCGACGAGAAGCGCGCCACTGTGCGGTTGGATGGTCCGCACTACCAGGGTCGATCCGTCGGGAGTGGCGAGTACGGCGCCGCGAGCAAATCGCTGGGGGTTGTCGGATTCCGACGCGACGATGACCTCGCCGCGGATCCCGTGGGCCTTGAGGACGCGCCCGACGATCAATCGATGAACTCGACTCCGGCGTGGAGGCCTTCTTCGTCTCCTGCGGCTTTGGCAAGCGTCCGGACGGCTCTGGCAACCCGTCCTCGCCTCCCGATGACGCGGCCCATGTCCGACTTGACGGTTCGAACTTCCAGGACGACGTCCTCCGGTCCCTCTTCGACGAGGGTGATGTCGACGTCGTCAGGGTGATCGACAATCTGAGATACCACGTACGAGACCACTCTCTCGACGATCGCGCCGCGGCTCATTCGTCTGCCCCCACGGTGTGGATCTGACCCTTCGCGACCTTGAACGCCGACCAGGCACCGGACTTCTCGAGGAGACGCCGGACC
>CAZWHZ010000080.1:0-7496 GCA_964633745.1 uncultured Acidimicrobiia bacterium
CCGAGCACGTCTACGAGGGACGTGACCGAAACACCGGTGAGGTCAAGTGGACCGGTACTGCCGTCGACCTCGTCTTCGGTTCGAACTCCCAGCTTCGAGCCATCGCAGAGGTGTACGGAAGTGGTGATGCTCATCAGAAGTTCGCGGACGACTTCGTATCGGCGTGGACCAAGGTGATGGAGCTGGACCGCTTCGATCTGAAGCGGCAGACACAGTAACGAGCGAGGGCACGCTGTCGATCGACCGCGTGCCCTCACCGCTCGCCTGTAGGGGCGGGGGCTGCAGGGTGTTGGACGGAGTCGGTCAAACGTCTGGGTCATCCCGAGGTTGCCGGAAACGGCCAGGCGGTCACGGGGTGGCGCTGGGGTCGATTCGAACCAGGTCTGTACCCGCGTAGTCTGGCGCCCAGATACTCCCATCATACCCTGCGATGACGAACGGCCATCCGACGCCGGAGTCGATTACCCGCCCCGAGGGGTCTGAGGTCAACTCATGAATCTTGCCCGCCCTGTCGGGGAACCAGGCCACGCCATCGATAACGTCGCCATCGAGAGGCAGTGCCCCGATGTCGTATCGGTCGAGCACCTTTGCGGTCGTCGCGTCGAGGTGCACGACATCGTTGTCGAACCGGCCGCCGATCCAAAGGTCGTTCCCGTCGGCCGCAGTCCAGTTCGCCGCGGTCCCGATCGACGTCTGGATGGTCACCGCGCTCGTCGTCGGGTCGATGCCCAGCAGGTCACCGTTCTCGTGGGCAACCCAGACCATGCCGCCCGCGGCGACGATACCGATCGGCTGGGGGCTCACCGGGATCACAGTGCGTTTCTCAGTCGTCGCGTCGATCCGCGAGACCGTGCCGTCGCCGTAGTCGGTGACCCAGGCGGCGTTGTCGAAGAAGGTGACGTCATACGGCAATGAGCCCACGTCGATCGTCGACAGGACCTTGCCGGTCGAGAGATCGATGCGTGTGACATTGTTGGACCCGTAGTTCTCTACCCAGAGCGAATCGGCGCCAACAGCGACCCCGCAAGGACTTGTTCCGACCGAGATGGGTTCGGACAACTCGAGGGTCTGTGGATCGACGGAGCGCACCGTGCCAGAGCCGAAGATGCTGACCCAGATCCGGCCGGCACCGCCGACGACACCACACGGCTTGATGCCGACCTCCACGCGCCCTGTGACCTGGGTTGGATCGCCGGCCAACACACCCGGCCCACGTTCGGCCGCCGACGTTTCGGGCGTCCGGGCGGCTGTCGTGTTGGTCGTGCTCGGGGCAGCCGTCGTGGACATCTCGGTGGTTGAGACGACTGTGTCGCTCTCGCTCGTCCCGACGGTGGAGGAGGTGGCACACCCCCCGAACACCAGGGCTAGTGCTACGAGAACGACTCGGCGGCCTTGTTTCAGGTTCGCAGACATGCGGTCAATGTACTACCAACTTGAATTACATCGGACGGCTGACCTACCATGGCGGCGTGGCCATCTCCCGGCGCGGTCCTCTGCTCCTGCTTTTCACCCTTGACAACCGCACTACCACGCTCATGACCAACTACTTCACGGGCGCACCCCTGACACCGGCGGACTACGGGGTGATGAGCGCACTGCGGCTGATCCAGCCGGCACGACCGAGCGAGCTGGCCGGCATGCTCGGGATGCGTCCTACCACTCTGAGCAACTACCTCGCTCGGCTTCGAACTCGTGGTTTGATCGCACGCGGTCCCGACCCTACCGACGGCCGCGCCGCGCTTCTCAACCTCACAACAACGGGACGGCAGCTCACTCTCCAGTGCGATCCCCACTTCCGCGCGGCCCGCGACGCGTTCGTGAGCGAGCTCCAGAAGCACGGAGTGGACCCCGAGGATGTCCTCGACATGCTCGAGACTGTGGACCGAACCCTCGATGAGGCGACAGAGGCGATCCCAGCGCATCCGCCGGCCGGCCGCTAGGAGACCGGCGGCCCGAACGGGCGGTGTTGCGGAGGATTCCGAGGGGCGGGTCCGAGCGGGCGCGCTTCAGCCGGCGACAGCTTCGGTCAGGCGCACAACTGCTTCTTGGATCACTTCCTCGGGCACTGCGATCGTCATGCGGGCGTGGCCTGCGCCCTCCCGACCGAACCAGTGCCCTGGTGAGAGCGCCAGGCCCGCGTCGACAAGCCACTGGCTGAGCTCAGGCACATCGAGACCAAGACCCGTGAGGTCCAGCCATGCGAGGTAGGTGGCCTCGAGGGGAGCCATGCCGACCGGGTACGGCAGTCCCCGGCGGAGCGTCTCGGCGTTGTGGGCGATCGAGCCGAGGAAGTCATCGAACCACGCATCGCCTTCTCGGTAGGCGGCTTCGAACGCTGCCAGCGAGAACACGTTGCTGCGGGTGAGATGGAATCGGGAACTCACCCTGCGGAACGTGGTGGCGATCTCATCGTTGTCGGTGATGAGCAGCGTGTCGCAGACACCAGCGAGGCCGAAGGTCTTGATGGGTCCATGGGTGGCGGCCCACCGAACGCTCGTGCCTCGGGCCGCACTGGCGAAAGGGGTGAATGTGTGTGAGGGCAGCGTGAGATCGGCATGGATCTCATCCGCGACGACGAGCACGTCGTTGGCTGCACAGATCTGGGCGACGGCTCGCAGTTCATCCGCGGTCCACGAACGACCGACGGGATTGTGAGGATTGCAGAGGATCAGCAGCTTCGTGGTCGGGTCGGAGGCAACCCGGGCGAGGTCGTCGTGATCCATCCGATAGGTGCCGTCTCCGACAAGAGGATTCTTGACGACACGGCGCTCCGCTCTCACGACGAGCGGCTTGAAGTCCGTGAAGACCGGCGGCTGGAGGATCACCCCGTCGCCGGCTCGCTGAAGAGGTCGATCGCGACGGCGATGGAGGTGCCGATGCTTGGGCTGACGAGGGTCGAGAGATCATCCACACTCCAGCCATGGCGGCGCTTCATCCAGCCCCAGAAAGCATCGATCGCCGAGGACGGGCGGGCCTCATACCCGTACCAACCTTCCGTAGCCCTGTCTGTGAGGGCGGACGCGATTGGGGGAGCGGGGTCCACGTACGGTTCGGCGATCCACAGTGGCAGCAGGTCGGAGGTTCCGAACAGCTGCTCGAGGCGTTGCTGGTTGGCAGCGAGTGATCGGTCTTGCCATTCCATCTCGCCCACCACGCTACCGGACGATCGGCTGCTGCTACCGACCCGCCCAGCGGAGGACTCGCAGCGCCCGCAGCGTGTTCCAACGACTCGGGAAGCCGTCCGGACCTTCCATTCGGATGAGGGTCGGCCCCTGATGGGTGTTCTCCAGTGGCCAGCGGCCGTCTTCATCGCGGTGCGCCTCGACGAGGCCGAGTGCCTCGGTACAGCGATCGTCCACGTCCCCTCCGGTCAGTCGCAGGTAGTCGAGGGCACGCAGAACGTCGTAGTACCAGCGCGTCGGGTAGGAGAACATCGTGAAACGCGGGTCGATGACCTCACCGGTTGATCGACGACGGAAGAGCTTGCGTTCCAACAGGTACTCCTCGCCTCTGTGGCGCGCCTCGGCGGCGCTCCTCGAAGCCCCGCCTGCCTGCTCCCAGGCGAGCAACCCCTCCAGCGCGCAGATCGTCGAGTGGAGGGAGGAGACCGTCGCTCCGTACTCGGCCCAACAGTTCCACCCTCCGTCACCGAGTTGATCGGAGAGGAGTCGTTCGACGATGTCGTCAACGTCCTGTCCGCAGTATGCGCCGTTTGCCAAGGCGATCCCATTGATACAGGGCTCTGTCTCGCCGTGGAAGTAGGGGGCTCCGTTCGCATTCCAACGGACGTTTTCTCTGACGCGCCCGACGGCGTGGCGTGCCTCCGAGCTGTCAGGATCAAGACCGAACTCGCGCAGAGATTGAAGGGAGAAGTGGGTTGCGGTCCACGCGTCGAAGAACGGTTTCGAGTCATCGACCCAGCCGGGCCGGTAGGTCCCACCATCCCAATGCCCGTCGTCCTCCTGGAGTGAGAGGAGCTGCGCTCCCCAGCCCTCGGTCGCGATTCTCGCTCGTTCTGCCGCAATCTCCTCCTGGGGCGTGTCGGTGAGATCCCGAAGGGTCTGCCAGCGGATCGAGGGATCCGAATCGAGAAGCCACTGGACGACGGTCATGGTTGGAAAATCTACCTCTGCCTGCCAGACAAGGGCCTGCGCAGAAGTCGCCGTTGCCGATCACCACTGAACGTGGTATAACCTCGCTGAGGGTGGGTTGGTCGAGAAGGAGGACGGCGTGAAGCTGTTGACCATTCCGACCGTGATAGTCCTCGTGTGCCTGTCGGTGCCTGCGCTTGCATCGGACTCGGCATCGACCCTGCCAAACGGAACACCCATCGACGTGACGCTTGACGCACCCATCGACGGAACGGAGTACGTGCTTCCACCAGGTGGGGTCACCCTCGATGTTGAAGGCACCGCGTCCGTGGGGTTCGGCGCGGGCGGGGCGACTGTCGTGTACGTTCTCGATGTGTCCGGGAGTGTGACCAACGATGCGCACGCGGACTGCGGTGGGGACCTCAACGGGGACGCCCTCGCCAACACGATTCTGGACTGCGAGATCGCCGGGGTTCTCGCCCTCAATGGGACCGCCGTCACTTCAGGTGCCGTGGACGAGGTCGGGTTGGCGGTCTACGGTCGCTTCGGCGCGGCCGCGGACATGGCTCCCGACGCCGGCATCCAACCCACCACCGTTCCGGATTCGGGCCCTGGCGATGTGGACACGGTCGTCGGCTCCGTGGTTGCCCAGCCGACGCATGCCGGCCCCACGCAGTTCACGGTTCTCGATGTCGATAGCGGCCGGACCAACTTCGCGGCAGGCATCGATGCAGCAACCACGATCGTGAACGCCTCGACCAATCCGACCAACATCGTCGTGTTCCTCTCGGACGGCTTGAGCAACTTTGGAGGAGCGGACTTCGCCGGCAATCTCGGCTCCCTTGCGGCAACCGGGGCAGTCGTTCACACGTTCGCCGTTGGTGCTGGAGCTTCGTGCGCGTTTGGTTCGAACGGCACCCTCCAGGAGATAGCGAACGCGACGACTGGAACCTGCACAGAAGTCGAGGACCCTGCTCAGCTCACCGGACTCCTCCCGAGCCTTCTCCATTCCAGTCTCGACTCGCTCGAACTCACTGTTGATGGCGGTGCCTCCACGGCGATCCCGAATGTGGACATCTCTCTCGATCTTCCGCAGGACGGTCCCGTCGCAGTCACCTATTCGACGCCTGTCACGGGGCTCGGCCTCGGAGAACACACGATGTGTGTAACCGCCCTTGGCGATGATGCCGGGGGAGAGGGCGACTCCGGCAAGGCATGCACAAGCGTCTACGTCTACGGGATCGATCTGGCGCCTCCATCGGCGACCAAGGAGCTCGGCGTCGATACAACCCACACGGTGACGGCCACCATCGGAGGAGAACCCGGGACGGTCGGAGGCCGCCTGGTGACCTTCACGGTGACTGACGGACCCAACGCCGGAAGCAGCGGGACGGGCCTTACTGGAGCTGACGGCAGTGTCCAGTGGACCTATGCCAATACGGGTAGCGGCGGAACCGACACGATTGAAGCGTGCTTCACCGTTGCCATACCAACGGGACAATCAGGCTGTGCGACAGCGACCGTCGAGTGGCTCGACACGACTCCGCCGCTTGCTGCCTGCATCCCCGGACCCAACCCGCACGGCTCCACCATCCCTCCCGCCGGCTGGAGCAGCCTACCCGGATCCAAAGGCGGCCAGAACGAGGATGGGTTCTACGACCTGACTGCGTCCGATGCGGTGGATCCGAATCCGCTCGTGTACGCCGTTGACGACGCGACTGGATACGTCTTCGGTCCATTCGCTGCCGGCACCGTGGTCAAGTGGACCCAGGCGCCAGGTGCCGAACCGGTAGAGCGGAAGATGGGAAGTCCGAAAGGGAAGGCAGGTGCCGTCACATGGCACCTGACGGGACAAGGGGACATGCTCGTGTTCGCTGTCGACGCGTCAGGCAACGTGTCGGACCCACTCGCCTGCTTGGTACCTCCCTTGCCCAAATAGGCAGCCTGGCACCACTGGTGGAGGCCCGGCTCGGCGCGTAGGGTGTTCGAGAGCTGCCGAGAGGCCCGTGGTGACGCACACAACCGACCAATCGCCGGCTGGACCGGGTCTTCTCGGTTTCCGGCTGTCTGCGACCGAAGCGGAAGCCTTCGACTGGCGACGCCTCGACGAGACGTGGGCGTTGGCGGGAACGATGCCTGTGTTCTCGGCGGGTTGGATGAGTGATCACCTGTCCAACGCGAACCGGGACCGCAACGGACCGGCTTTCGAGTCGATGACAACCGCCGGAGCGTTGGCCACGCGGGTGCCAGGGAAGTGGGTCGGGATCGCTGTTCTGTCCAACACGTTCCGCCATCCGGCCGTACTCGCGAAGTCGGCAACCGTGTTGGATCACGTGACAGGGGGACGGTTCGTGCTGGGGCTCGGAGCCGGGTGGCACGAGGGAGAGCACGATGCGTTCGGTATCCCACTGCAGCCCCCACGCGAGCGCTTCGACCGTTTCGAAAGCTCGCTGCGCGTGCTGACGGCCCTGTTCTCCGATGAAGCTCGCCGACCGCCAGGCGTCACTCTCGACGATCCGTTCTTCCCGCTCAAGTCGGCGACCAACGAACCGCCGCCGGTTCGGCCGGGCGGCCCTCCGATCTGGCTGGGCGGCCAGAAGCGGCGTGGCATCACTCTTGCCGCCCGCTACGCCTCGGGCTGGCCGATGCCCGGCAACCGCCCAGGAGACATCGGCTACTTCTCCCTCAAGCGCGACGAGATCTTGCGGGCCCTCGAGGTAGAGGGGCGCGATCCGGCGGAGTTCACCTTCGCTGCACAGGTGTCGTGCGGATCGACGACGGCCTCACGACGCTCCGCCCTCGAGACGGCGCGCAGATTCCGGCGGGCCGGCGCGAATCATGTGATCCTGGGCATGTCAGCGAGCGACGCTCCCGACGGGCTTGCCGCCGTTGCACACGAGATAGCGGAGCCGCTGGCGGACGAGTGACTGCTCGTTCCCAAGGCGAATCCAGGGAGCGACGAGGCTCGGAGTACAGGTTCAGCGCGCACAGGCCCGAGCATTGGGGGCCGATTCCGAGTCTGTCCGTGCCGGTGTGGTACTTGTCGCGACCGATGGAGCAGGAGTTGGCTGCACCGTTCGCGCTGTCGGACCTAGACGGCAGCCGAGCCGGCAGCCTCGATCCACGAGGCGAGATCGGGCGCGATCGGCTCCAAAGCGACCGAGACGGCCCCGGCGAGGCGCGTATCGACTCCGTGTTTGGCCAGCGTCTCGTACTGCCAGGCCAGGAACTCATCCAGGACTGTTCTGTCGTCGACGAGGGCGGCAGCGGCAGCCGCGTCGAGGGTCAGCCCCATTTCGCTTCGCACCCTCGACCCGATTGACGTACCGGACAGATTGGTCAGCCACTCTTCGGCGGTCGCCAACACCGAGTGTCGATGATCGAGCACCGTCTGGACGATCTCGT
>CAZWHZ010000081.1:0-7488 GCA_964633745.1 uncultured Acidimicrobiia bacterium
GAGCAGGTTCCGCGAATACAAAGATGTGTCCCCGCTGGAAAGGAACGCCATGAGGTCAGTTCGTGTTATTCATAGGTCGCTGTTGGTTGCCGTCCTGGTGACGGCTGTTGTCGGTACGCAGGCTCCAGCGGGGGCATCAGACCGGGCTGAGACGCATTGCGTCGTGCGAGCGATCGGCGAGCTGGCAGATGGTCAGCTTGTCACCACTCGAGAGACCTGCTTTGGAACACTGGCCGAAGCGATGACGTTCGCATCAGGGAACGCCGTCCAGTTCGATGAAGATCTGACAGGAGCCGATCTCTTGGCGAACAAGGATGGGGTTGCGTCGCTCGCCTCAACGTTCACACTTGGTGTGCATTTCGACGGATACAACGGAACAGGCAGCTCGATTAGCATCGTCGGATCCGACTGCGCAGGCGGCTACTGGAACACCGGCGCCGCCTGGAAGGACCGTATTTCGTCATCGTGGAACGGCTGCTACCGGCTTCGCCACTACCCAAACCCCAACCGGATCGGCATCTCCGAGTCGACCGTCGGCATGGGAGCCACCCACAATCTGGGCACGTTGAACAACGACACCGAATCGGTCGCTTATCTCGGTTCTTGACGTTCGGCCGTTAGGGTGATCTCCATGTTCTGGAGTGCCGGGTGAGGGACGACACGGACGCGGAGGTGATCACAGCTTCGTGGACTGATCCCTCGGTGTTCGAGGAGATCTACCGCCGTCACCACAAGACAGTGCTCGCCTACACGCTACGTTGCGCCGGCCAACAGGACGGCCCAGACGTCGCCGCAGAGGTCTTCGAAGAGGCGTTGCGTTCTCGGCGAAGCTACAACCCTGAGTACCAGAGTGCACGTGGCTGGCTGCTCGGCATCGCAGCTCATGTCATCGTTCGCTACTACCGACGCAGATCGAAGCTTCGCACTGTCCGATACGACGAAAAGAACAACGAACCAGACGGCGACCTCAGTGACGATATCGCGACCCAGGTCGATGCCCGACGCATCGTCGATCGGGCCATGCGCAAGCTCAACTCCGACGAACGGGAGGTGGTTTCGCTGTTCGTGTTCGCCGATCTTCCGTACCAGCAGATTGCCGACAGCCTGGGGATCCCGGTAGGCACGGTGCGATCGAGACTGAACCGTGCACGAGGCAAACTCCGGAACTTTTTCGCCGCTTCCAACCAATACATAGATGAAGGACCACCGGAAGATCATGAGTAGCGACCCATTCGACACCTTGCGTGAGCTGGCTGGCGAGCCGGTCCCGGCTGATGTGGACACCGAGTACGTGTGGGCACGCCTTCAGGTCGCCATCGAAAGAGAGACCACACGCTCTCGGCGACGCTGGTTGGCTCCTGTTGCGGTCGCCGCCGCCATTGCGGTCGCTGCGGCGGCAGTGCTGCTGACCTCGCGTCCAAGCCCGGCCGAAGCAGCACTTGGCGAAATCGCCCAGGCTGCACGTCAGACAACCCCCGAAGAGATCCCGGACGGTTCGTTCGTGTACACGCGCACGGACCAAGTCGCGTTGAACACATCGGAGCAGGGTGACCTATTAGGCCTGCCCGGAGCGATCGCCTACCTGCTGCCCAGCACACAACAGACCTGGAGACAGGGGGACTTCGAACAGTCCACCACCACAGTCGGCACCCCGATCTTCTTCGACCCCGAGGCCGAGGTCTCCTACTACGCGCACGACTGGGACAAGGCAGACCGGGTGGGCGAAACCTTCACCGAGCAGTTCACAGGCATCACCAACGAACTCTCAGACATCAACTGGCCAGCCAACCCCCGAGAACTCCGAAACGCCCTCGACGACTACCTACGGCAGGGAACCATCAACCACTCGATGGACATCGAAACCATCGAGCTCGCAATGAACGTCCTCCACCTCACAAACCCCAGCCCGGAGCTACGAGCAGCAATCCTCGACGTCATCGGCCAGCTTCCCGTCCAACTCATCAACCAATCCCCCGACGGTTCCATCACCCTCGCCATCAGCTACGACCATCCCGCACTCATCGAAGAAACCTTCACCCTCAACCCAGCCGGCTACCTCATCGCACAAAGGCAGACCTACCTCGAACCGGCAGCCGAACTGGGCATCCCCGCCGGTACCACAGTCTGGGACGCCACCTACACCGTCCCCACCATCGTCGACAGTCTTGATACACCAGACCAATGACCACGCCGCGAGCACCGATCGATCGGCCGGCTTGTCCGCCTCGTATCGAATGCCCAACGCCGCGGCCCCGTCAGGTCAGTGGGAGCTGTGTCGGGGTCGCCTGCCTGATCAAAGCGCGCTGCCGGGCAGTCAGAGCGGTGGAGTGCCCGATGCAGTTCGCGGGCACGAGGCCATTGCGCCATGCGACACGTTCCGGCGGCGTGTTCGATCGCGCTCCGCCTACTCGGTGTCGGAGTCTGGGGCGATTTCACCTTCGTCTCTGAGGATCGCCGGCAAGGGCAGGAGGACTCGACAGTCACCATTGTATCTTCGCAGGTGAAGCCGGTCCCGGAGTGCAGGTTTCGTGGAACCTGGGCCGGTCTGTTCGCGAATACATACTTGTGGTCGACCTACGAAGGAGGGTTGCGATGCGAAGCAGGCTACGGATAGGTCTGAGACTCTTTGTTGGGTTCGCGGTTGTTGTCGCGGCAACAGCAGTCTTTGCTGTTAACGCACCGAGCGCTTTTGCAGTGTGCTCGGGGAACGTCGCTCGGACGACAGCGTCTTCCCAAACCACAGTCGATGGCTTCACGGGCTACTGGTCCACACCAACGGATACGGCCGGAGCGCCGTGCGTGGATGTCAACGTGATCAATGAGGGCTGGGATGACAACGCGTTCGTTGGCGCCTACTACTCGGGTGGTGCCTGGCATCACGGCACGGCTGGGTGGGTTGGGATCAATGAGGGCTACCTCGGTGTCGTCATCACGAGCCTGTCAGGGACCGGGATTCCGGTGAAGGCGGCCAATCGGTATGATGGCGGAAACTGGGACATACGGATCCTGACCTAGCATGCGACCACTCTCCGACGGGGGTGACGCAGCTGTGGGTGGGAAGTTGACCGGGTTGGCACTGCGTTCGCTGGCCGTGATTGTCGGGGTGTCCTTGGCAGTGTCGGCGTGCTCGGACGATGGGCGGGGCCCTGCTACGGGAGGAGCGACGGCATCAGTTTCGACGACTCGTTCAACCGAGGGGCTGTCTGCGGCGTTTCTAGGATACATGTATCCGGTGGATGGTTCCGACTGGGCCTTGGGGTGGCGCACCTACGAGCTGCCCGTGCAGCAGCGCTACTTCCGCCTGACGGGCCAGTGCATGGAGAATGCCGGGTACCGGGAGTTGGGCCGTGCGCTACGCGAGGCCGAGAATCTGGGGTTTCCAAGTCAAGGCGGGTTGCTTCCTGATCTCGCCGAGCTGCGTGAGCACGGCTTCGAATGGGACCAGACGGATCCGGCGCTGAACGTCGCCTTCACGGCCTTCGATCCTTCAGCAACAGCGGATGCGTTGGAGTCCGGCGTGTCGGTCTATCTGGATCTGCTAGCCAAGAACCCGGAGCTGGGTATTCCGGCAACCGGACAGGCTGCGGTCCAGCTGAACAAGGAGCTGTGGTCGTGTGAGGTCGAAGCCAGCCAACAGACGATTGGTGCCGATGGCCCCCAGGGCGTTTCCCAGAGCTGGTTCGTATCGCTCTCGCGGATGGAAACCGACGATCCCGACGTGTCGGCGGCAGTGACCGAAGCCGTCGCGTGTGCTCGCCAAATCGACCCTGCCTTTTCATCTGTGTCGTCACTGGTCGAGTGGCTCGCCACCCTTGACGGGGTCACCGCGAGCATGACCAACCTGGATGAAGCACAGGCTGACCGGCGGACGTGGGGCCAGTCGTACGCAGGGTGTGTGGAGCCACTCGTCGACGTTCGCCGTGAGAAGCGCCTTGCGCTGCGCGAGAAGCTCGTAAACGACCAGCTTCCCCAACTCCTGGCGCAACAGTCGGAACTCGATGCCAGACTCTCTGAGATGACCGGATCGAAGCAATGAACGACCGTCAAGCTCCTTGGCGGCTCGCCTGGAGCAGCCGTCACGGCTGGATCCGCTTGTCTGTGTGGATCATTGTCCTGGCGGCGCTTCCACTCGTGGCCTATCAGATGGGAAAACGGGCCGAGACCGTATCCGAGGCGGTCGCGAACGCGGCACCTCCCGCCAAGACCGACGTGACGGCCACCGTCGAGCGTCGGATTCTCGAGTCCGGTGAGACGTTCCTCGGGGAGGTCACTTCGAGCAACGTCGCCATCACCGCGCCAGCATCCGGTGTTGTTGTCACGATCGGCGTCGCAGCGGGGGATCAGGTCGTCGAAGGGCAATCCGTCGCCGTTGTCGATGACCGCCCCCTGTTCATACTCGAGGGAGACCTTCCACTGCTGCACGATCTGGAGCCCGGCGCCACCGGATCGTGGGTGACACAGCTCCAGCAGGCCCTTGCACGAATCGGCCGCGGCGCCGGCGTCACCGGCGTCTTTGACAAGTCGACGCAGGATGCGGTGACCGACCTGTACCTCTCGGCGGGGTTCACACCTCCGATGCAGTCCGAAGGAACGGGACACGCGGGTGTCCCCCTCCCGTCGACGGAAGCGGTGTTTGTTCGAACGCTCCCCATGACCGTCGTCGAGAGCGACGTTCAGAGGGGGGACATCGTCGCCAGTGGCGACGTGCTGATGACCCTTGCCGCATCAGACCCAGAAGTCGTCATTCGCGCCAGCGACGCGGACAGCACGCGTTTCGACGTGGGGAGCTCGGTTGAAGTTCGAACCGCCACCGGCCAGACGATCACGGCGACCGTGGCGTCCATCACCAACACACAGAACAACCAGGGTCAACCATGGCTGGTCACGATTGTGCCCGATGTCCCTCTGGCTTCCTCGATGGCAGGAGCTACCGTCAAGGTGGTCGTCAACCCGGCGTCGACCTCCGGCCCGGTACTGGTTGTGCCGGTCACCGCGATCAGATCCGAAGCAGACGGCAGCGCCTATGTCGAAGTCGAGACCGAACCCGGCGACTACCGAAGAGTCACAGTCAACGCAGGGCTCGCCTCTGGTGGCTTCGTTGAGATCGCACCGGTCGACGGTTCGCTGACAGAAGGCGAGTCTGTTCGCGTGGCGAGCAGACTCGAGACTGGCGGATGAGCGAGATCGCCCGTATGGAGGGCGTCGGACGAAGGTTCGGGACCCAGGTGGTCGCCCTCGCCGGAATCGACCTCCAGGTTCACCAGGGTGAGGTCCTCGCGATCACCGGACCGTCCGGATCAGGCAAGTCGACCCTCCTGAACATACTCGGCCTTCTCGACACGGCAAGCAGCGGCC
This sequence comes from uncultured Acidimicrobiia bacterium, assembly GCA_964633745.1. Taxonomy (GTDB): domain Bacteria; phylum Actinomycetota; class Acidimicrobiia; order Spongiisociales; family UBA4744; genus CAYLHS01. The sequence continues at coordinate 5,356 of CAZWHZ010000081.1, forward strand.
AGTACACACTGAATGGCCGCCCGACGTCCCGACTCCGGTCCGCAGACCTCGCCGAGATGCGCGCACAGCTTCTCGGCTTCGTATTCCAGGCCTACCACCTGATGACCGCCCGGAATGTGATCGACAACGTCGCGTTGGGTGCGTACTACCGGAGGATTCCCCGCAGGGAGCGGTATCGGGAAGCACTACTCCTTCTGGAGCAGCTTGGTCTCGGCGATCGGCTCACCGCGATGCCACCAACGCTATCCGGGGGCGAATCCCAGCGCGTAGCGATCGCCAGGGCCATCATTGGAGGCAAACAACTCCTGCTCTGTGACGAACCGACCGGCAGTCTCGACTCAGAGAACACCCGCCTCGTTGTCCAGACCCTCAAACGCTACGCAGAAGAGGGGATCAGCGTCGTGATCGCCACTCACGACCCGCTCGTGTGGCGACAAGCTCACAGGGAGATCCGCCTCGTCGACGGACGGATCCCCTCATGAGAGTCTTCGCCGCAATCAGCGAAGCCACGTGGGACCTGCTCGCCCAGCCCCGACGCCTCATCGGAGCTGGCCTCGCCACGGCCCTCGGAATTGGGCTGTTCGTCGCGGCAGGGACACTCAACACCACCGCAAGCCAACAGATCTCAGCCGCTTTCGACGTCTACCGAGCGACCGAGGTTCGAGTGATCCAATCGCATTCCGGAACGGAAACCGACTGGATACCAGGCGACTACCTCGACAGACTCCAGAGGCTCGCCGGCGTGACCACGGCACAGATGATCGCCGACCTCGATCAGGGCGTGATCTCCAGCTCGCCACCCGGCCGACCGGATCTGGGTACGAGCGTCGCAGCACACATATGGGGTGTCGACGAAGGCGGGCCCAGAGCGCTCGGAGCCGTGATTGACGGCTCCCAATTCGGCCAACCCTACGGAGATGTCCCGACGGTGCTCCTCGGGAGCCGACTGGCCGCCGACCTCGACATCAACACAATCGACGGCATACAAGCCGTCTGGTTGAACGGGAACCCAGCCATCGTACGCGGCATCATCCGCTCCCTCGGCCGTCGCACCGAGATCCTTGACGGCGCGATGGTCCTCACCAACGACAGCAACTCGCTGGGACTCCACGCCATCACCGACGAGATCATCATTGAAACGGTCGGCGGGGCAGCACAGAGCATCGCCGAGGAGGCTCCGCTGGCTCTTCGCCCAGACAACCCAACCCTTGCATCAGCTATCGCGCCACCAGACGCAAGCCAATTCCGACAGACGTTCGAGTCATCCATCAGGCAAGCACTGCTGGCCATCTCCGGAGTCGCAATCCTTGTGGGAGCCCTCGTCATAGGGAGCAGCATCGCCGGATCCGTTCTCGCTCGAACAGCTGAGATGGGGCTTCGGCGTGCACTCGGCGCTCGATCCACCGACCTGCTCGCAATCATCGCCGCCGAAGGCACGATTGTTGGCTTCTTCGGGGGCACCGCCGGGGCAAGCCTTGGACTCGTCGGGGCAATAGCCGTCAGCTCCCACCTCGGCTGGAAACCGATAGTCGACCCCCTCGCTCCCCTGCTGGGTGTCGGCGTGTCCACCCTGATCGGGCTGCTGGCTTCCTCCGTTGCCGGTATCCGAGCCGCCCGCATCGATCCGGCTGCAGCACTGCGCAGCTAGGGCCGCTCTCAACGCTGTTCACGACTCACAACTTGGGCGCGGCGGCATCGTCGTCCGGAAGCTGCCTAGGCGAACTGGCTTCGGGGGGTGCGGGCCAGGAGTCCGCGGAAAGTCCGCGAGACATCGAAAGACGGTACGAGACGATGCGAACCACTGGGAGGCGAAACGCCAATGGAAAAAGGGCCGTTTCGAGGATTCACCCTGGTCGGCGTAACCCCCCGATTCTGCATGGCATGCAAGGGGTCTGGGGTTCAAATCCCCTCAGCTCCACACCTCGAAATCCCCTGTTCTCGCAGGGGATTTCTTCGTCTCAGAGCTCCAGTGAGGGTGCCTCGGATCGGCGCGGAGTCCGCAGAGGGTCCGCGAGAGATCGGGCTTCTGCTCTGGTGTCGGCGTTGCTGACGGTCGCGGCGTCTGAGGAGGTTCGAGGTCCCCGAGGAACTGAAGCGCGTTGCCGAAGGTATCGCCCATCCGTCGTTCAATGT
>CAZWHZ010000082.1:0-7446 GCA_964633745.1 uncultured Acidimicrobiia bacterium
GGATGTGCCCGATCGAGACGCCGGAGGGTCCGAACATTGGACTGATCGGCTCGCTCGCAACCTATGCCAAGGTCAACAAGTACGGGTTCATCGAAACACCGTACCGCAAGGTGTCCGACGGCAAGGTCACGGACCAGATCGACTATCTGACTGCGACGGAAGAGGAACGGTTCGTCATCGCGCAGGCGAACGCCGCGCTCAACGCGGACGGAACGTTCACCAACGATCGCGTCCTCGTTCGGCTCACCGGTGGCGGCGGCGAGGTGGACTCGGTTCCCCCATCCCAGATCGACTACATGGACGTGTCGCCGAAGCAGATCGTATCGATCGCAACGGCGCTCATCCCGTTCCTGGAGCACGACGATGCCAACCGTGCGCTCATGGGCTCCAACATGCAGCGTCAGGCCGTGCCACTCGTGCATCCTGAGGCGCCGCTGGTCGGCACCGGCATCGAGGGGCGCGTCGCCCAGGACTCTGGCGACATGGTCATTTCGAAGATCGATGGAACGGTCGTCGACGTGACCGGAGACGAGATCATCGTCAAGGAGTCGGGCAAGAACGCCAAACACACCTACCGGGTGCAGAAGTTCGAACGGTCCAACCAGGGCACCTCCATGAACCAGAAGCCGGTCGTTGCGATCGGCGAGGAGGTGTCTGTGGGGTCGGTGCTCGCCGATGGACACTCGACGGACCAGGGCGAACTCGCGCTGGGACGCAACCTCCTCGTTGCATTCATGCCGTGGAGGGGCCACAACTACGAGGACGCGATCGTCATCTCGGAGCGACTGGTCAAGGAGGACATGCTCACCTCGATCCACATCGAGGAGCACGAGATCAGGGCCAGAGACACCAAGCTCGGCTCAGAGGAAATCACGCGGGACATCCCCAACGTCGCAGAAGAGTCCCTGCGCAACCTGGACGACGAAGGCATCATCCGTATCGGAGCCGAAGTGAGCCCCGGCGACTATCTCGTCGGGAAGGTCACGCCGAAGGGTGAAACCGAGCTGACTCCGGAAGAGCGTTTGCTGCGGGCCATCTTCGGTGAGAAGGCTCGAGAGGTCCGCGACACGTCGCTGCGCGTCCCTCACGGTGAGAGTGGCAAGGTGATAGGCGTTCGGATTCTCCGGCGCTCGGAAGGCTACGACCTCAAGCCGGGCGTCAACGAGATGGTGCGTGTGTATGTCGCACAGCAGCGCAAGATCACTGCCGGCGACAAACTCGCCGGTCGCCATGGCAACAAAGGTGTGATCTCCAAGGTGCTGCCCGTTGAGGACATGCCGTTTCTCGCCGATGGCACGCCAGTCGACATCATTCTGTCACCGCTGGGTGTTCCGTCCCGAATGAACCTCGGTCAGGTGCTCGAAACGCACCTCGGGTGGGCCGCAGCCCAGGGGTGGAAGCCGTTCGACTCCACGAGCCCCGCAGCGAAGGGTGCCCAACCGTGGACCAAGGTCGCGACGCCGGTGTTCGACGGAGCACACGAGGACGAGATCGCCGCCGTGATCGCGAATGCCCTGCCCAATCGTGACGGCGACCGGCTGGTCAATGATGATGGCAAGGCGACGCTGTTCGATGGCCGGGACGGTGAGCCATTCGATACACCGATCACCGTGGGATACATCTACATACTGAAGCTCGTCCACCTGGTGGACGACAAGATTCATGCCCGTTCCACCGGCCCCTACTCGATGATCACGCAGCAGCCGTTGGGCGGCAAAGCCCAGTTTGGTGGGCAGCGGTTCGGCGAGATGGAGGTGTGGGCGCTCGAGGCATACGGAGCCGCATACGCACTCCAGGAGCTGCTCACCATCAAGTCGGACGATGTCGCCGGGCGTGTGAAGGTATACGAGGCGATCGTCAAGGGTGACAACATTCCCGAACCGGGAATCCCGGAGTCGTTCAAGGTGCTGATCAAGGAGATGCAGAGCCTCTGCCTCAACGTCGAGATGCTCTCGGCCGGTGAGGAAGTGGAGCTGCGGGACCTCGAAGAAGATGTGTACCGCACGGCTGAGTCCCTCGGGATCGACCTGTCCCGTCCGGAACGCCGCGAGACCACCACTGTGTAAGGAAGGAGTGCTGTGCGCCAGCCCTTCGATGAATTGAAGATCAGCCTCGCGACGACCGACCAGATTCGTGCCTGGTCATTCGGCGAGGTGAAGAAGCCAGAGACGATCAACTACCGGACGCTGAAGCCAGAGAAGGATGGTCTGTTCGACGAACGGATCTTTGGGCCGACGAAAGACTGGGAGTGCTACTGCGGCAAATACAAGCGCATCCGCTACAAGGGGATCGTTTGCGAGCGCTGTGGCGTAGAGGTGACCCGTTCCAAGGTGAGGCGTGAGCGGATGGGACACATCGAACTCGCCGCCCCCGTAACCCACATCTGGTTCTTCAAGGGTGTGCCGAGCCGGCTCGGTTATCTCCTCGACATGTCTCCGAAGGAGCTCGAGAAGGTCATCTACTTCGCCGCGTATCTGGTGACGTTCGTGGACGACGAGCGCCGCCAGAAGGATCTCCCGGAGTTGGAAGAGACGATGCGCGCCGAACTCGAGGTGATCAACGAGGAACTGGAGGAGTGGCGCGCCGCCCGGCTCGAGCGTCTGGAAGAAGAGCTCTCCCGCATGGAGGAGGGTGGCGCCAAGGCTCAGGAGATCAGCGCACGCCGGCGCGAGGTCGATCGAGAGATCAAGGAACGGACCGAGCGAGCGCATCGTGAATCCGAATTGGTCGAGGAAGCGTTCGATACGTTCAAGACCATGGGCCCGAAGACGTTGGTGGACTCCGAGCCGTTGTGGCGCCAGATCGTCGAGCGGTACGAGTCGTACTACGTGGGCGGAATGGGCGCCGAGTCGATCAAAGACCTCCTCGGGCGGGTCGATCTCGACGCGGAGATGGAGAACCTGATCGCCGACCTGGAGGCGAAGTCGGCGCAGCGCCGCCACAGGGCTACGCAACGGATGAAGGTCGTCAAGCCGTTCTTCGAAGGTAGGAACGACCCCACGGCCATGATCCTCGACGCGGTGCCGGTGATCCCGCCGGAGTTGCGGCCGATGGTGCAGCTGGACGGCGGCCGATTCGCGACCAGCGACCTGAATGACCTCTATCGCCGGGTTATCAATCGCAACAACCGTCTCAAGCGACTCCTGGATCTCGGTGCTCCCGAGATCATCGTGAACAACGAGAAGCGCATGCTTCAGGAGGCGGTCGATGCTCTCTTCGACAACGGCCGTCGCGGCCGAGCGGTGACCGGTCCGGGCAATCGTGCGCTCAAGTCACTGTCGGACATGCTCAAGGGCAAGCAGGGACGATTCCGTCAGAACCTGCTTGGCAAGCGCGTCGACTACTCGGCTCGCTCCGTCATCGTTGTCGGCCCGTCGCTGCAGCTCCACCAGTGTGGTCTGCCGAAGGTGATGGCGCTGGAGCTGTTCAAGCCGTTCGTCATGAAGCGGCTCGTCGATCAGGACCTGGCTCAGAACATCAAGTCCGCCAAGCGGATGGTGGAACGTCAGCGGCCCCAGGTGTGGGACGTCCTCGCCGATGTCATTCAGGAGAACCCCGTGTTCCTGAACCGAGCCCCCACGCTGCACCGATTGGGCATTCAGGCTTTCGAGCCAGTGTTGGTCGAGGGCAAGGCCATTCAGATTCACCCGCTCGTCTGTGAGGCGTTCAACGCCGACTTCGACGGTGACCAGATGGCGGTTCACCTTCCTCTCTCCGCCGAAGCACAGGCGGAGGCGAGGGTGCTCATGCTGTCAGCGAACAACGTCCTGTCGCCGGCCAGTGGGCGTCCGATCGTCACGCCGAGCCAGGACATGGTCATCGGTATCTACTACCTCTCGGAGATCGTCGAAGGTGCGAAGGGCGCAGGATCCGTGTTCACGGACGTCGACGAGGCGGTCATGGCGTACGAGTCCGGCCAGGTCGATCTGCACGCTCCTGTGAAGATCAGGGTCGGAGAGATCGGTGGTTCCACAGAGATGTACGAGAAGCTCAAGGGCGGTCTCGGATCACTGCTGACCGACGAGCCCGTCGACGGGTCGCGCCGGCTGGAAACGACCGTAGGCAGGGCCATCCTCAACGGGGCGTTCCCTGTCGACTTCCCGTATGTGGACGCGGTCGTCCTCAAGTCGGACATCAGGCGTCTGATCGAGGAGATCATCGCCAACTACAAGAAGCACGAGGTGCAGCACTTCCTCGACGCGGTCAAGGACCTCGGGTTCCGATACTCGACTCGCGCCGGCCTGACGATCGGTCTTGGTGACGTCAAGACGCCACCGGAGAAGGACAAGATCATCTCCAAGTACGAGAAAGCGGCCGAGAAGGTCCAGCAGCAGTTCCTGAAGGGTGTGATCACTGACGATGAGCGGCGTCAGGAGCTGATCGAGATCTGGACGAGGGCCACCGACGAGGTCAAGGAAGCCATGGAGGTGACCCTCAAGGAGGAGAAGTTCAACCCGATCGACATGATGATCCGTTCGGGCGCTCGTGGGAACGTCATGCAGGCGAGGCAAATCGCCGGCATGCGTGGCCTCGTTGCGAACCCAAAGGGCGACATCATCCCCCGGCCGATCATCTCCAACTTCCGTGAGGGACTGTCGGTGCTCGAGTACTTCATCTCGACGCACGGTGCCCGCAAGGGACTCGCCGACACCGCGCTGCGAACGGCAGACTCGGGCTATCTGACGCGGCGGTTGGTCGACGTCAGCCAGGAGATCATCATCTCGGAAGAGGACTGCGGCTCGGACCGTGGCATCGTCTTGCCGGTTCGTGATCGTCATGGAAGGCCTGTGCGCAACGCGCACACGAGCCTGTTCAGTCGTGCGCTGGCTGAGGATGTGAAGGTGGGTCGGAAGATGGTCGAAACCGATCAGGGCGTGAAGCTCAAGGCTGGAACGATCCTCGGCAGACCGGAGATTCTTGCACTCACCAACGAGGAAGAGGTCACGAAGATCAAGGTGCGATCCGTGCTCACCTGCGACTCCGAGTACGGGGTGTGCGGCACGTGCTACGGCCTGAGTCTCGCAACCGGACTCACGGTAGAGCTCGGTGAGGCGGTCGGCATCATGGGTGCCCAGTCGATTGGTGAGCCGGGCACGCAGCTGACCATGCGGACCTTCCACACCGGCGGCGTCGCCGGTGACGACATCACGCATGGACTTCCTCGCGTGGTGGAGCTATTCGAGGCGAGGACACCCAAGGGCAAGGCTGTGCTATCTGAGGTCGGAGGCGCCGTCAAGGTAGAAGAGGATGAAGGGGGCAGGAGAGTCGTCGTGGATGGTCCGGAGGGTGAAGCCACCTATGGGATTTCCCGCCGCGCTCGCCTGCTCGTCCACGACGGTGCCGAGATCGAACCGGGCACGCCACTTACTCAAGGCTCGCTCGACCCGAAAGAGGTGCTCGAGATCTCCGGTGTGCGCGCAGCCCAGAAGTACCTTGTGGATCAGGTGCAGGACGTGTACCGCTCGCAGGGCGTAGACATCCACGACAAGCACATCGAGCTGATCGTTCGACAGATGCTGCGTCGGGTTCGTGTCGTGAGCGTGAACGACTCTCCTTTCCTTCCGGCAGAGCTCGTCGATGAGCGACGCTTCCGGGATGTGAACCGGTCGCTCGTGGCTGATGGCAAGACCCACGCAGAGGGCCGTCCGGAGCTGATGGGGATCACGAAGGCGTCGTTGGCGACCGACTCGTGGCTGTCGGCTGCCTCCTTCCAGGAGACGACCCGGGTGCTGACCGAAGCATCGATATCAGGCAAGTCCGACTTCATGCGAGGCCTGAAAGAGAATGTGATCATCGGCAAGTTGATACCGGCCGGCACCGGTTCAGAGCGCTACCAATCGGTGGAGCCGCTTCTGCCCGATGCGATGCCGATCTCGGCGCTCGGCCTGTTCGGCGAGTCGGCCGAGTCGCTTGGCGACGAGGATGCGCTGCCGTCGGATCCTGCTGAGTGGCTGGCGTCACTGGGTGGGAGCGAGGCCGTCGAGCCCGAAGAGGACGAAGAGTTCTAGACGAGCGAAGTTCGTCCAGGTACCTGATACCAGGTACGGGATACCTGAGTTGGACCCGCCGATCGGCGGGTCCAACTCATATTCCCAGGTACGCCTTCTTGACGTCTTCGTTCTGCTCGACTTCTGATGATGGGCCATGGAAGTCCATCTTCCCTTCGCTCATCACGAAGGCGTAGTCGCTGACCTTCAGGGCCATGCGTACGTTCTGCTCCACCAGCAGGATGGTGAGGCCCTCTCTCTGGAGCTTGCGTAGCGAGTGGAACAACTCGAGGGTGAGCAGCGGCGCGAGCCCGAGAGACAGTTCGTCGATGAACAGGATCTTGGGCTGGGCCATGATCCCTCTTGAGACGGCGAGCATCTGCTGCTCGCCACCGCTCATCGTGCCGGCCCGCTGCTTCGCGCGTTCCTGGAGTCGTGGGAACAGCTCGAATATCTTGGCGAGGTTGGCATCGATACCCGCTCTCGCCCGCTTTGGCGTCGCCCCCATCTCCAGGTTCTCCTGCACGGTCATGTCGTTGAAGAGCTGACGGCCCTCGGGCACCATCACCAGCCCCAGCTCCGCCTTTGCGTGGGCCGAGACCTTGCTGACGTCCCTGCCTTCGAACGTCACAGAGCCGCTCCACGGCATGATCTGTCCAAAGATGGTTCGCATCAGCGTGGTCTTGCCTGCGCCGTTCGAGCCGACCAGCGCGGTCAATGCTCCCTGTTCGACCGACAGGTCCAGACCCCAGAGGATCTGAAGCTCGCCGTATCCCCCCGTCACAGCCGAGACTTCGAGGAGTGCCATGTCAGGCCCTCCCTTCTTCGAGAATCTGCTCGGCCAGCTCTGGATTCCCCAGGTATGCCTCGATCACCCGATCGTTCTGCGACACCTCCGCAGGGGATCCGTCGGCGATCATCTCTCCGTAGTTGAGGACGATGATCCTGTCTGAGAGATCCATGATCGCACGCATGATGTGCTCGATCATGATGATCGTGACTCCCTGATTCCTGATCTGGCGGATGGTTTCGAGCATGCCGGAGACCTCAGTGTTGTTGAGCCCCGCGAGCACCTCGTCGAGCAGTAGCAGATCCGGTCCTGCGGCAAGCGCACGTGCCAGCTCGAGACGCTTCTTCTGAGCGACGTTGAGGCTGTCGGCGAGCACTTCGGCCCGTTCGGCGAGTCGCACCGTTTCCAGAACTTCGTCGGCGGTTGTCGCCGCGGCCCTGATCGAGAGGTTGGCCTTCCCGTAGCAGGCGCCTGCGATCACATTGTCACGGACGCTCAGCTCGTTCAGGGGACGAACGATCTGGTGGGTTCGTGACAATCCCAGCCGGGCAATGTCATAGGTGTGCTTGCCGGTGATGTTTTTGCCTCTGAAGGTGACCGTCCCTTTCGTAGGTGGATAGACACCGTTGACGCAGTTGAACAGGGTTGTCTTCCCCGCTCCGTTGGGTC
>CAZWHZ010000083.1:0-7284 GCA_964633745.1 uncultured Acidimicrobiia bacterium
TCCCTGGCATCCAGCACAAATACCGGGAGACCGTTCTGTTCTTCCCGAGGCGTGGCCAAACCTGCCCCGCATACTGCACCTACTGCTTTCGCTGGCCGCAGTTCGTCGGCGAGGAGCAAATCGCGGCATCGGACGCGGCCCCACTCCTCCGCTACCTGCGTGAGCACCCGAACGTCACCGATCTGTTGATCACTGGCGGCGATCCAATGATCATGAGAGCATCGGTTCTATCTCGTTACTTGCAGCCGATCCTCGACGACCGGCCCGGAGGACTGACCAACATCCGCATTGGCACGAAGCTTCCAGCATCGCGTCCGTACCGCTTCGTCACCGACGACGACGCCGATGAGCTGCTCCGCCTGCTCGAAGCCGTCGTCAAGGGCGGCTTCCACCTGGCCGTAATGGTTCACTACACGCATCCGAGAGAGCTATCTACCACCATCGCCGAAGAAGCCATACGGCGAATCCGTGAGACAGGTGCCGTCCTCCGATCCCAGTCGCCGATAGCCCGCCACATCAATGACGACCCGAAGGTGTGGGCTGAAATGTGGCGCCGACAGGTACAGCTCGGTGTCGTTCCGTACTACATGTTCGTGATCCGGGATACAGGTGCCCGTGCATATTTCGAGTTGCCACTGGTGGAGACCCACAGGATCTTCCTCGAGGCCTACCGACAGGTCTCGGGTCTTGGCAGAACGGTCCGCGGACCCGTCATGTCGACATCGCCGGGCAAGGTGCTCATCCAGGGGACGCCGGCAGTCGGGCAGCAACGTGTGTTCTCGCTGGCGTTCCTTCAGGCCCGTGACCCATCGTGGGTCGGTCGAACGTTCTTCGCCCGCTATGACCCCAACGCGACCTGGTTCGATGATCTCGACCCCCTCGATGGTCCCTTCTTCTTTCGTCGGCCTCGCACCGAGAGGCCCCACCACCAACGCCCCCCAAGGAGGCCCGCATGGACGGACAGACCATCACGTGCGTCGACTGTGGAGGAACCGCACACTTGATCTCGGAGCCGCCTGAAGGGGGGTTCCAGCCCGGCGACGTCCTCGTCTACCGGTGCGCAGACTGCCTCGACCGTTGGGACATCGTGTATGAGGAGGAGGACGACTGAGGAAGGTTCCCTTTCCTCAGTCTTCAGTCATCAGTTCCCGACCACACCCGCTGAACGACGGTGGGGCGACCGGTCGTTCCCTCACCTCGCGAGTGAAGCGAGTGTTGGGTGGACTCGGCCAGAGGCCGAGGACGCAGGGTGCCATTCCCAACAACCTGCCCGCTCGCGACCCTCTCACCTCAGGACGCGGTACAGGGTACGAGGTACCAGGTACGGCTCCCTGCGCGAGTATCGCTGGGGACCGGCGGCTGTCAGGCCAGATGAAGCCTCCGGTACTCGATCTTCGGGCAGTGGTCCATCACCACCTCCAGACCCGCTGCGCGTGCCCGGTCGGCCGCCTCTTTGTCGATCACGCCCAACTGCATCCACACAGCGCCTGCTCCGACCGCTATCGCCTCGTCCACATGTGACCCCGGCTCTCTCCGGAAGATGTCCACGACGTCGATACGACCAGGGACGGATGCCAGGTCTGGATAGGCCCGTTCGCCCAGGATCTCGTCAGCCTTTGGGTTCACGGGAACGATCTCGAACCCGAGCCGTTGTAGGAACGCTGCGACATCGTGACTGGCACGATCCGGACGTGGGGAGAGGCCAACCACCGCCCATCGTCCATGGGTAGTGAGCAAGCGGCGGATCAGATCATCTGTGGCCATTGGGAATAGCGTAGAGCTCAGACGGTGTTTTGGAGGGCGCTCCGCCCCGAGCAGCGATCGCGACCGACCCGGCGGCAACTCCGAGCGAAGCCAGCGCCTCCCACCACGTCACGATGTCACTCGTGCACTCCTCACTCAGCACGCTATCGCCGGAGTAGCTGCTGGAGATCGCGCTCCCGGAGGCTCCTTGCCACACCCAACCGGCGCCGGCGGCAACCGACGTCTCCACCGTGCCATCGGGGAAAGTGCGAGTGCACCTCGGGTCCTGGTGCGCGAACAGCACGAAGAACGCACACGCCGCAGCAGTCACGACCGCGGGCCAGAGCACAATCTCCCGCCAGCGGGTTTGCACGGGACGGGGCCATCGCGAGAACGCCTTGATCCAGAGCAAGGCGGGAATCAGCATGATGAATCCGAGGAGCGACAGCGTGAACAGGCCGGCGACGAACGCCACCGCCGCGGCTGCGGGCAGCAACCTCGGCCTGCCACGCAGCGCAAGTACGGCGACCGTCGGTGCGATAAAGAAGATTCCCATAACGGCGGCAGCTCCCGCAATCCCCCAGACGTTCTGCGGAACACGGGGGGAGGTGCCGGCCAAGCGAAAAGCGAATCCACCGATTCCCATGACGTACGCTATGACGATGCCATACCTCGTCCAGCGTCTGGCCTCAGAGACCTCTTGTAGCGTTCCCATCATTGACCTCCACAGACGGGTCCGGTCCAGTTCCAGAAGTCGACACCCTGTACCGTCACCACGGGAGCCGCTGCATCGCTCACGAACTGCCTGACAAGATCGGTCGGGCCCGTCACCACCATCGACACCACCCCCGGGTCCGCCTTTGCGAGGTACGTACGGGCCTGTTCGATGTCCGCAGGCGAAGCTCCGCCGAACCGGCCCAGCGCATCGACGATCTCATTTCGCGAAACCAAATTGTCCATCGCTCGCTGTACTTGATCGAGGGCCCGGGTGATGCTGGGTGCCACGATCGGAGTAAGCGATCCGTCGGATCCCATCGAGGAACCTCCCCAGCCAAACCGAGCGCCAGGAGGATCCATCGCACACGTTCCGTACCCCAGATAGGCCGGCGAGCCTTGGGTCCCGAAGCCAGGCACCAACACCACGGAGCCAGGTCCGGTGGGAAACCCCACCCAGATGACCGACACGTCAGAGTGAGCTTCCATCAGCGCCGTCGCATCGGCGATGTCGACAGCTCGAGGCCAACTCAGCTCGACGGTCACCACGGTTCCCGTCGGCAAGTGGTCCAGGCTCTCTCCCGTGCGCTGATCTCCCTGGATGGGTGAGACGAGCGGCGAACCGTGTCCACCAGACAACCCCCAGAGGTTGAGTCGGGAATGCGCCACCCCCAGATCCTTGGTGCCACTTCCCACCCGGAGAACAACCGGAATGTCGAAAGAACGAGAGAACAACCCGGCATTGGATCGCCACTCGGTGATCTCTGCACCAGGGTGGAGCATGACGGCCAGATCCCAGGTCGCTGTCAACGCCGCTCCGGGTCGATCGCCACGATCGACGACGACTGGAACCACGGCGAGAGAGGACAGCAGCCATACGACCACCGTGCCGACCACAACCCATGTCAAGAAGTCGAATGCAACTCGCGCCAGGCTCCTCCTCACCGCCTTCTTGAAACGATCCCCGTCCCACCCGCTGACGGTCGCCAGGCCACCTTCGAACCGGATCGGCTCGACGCCCTCGATCAACGCTCGGCACTCGGCACAATCGCCGAGGTGAGCCTCGACCGCATCCCTCGTCTCTGGCTCCAGCGTCCCATCAACGTACCCCTCGAGGAGGTCCCGGGCGATACTGTGCTCCATCACTCACTCTCCTCATATCGAGCACGGAATCCGGCCCGCGCCCTGTGGATCAGCACCTTCGTCGCACCTACGGTCTTGCCGAGTGTCTCTGCGACCTCTTCGTAGGGCAGACCGATCAGGTCTCGGAGCAACAGAGCCGATCGCTGCGCCTCCGACAAGGTCGCGAGAACGCTGCGCACCGCGTCGATCTCGGTGACATCGGGATCCAGCCGCCCTTCCTCGATCTCCACGGTCGGCAGCGTCCGCCTGCGGCGAACATCGTCCAGGTAGGTCGAACGGGCAATCGCGAACAGCCACGATCTCGGACTTCCTCCTCGATAGCCTCCGAGAGCACGCGTTGCCCTCACGAACGTGTCCTGCATCAGATCCTCCGCCCTTTGCGGATCTCTCCCAAGCCAAACCAAGTAGGCCAGCACGTCTTGGGCATGATCCCGGTAGAACGCCTCAATAGTTGCTCTTGCATCCACGCCATCCCTATTCCTCACTGCGTGTTCCACCTACGAGACGATCTCTACATGCCAAAAGTTACGATGCGATCTCAAGTCGATCTCCGATCGATGATGGCTCATCGAGCCGAAGTAGTCTCAAGATCGTCGTGAAGTACATCCTCGTCATCATCGTCGCTCTCACCGTCCTCCTGTCGGGAGGTGTGGCGACCGCGCAGACCACGCCGACCTGCCCGCCGGTCGAGGGAATCACCTGCGACGGGTGGGTGACCGACACAGCAAATGTCATCGCCAACGATGCCGCCCTGGAGAGTCAGGTAGGTGAGGTCGTCGCGGAGTACGGACATGAGATCGCCGTTGTGGTCGTTCCCGACAGTGGCTCCCTCACGCCGAACGAACTCGCCCGAGAGATCGGAAGCACCTGGGGTGTCGGCAGTGCGCAGAACAACGACGGAGTCGTCATCCTCGTCGATCTGGCCAATCGTTGGATCGCCATCGAGACGGGAAGCGGCATCGACGTGACGAACTCGCAACTCGACGACCTCACGTCCCTGGCGGCTCCCTACTTCCAGGTGGGTGACTTCGACGGCGGTATCTCGGCCATGCTCAACGGGTTGGGAGATCTCTTCAGCGGCGGGAACGCGCCGCCCAGCACCATCAAGCCTCTCCCCACAACGCCCACCCCGCAGCCATCCGAGAATCCCGTTCCAGGAATCGTGCTCGGGGCGCTCGTTCTGGGAACGGGTGTCGCACTGGTGACAACCGGTTCGGCGCGATCCCGCCGAGATCGTGCTGCTCTGGAGAAGAAGCGACGCAAAGACCTCGTCGATGGCGAACTAGCCCGCCTCCGTCCCTCAGGACAGGAACTGACCCTGCCGGACGAACTGACGATCTCTCCGCCGGCCACGGCGCCATCGGCCACGACGGCAGACGCCATTCGAGCACTCCGAGCGCTCCAGGACGGTTCCTCCGCCGCACCGCAACCTGCACTCGAAGCGCTCTGGGTGCATCGGGCGATAGACGTGTTCGACAAGGACAAGCTCTCAACCGAGATCCCCCTCGAGTTGCGTGTGACCGGCGAACAGCCCGTGCTCGAGGATTCACTGCAGCAGACGACGAACAAAGTCCTCAACGCGCCCGACGATGCAACATTCGAAGTGGCCCGCTCGCACCTTCGCTCCGTCGTGGACGCGCTGCGGCCGTATCGCATCGCGGAAGCACGACGCAAGATGGCGATCTCCTTGTCGGACTCGGCGGTTGCCACACCACTCGGCCCGACGGTCGTGAACGACCTCGGTGTGCGGTTCCTCCAAGCGAGCCCCGTGCTCACAGCAACGGATCCTCTCGAAGCGTCCCTCCAGGTGATGCAGGATGCCTACAGCACGGCCCAAACCAAGTCGGAACGTCTGGAAACCATCTACGGAAAGCTCCCCGACTCGCTTGCACGACCCGCGGTAGCAGTCGCGCTCGCCGACCTCACCGAGGATCCCGAGGAGGCAGTCTCCCGGTATGAGCAGATCCGGGTGGAGATCGAACAGAAAGGCTCCGACCTGCGACAGGACGGCCTCGAACTCCCCGCCGTCGCTGCGTTCCTTCTCCTCAACAACGACGGCGTCGACGAGTTCCTCGACGCCTACCACAAGGCACGGAAGTTCGGCTATGAGCCGGTCGAGGCGGTCGAACTCGCCATCGCCGGCCTGACCGATCGCGACAGCATCGAACGGGTACGCGACGAGGCAAGCCGTCTCGGTCTGCCCATCTCGATCGCGGCGACCCTGGTCAGGAACGGAGATCGCGCCGTCGAGTCGTACACCCAGCTGGCCGACCAGCTTGCCAAGACCGGCGTCGAGGGCGATGTCCGCCGCACCATCGCAGCCATCCTCGCCGTGTCGCTGGAGCCGGCACGAGCCCTCGACCGCTGGCTGGAGGCTCGGAAGGCACTTGCTAACCTCGGCTTGACCGGATCGTATGCCGACACCGCAGCCGCGTTCGGCGCCTCCGACCCGAGGGGGCCCCGTGCGTTCGCACTTGCCTACGCCGCGCAGCGGCAGGCGCTGGAGCGATCCTCGATCGACGACGCCGACCGGTACGCCCCCGAGCTGGCCCACGCCGGTACCTCGGCACAGACCGACTCGTGGAGTGGACGCCCGCTTCCGAGAGATCTCGGCGTGTTCGATCCGTTCACGCTCTTCTACTACCACTGGGTCATCACCAGGGGCGTCGACCACGCCCTCGGCTGGCATCCCATCTACCGAGATCGCTCCTGGTCGCAGCCCCACAACTCGTGGTTCGGCGGGTTCGGCGGAGGAGGCGGATTCGGCGGAGGCATCGGCGGTCACAGCGGAGGTGGCAGCTGGGGTGGTGGCCGCTCGTTTGGAGGTTTTGGTGGGGGCGGCGGCTTCAGCGGAGGCGGGTTCGGCGGCGGCGGCCATGGTGGCGGCGGCTGGTAGAACTCGAGACTTCGGTCGGTCATCAGTCGTCAGTCATCAGTCGTCAGTCGTGAACCAACAGGCACGGCCAACAGCCAACAGCTCACAGTCGACAGCCGACAAGGACTCGGCCCCGTTCGACCTTGCTTCGGAATTCGACCATACTGCGGCCCCGTTCATGGCACTCCGCAAACGCGCCAAAGCGATCAACGTCAAGAGCGTCGAGCAAATCGACCGGTTCGCCGAAGAAGGCAAGCCGGTTCTGATCGACTTCATGCAATTCTCGTGCCCCGCGTGCAAGGCGATGGACGGAACGATCGACCAGATCGCCCACGAGTTTCGAGGCTCCGCCCACGTGCTCAAGGTGAACATCGCTCGTGTTCCGGGCGCCGCTCAGCGCTTCAAGATCAAAGGGACGCCGACCTTCGTTCTGTTCGGCACCTCGGAGCGTTCGCAACGGAAAGCCCGCCGCCGGGGAGAGGAACCGGGTGAGAAGATCACGCAGCGGTTCCGCACCACCGGGGTCGTGCAGAAGGCCCAGCTTCACCGTCTCCTGGTGACCAACGGCGCCGAACCCGCCAACGAGTAGGCCGGCGCCTGGCAATCCCGGCGATTGCCGTACTTCGTACCCGGTACCTCGTATCGCGATTGGGGAACACGTTCAGGCGGGCCGCGAGTCCGGCTCGCCTTACGTTCCTTCGACGAGTTCCGGTCGCGTTCCAGGTACTAGGCACGGCGGACGAAGTCCGTCTCGGCCCTAGAACCAGAACTTGCCGCGACCTTCGGGATCGGAGGTGAATCCCCACGCC
>CAZWHZ010000084.1:0-7260 GCA_964633745.1 uncultured Acidimicrobiia bacterium
GTCGGGTTCGTGATGGGTGTTGCGTTCGCCGGCGTGGTTACCGCGTTCGTCGGCAAGATCGTGAATCCGTTGATCGGGCTGCTCTTCAACGCATCGAGTCTGGATACGTGGGCCATGTTCGGCAATGTCGACGAGGCGACCGGACTCAAATCAGGGAGCGTCGGCGCCTTCGTCGGCGCGTTCATCAACTTCGTGATCGTGGCTTTCGTCATGTTCCTCGTCGTCAAGGCGTACAACCGGATGAAGGCGAAGGAAGAAGCTGCCCCGGCCGAGCCGCCAGAGGATGTGCAGCTGCTCCGTCAGATCAGAGACTCCCTGGCCGGCTCGTAGGCTCGGGGGTGATGGACCTCCGATCTATCGACGATGTCACCTGGGAGTTGCCCCGGCAGGGAGGCATGCGTGTGCCCGGCAGGGTGTTCCTGACCGGCGCACAGATACCCGATGTGGAGCAGGCTCTCGTTCAGGTGTGCAACGTGGCACATCTTCCAGGCATAGCGAAGGCGTCCTTCGCAATGCCCGATGTGCATTGGGGATACGGGTTTCCGATCGGCGGCGTTGCCGCTACCGACATCGGCCGGGGTGGTGTGGTCTCACCTGGTGGCGTCGGGTTCGACATCGGTTGTGGTGTTCGGCTTCTCGCCTCGAGATTCTCAGAACAGGACTTCAATACCAAGCGTGCCCCGTTGATGGACGAACTCGATCGAACAACTCCGAGGGGCCTCGGCAAAGGAGCGATTGCGGCTCGCGTCGACGTCGACAGGGTGCTCGAGGAGGGGGTTCGGGCAGTGCTCGCGGCCGGCTACGGCGTCGAGAGGGACCTCGAACGGTGTGAGGAGCAAGGCTGTTCCGAAGGTGCGGACCGTCTGTCGATCACCGATCGTGCGAAGCGTCGTGGTGCCGACCAGCTCGGATCGCTCGGTGCCGGCAACCACTTTCTCGAGATCCAGGTGGTCGATCAGGTCGTGGATGTGCAGACGGCGGGGGTATTCGGCCTGGTCGAGGGGATGGTCTGTGTGATGATCCACTGCGGAAGCAGGGGACTCGGCCATCAGACGTGCACCGACCAACTCGATGTGATGCAGCATGTGAGCGTCGACGTGCCGGACCGGCAACTCGCCGCGGTTCCTGTCATGTCGCGCGAAGGCGAGGAGTACCTGTCCGCGATGGCTTCCGCGGCCAATTTCGCCTGGGCCAACCGTCACGTGCTGGCGGACGGTGTACGGGGCGCGTTCGAGCGCGCATTCTCAACCACCGACACGGGCATGGATCTCGTGTTCGACGTCGCTCACAACCTCGCCAAGATCGAGCACCACAGCGTTGACGGAGTTGCGACCCGTCTGTGCGTTCACAGAAAGGGAGCGACACGAGCGTTCGGTCCAGGGCACCCGGAGCTCGTACCCGATCTGCGTCAGGTCGGCCAACCGGTGCTCGTGCCCGGCTCGATGGGTACTGCCTCGTGGGTGCTCGCCGGTGTCGCGGACAACCCAGCCTTCGCTTCGGCCGCGCACGGCGCGGGGAGGTTGCTGAGCCGGACCAAGGCGAAGCGGCGGGGGTCTGGGGCGAGCGTTCGGGAGGCGCTCGAGGCGGAGGGTATCGCTGTCCGCCCTGGCTCGGTCAAGCTCCTCGCGGAGGAGGCACCCTGGGCGTACAAAGACGTCGACGAGGTCGTCGAGGTGTGTGAGCGGGCGCACCTCGCTCGGAAGGTGGCGCGACTCCGGCCGTTGGGTGTCGTGAAGGGATAGGAAGGACGTACTGCGTCCAGCATACGGCCGCCCGCGGTCTCTGAGCCCATGAGACTGCGTACGAGGTACCGAGGAACGGTAGGCGTAGCCTGCCTCCCTGACTACTGTCCCCTCCATGCATGAGAACGCGGCGCTCATCGTGATCGACGTGCAGCAGGGGTTCGATGATCCGGCCTTTGGTCGACGATCCAACCCTGACTGCGAGGCCAACGTGGCTGCGCTGATCGCGGCGTGGCGTTCCGACGGCCGGCCGATCGTGTTCGTCCGCCATGACTCCCTCGAGGAGGGCTCGGTGCTCGCTCCAGGTGCATCTGGCAACGCCTTCAAGGAGGCAGTGACCGGCGATCCCGATCTGCTCGTGGCCAAGGCGGTCCATTCTGCGTTCTACGGGAAGCCCAGTCTGGACGCGTGGCTTCAGGAACGTCACATCGATCAAGTCGTGATTTGTGGGGTTCAAACCAACGTTTGCTGCGAGACGACCGCGCGGATGGCATCGGATCTCGGATACGACACCCTGTTCGTGATCGACGCCACCTACACCTTCGACGCCGCCGGGCCCGATGGCGCGGTGATCGCCGGTGAAGACCTCATGCGCGCCACCGCCGCGAGCCTTCACGACGAGTTTGCGGCGGTCGTGTACACGGCAAACTTGATCGGATAGGTCGCGGTCCGGCTCGCTTCGCTCGCCGTTCTCGGTTTTCGATGGGACCCATGCTCAACGGTCTCTTGATCTCCCAAGCCTTGTTCTTGCTGGGGGTTCGTGACTGAAGACTGGAGATTGGAGACCTCCCCGGCCGCAACCTTGCGCCATGGTGCACTTCTGGCATCAGAGAAAAAAACCAAGCCTCCACGGGGCGAACGCCCGATCGTTTCGGTAGGTTCATGAGAGAGGAAAGGGGCATTGCATGTCGAAGCGTTCAGTCGTTCTCGTCGTTCTCGTGCTGGCCATGTTGGTTGCACTCGCCGTACCCGGGGCTGCCAAGCCGGCAGCAGGCAATGGTGGCGCCATGACAGTGGATCAGGTCGATCTCCTTGGGGTCAACGTGCTTCCCGACGGGAGCTACTTCGAAGGGACGTTGATCGGTGGTCTGTCTGGCATGACCTACGACCCGATCAACGACGTCTACTACGTCATTTCCGACGACAAGAGCGAGTTTGCTCCCGCTCGGTACTACACGGTCAGTGTGAATCCGACATCCCTGGGCGTAGCTTTCGAGGATGTCACGTTCATCAGTGACCACGGTGGCTTGTACCCGCTCGACGGGATCGATCTCGAAGGGATCGAGTGGTTTTCCAAGAACAAGCTTTTCGTATCCAACGAGCGTGATGCAAATGGCGATCCGTCGGTGCTGAGGCTCAACCCGAATGCACGAGTGGATCGGTTGCTGCGGCTTCCGTCGTACTACACCCCGATGTATGACGATGGAACCCAGGAGTCGGGTGTGTACACGAACCTCGCATTCGAGAGCCTGACGTTGACGCCGGACCACCGAACGCTGGTGACGGCGACCGAGTCGTCGCTCGTCCAGGACGGGATGTACTCAACGCACAGCGAGGGAAGCAACTCGCGGGTCCTCGAGTTCACGGCTCCGGGTTTCCAACCGGCCCACGAGTATGTGTACCCGGTCGGTCCGATTCCGAAGGGCGTCGAGGCCGACGGTGGCGACAACGGTCTTTCCGAGATGGTTGCCATCGACAATGCCGGCACGTTCCTCGCGATGGAGCGCTCGTACGTGGGCGGCTACGGCAACACGATCCGCCTCTACGAGACATCAACGGCAGGCGCGACCGACGTGTCGGGATGGTTCTCGATCGAGGGCAAGACCTACGATCCGATGAGCAAGGATCTGGTCGTCGATCTCGAGACCGATCTAGGTCTCGTGCCGGGTGTCAGCATCGACAATATGGAGGGCATGGCGTTCGGGCCGACGCTGCCGGATGGTCGGAGAGTGCTGGTGCTGGTCAGCGATGACAACTTCAACCCGAAGTACCAGAACACCGTGTTCATCGTTCTGGCGGTCACGCTGACTCCCGCGAGCTAGGAAACAGACCGTCTACTGATTGAGGGCCGGCGAGACGCCGGCCCTCTCTTCATAGCTAGGACAAGTCTCTGCGAGTGATGTCCGGGTTGAGATGCTGTCGTAGGACGATGTCGCGCCGGTAGCTGCGATGCACCTCGGCGATCTGCCGATCGGCCTCCTCGACTGCATCGTTCAGCGCCGACTTGATCGATGCAAGCTCCCGTTCCAGGCGGGAGATCCGCTCTCGCAGATCCATCACGCGCTTGACCCCTTCCAAGTTGAGGCCCTGATCGGTGAGCTCCTGTATCAGCTCCAGTCGTTCGATGTCTTCTTGCGAGTAGCGACGAGTGCCACCAGGCGTTCGGTACGGGTTGATCAACCCGCGACGCTCGTAGATACGCAGCGTCTGTGGATGGACTCCGGCAAGTTCGGCTGCCACCGAGATCACGTACACGGCATGTCTCTTGCTTGCCATCGTCACACCCCAAGGTTCTCGCGGGGGTTCACTCCCGCTTCATACTCGTCTGCGAACTGCTGGAGCAGTTTCTTCGCGTCTTTCGACAGTTTGGTCGGAACCACCACCTCCACGGTGACCATCAGATCACCTGGTTTGCCTTTCGACTGAGGTACGCCACGTCCGCGCACTCGGAACGTGCGTCCGCTTCGCGTCCCGGACGGGATCTTCAGACGGACGGGACCGTCGAGGGTCGGCACCTGAACTTCGGCGCCGAGTGCAGCTTCGGTGAAGGTGACGGGCACTTTGATGGTGAGGTTGTGACCGGACCTGTGAAACAGTTCGTGTCGAGCGACGTGGGCTTTCACGAGCAGATCTCCCGGAGGTCCCCCGTTGCGTCCGGGTGCCCCCTTGCCTTTCAGACGAACGACAGCTCCGTTCTTGACTCCGGCGGGGATCTTGACCTTGAGCGAGCGGGTTCGCACCTCGGTGCCGGAGCCACGGCAAGTGTGGCAAGGGGTGGTGATCACCCTGCCTGTGCCACCGCAGGTGGAGCACGGCGTGGTCATCGAGAAGAAACCTTGGCTCTGGGCGAGCATTCCGGAGCCGCCACAGGTCTGGCAGGTTGTCACGGACGTTCCCGGTTCGGCACCGCTCCCGCGGCAGGTGCTGCACGGCGCCTCACCCTTGAGAGAGATCGTTGTGGTGATGCCTCGGACGGCGTCCTCGAACGAGAGATGCAGATCTGCGGAGGTGTCGGCCCCTCGTTGAGGTGCTGACTGTCTGCCGCCTCCTCCGAAGAGATCACCCAGCCCTCCTCCGAAGAGGTTGGTGAGGTCCTCGAACCGGATGTTCTGCTGATTGCCGAATCCACCCGAGGCTCCTGGGAACCCGCGGAAACCTCCGGAGTCGACCATCCGACGGACCTCGTCATACTCCTTGCGCTGGTCCTCGCTCGAGAGCGTCGCGTAGGCCTCGGAGGCGTCCTTGAACTTGTCCTCCGCTTCCTTGTTGCCGGGATTGGCGTCCGGGTGGTACTGCAAGGCCAGTTTTCTGTAGGCGCGTTTGATCTCCTTGGCATCCGCGGTCTTGTCGACGCCAAGTACCTTGTAGAAATCCTTGTCGACCCAGTCTCTATTCATGGTCCACTGCGACGAGAGCCGCACGGAGGACTCGTCCGTGCAGCGTGTACCCACGACGCATCTCCATGGTGACGATCAGCGCTCCTTCTCCTTCGGAGGGAGCGATCGCCGCCTCGTGCACTGTCGGGTCGAACGGGGCCCCAATCGAAGGGATCGGTTGGAGTCCCTCTTCGGCGAGGATGTCGAGCAGCAGCGATCGTGTTCCGCGAAGACCTTCGAGCACGCGGTCTGCCGAGGGGCTGTCGGAGTCGGTGGTGAGTGCCGCATCCAGCGAGTCGAGCACGGGGAGAAGGTGACGGGTCACCCGCTCGGCTGCCCGTTCCACGTTTTGCGACTGCTCCCGGAGAACTCGCTTGCGGTAGTTGTCGAAATCGGCAGCAACACGCTGGAGGTCCTCGAGGTACGAGCCGGCCTCCAGACGAAGTCCCACGACCGCTCGAAGCAGGGTCTGGATGGCTTGGCGAGGGTCCTCAGGGAGCTCGATCCCCAGGTCGCGGGGGTCGAGCTCCTGGTCCTCTTCGATGACCTCCGCGGGGACGATGTCACCCGTGTCGTCGGTCATTACTCGTCTCCTTCGTCGACGATCTCCGCTTCGACGACGTCGTCGTCGTCGTCGCCAACCGGGCCCTCGTCGGGCTGGGTCGCCTGAGCCGCCTGCTGTTGATAGATCCGCTGCGCAAGTGCCTGCGATGCCGTGACGAGTACGTCCATCTTCTCCCGCAAAGTCTCCGTTGTCGCCTCGCTGTCGTTCAGCGCTGAGCGGAGATCACCCAAGGCGGCGTTGATCGACGTCTTCTCGTCGTCCGTGAGCTGATCCGCCTGTTCCTTGAGAAGCGTGTCCGTTTGGTGAGCGAGCTGATCCGCCTGGTTGCGGGTCTCGGCCGCCTCCTTGAGCTTGCGGTCCTCGTCGGCGTACTGCTCGGCGTCATGGACCATCCTGTCGATGTCGTCCCGCGCCAAGGCGGTGCCGCCGGTGATGGTCATCGCCTGTTCCTTGCCGGTGCCCAGATCCTTCGCCGACACGTGCACGATGCCGTTGGCGTCGATGTCGAACGTGACCTCGATCTGGGGCATGCCCATGGGCGCGGGTGGGAGACCGGTCAGGTTGAACTTGCCGAGGCTCTTGTTCGCTGCCGCCATCTGCCGTTCTCCCTGCAGAACGTGGATCTCCACCTCCGGTTGGTTGTCGGCGGCCGTCGTGAAGGTTTCCGAGCGGCGGGTCGGGATGGTCGTGTTCCTCTCGATCATCCGAGTCGCGATGCCACCCTTCGTTTCGATGGACAGGGTCAGTGGCGTGACGTCGAGCAGCAGGATGTCTTTCACGTCGCCGGTGAGGACGCCTGCCTGCAACGCTGCTCCGGCCGCGACGACCTCGTCGGGGTTGACGCCCATGTGTGGTTCCTTGCCGCCGGTGAGTTCCTTCACGAGATCCTTGACGGCAGGCATCCTCGTCGAGCCACCCACCATCACGACATCGTCGATGTCCGACAAGGAGATCCCGGCGTCCTTGATCACCTGCTCGAACGGGCCGCGGCACTTGGCCAGCAAGTCTTCGGTGAGCTTCTGGAAGTTGGACCGGGTCAGCTTCATGTCGAGGTGGAGGGGACCTTCGGTCGTAGCGGTGATGAACGGCAGATTGATTCCGGTCTCGGCGACCTGGGACAGCTCGACCTTCGCCTTCTCGGCGGCTTCCTTCAGCCGCTGCACCGCCATGCGGTCGGTCGAGAGGTCGACACCATGCTCATTCTTGAACTCTTTGACGAGCCAGTCGACGACCGCCTGGTCCCAGTCGTCGCCACCAAGCTGGGTGTTCCCGGAGGTGGACTTGACTTCGAAGACGCCTTCACCGATCTCCAGCACGGACACGTCGAACGTGCCGCCGCCGAGGTCGAAGACGAGGA
>CAZWHZ010000085.1:0-7071 GCA_964633745.1 uncultured Acidimicrobiia bacterium
GCACCGTCTCGTCGTAGCGGTGCGCGAAGTACAGGTCCAGGTAGTCGGTTCGCAGCCTGCGCAGGCTCCCCACGATCGACTCGCGCAGATGCTTGCGAGAAAGCCCACGATCATTGACGTCCTTGGACATGAACCAGTAGACCTTCGACGACATCACCAGCGTGTGACGTGGATACTCCGAGAGCACCTCCCCCATCACATCTTCGGCGGCGCCACGCGCGTACGCATCCGCATTGTCGAAGAAGTTGACCCCTCCCTCGTAGGCCGTCCGCGTGATCTGCTCGATCAACTCCCGATCCTTGACCGATCCGCCGTAGGTGGTCCACGCCCCAAGCGCAATCTCCGATACCCTCAGTCCCCACTGTCCCATCTGCCGGTACCGCATGACCCGCTCCTCTCTGTCGCCTAACCTGCTGTCGTGACCTCGGACGTTATCGAAGTCGAACGCAGGCAGCACGTCGCGACGATCTGGCTGAACCGCCCTGACAAGCTGAACGCCTTCAACCAGGCGATGTGGTCGGCTCTCCCTGCCGCCATCGAGGAACTCGAACTGGATGGCGATACGAGAGTGATCGTGGTCGCTGGGCGGGGTAGGTCCTTCACCGCCGGCATCGATCTGAGCGACCTCGCGGGCTTCCCCGTGGGGTCGGATGTTGCCGGCCGCGTCAACGTCTACCGGGAGATCAAGCGACTGCAGGCTTCCTTCACTGCCCTCGCCGACAGCCCCCTCCCCGTCATCGCTGCGATCCATGGCCACTGCATCGGTGCAGGTGTCGATCTCATAACCTCGGCCGATATCCGTCTCGCGGCAGCCGACACCATCTTCTCGGTGAGGGAGACTCGGATCGGAATGGTCGCGGACGTAGGAACGATGCAACGGCTCCCCAGACTCATTGCTCCCGGTCACGTCGCTGAACTGACCCTTACGGGTCACGACATCACGGCAGCGGAGGCCGAACGGATCGGTCTCGTGAATCATGTCTACCCCGACCAGGAGAAACTCCTCGAGGCAACGTTCGCGCTCGCAGATGAGATCGCTGCCAACTCACCATTGACCACTCGCGGCATCAAACAGGTGCTGCGTGCCGGAGCGAACCGGTCGGTTGACGAGGCGCTCGACTACATGGCGCTGTGGAATGCGGCCTTCTTGAACTCCAATGACTTCGCCAAGGGCATCACCGCCGCGGCTCAACGCCGCCCACCCCACTTCGAAGGAACGTGACATGGACTGGACGATCCTCGAAGACGCCGGCCGACTCGTCACTGCAGCCCTGCTCGCAGGAGCGATCGGTCTCGAGCGCGAAGTGCACCTCAAAGCGGCCGGTTTTCGCACGCACATGCTTGTCGGCCTTGGATCAGCCCTGTTCACCGTCCTCTCCTTGAATGCCTTCGGCCCATCAACCGACCCCGGTCGCGTGGCGGCACAGATCGTCACGGGCATCGGGTTTCTTGGAGCAGGCGCGATATTCAAGGAGGGCGCGACCGTTCGCGGTCTCACCACCGCCGCCGGGCTGTGGACCGTCGCGGCAATCGGCATGGCGGCGGGGGCGGGCAGCCTCCTGCTCGCCGTGGTGGCCACCGCCATTGTCCTGGCCGTCGTGTTCGGACTGCGAATCATCGACGGGTTCCTCCGATCCAGGCTCGGTCCAAACTACGTAACGATCGAAGTGCTTCTCGATGATGCAGCCGGCTTCTCTAAGGTTTGGAAGACCGTGACCCACATCGACAACAACGCTCAGGATGTGACCTTCCAGCGCCATGGCAGCATCGGAGGTCTGATGAGGGTCGAGACAACGGCCGACAAGGCTGAAACACTCGTCGAACTCCTCACAACCCAAGAGGGAGTCGTGGGGGCCGAGGTGATCGCATGAACCCGACAATCCTGCCCGTAGTCCTGGCCGGAGGCGTTGGTACGCGTCTGTGGCCGGTATCTCGTAAGTCGATACCCAAGCAGTTCACGGCACTGCACAGCGACAAAACCATGCTGCAAGAGACTCTCGACCGTCTGGCCACGCTCGATCACGTGAGCAATCCCGTCATCGTCACCGGTTCCTCCCAGGCGGCAACCGTACGAGAGCAGGCACCAGGCTCGACACTCATCATCGAACCGGTAGGGCGCAACACAGCTCCGGCGGCCGCCCTTGCTGCGCTATATGCGACGGCTCATGGCGCGGACCCGATCCTGCTGATCTGCCCCGCCGACCACGTCATCAGAGACACCGACGCCTACCGTGATGCCATCCTGGCGGCCCTACCACACGCCGAAGCCGGCAGGCTCGTCACGTTCGGAGTCGTTCCGGCGGCTCCGGAGACGGGATATGGCTACATCGAGAAAGGTTTGCCGGTAGAGGGCGCCTACCGGGTAGCCAGGTTCGTCGAGAAACCCAACGCTGCGATCGCCGCCAACTACATCGCGTCGGGGCGGTACCTGTGGAACAGCGGCATGTTCGTCTTCAAGGCGTCACGATTCCTCGAAGAGCTCGGTCTACACCGACCCGACATGCTGGCCGATGTCCGCAGTGCATCCACTCGAAGTGCTCGTGAGAACGGAACGATCAGAGTCGACGAGGAGTCGTTCTCCGCGGTGAGTGGTGACTCGATCGACTACGCGGTCATGGAACAGACCGCGGACGCCATCGTCGTACCGCTGGACGCCGGCTGGAGCGACATCGGTTCGTGGGCGGCGCTGTGGGAGATCGCTGACAAGGACGAAGGCGGCAACGTGCTGATCGGCGACGTCATCGCCGTCGACACGTCGGGGTCCTACGTTCGCTCTGAGAGCAGACTCGTCACAATCGTCGGACTCGACGACGTCGTCGTCGTCGAAACCCCTGACGCGATCCTGGTTTCCTCACGCGAACATGCCCAGCACGTGCGACGGATCGTCGAGTACCTGGAAGCTGCCGACCGACCAGAGGTCGAGTAGGCCCTCTGGTTGACCGGTCGCCCTAGGCTCAACCCATGAGGGCTGCGCGGTACGTGCCGATCACCTCCTGGCTTCGCCACTACAAGCGCCTGTGGTTCAGGATGGACGCGATTGCCGGGGTCACGTTGTGGGCAGTCCTGGTTCCGGAGGCCATGGCATACGCGGGCATCGCGGGTGTCAGCCCCGTGATGGGCCTCTACACGGTCCCCCTCCCCCTCATCGCGTACGCCCTGTTCGGCAGTTCGCGAAGCATGGTCGTCGGCACCGACTCGGCCACGGCGCTGGTCTCTGCGGCGACCGTTGGGACTCTGGTAGTGAGTGGATCGGCCGAATATGCAGCCCTGACCTCGGCGCTCGCCATCCTCGTGGGACTGCTGTTTCTCCTCTTCGGTTTCCTCCGCCTCGGCTGGGTCGCAGACTTCATCTCCCGTCCCGTGATGCAGGGGTTCATCACCGGCGTCGTGTTGGTGACGATCATCGGCCAGGTCCCCACGCTCATCGGGCTCACTCCTCACCGGAGCCGCTTCTTCGGGGAAGTCTGGAACGTCATCATCGGGCTCGGCAACATCCACCCGGCAACCGTGGCAATCGGCCTTGCCTCTCTCCTCCTCCTGGTACTCCTGAGGAGATACGCGAAGCGAGTGCCGGCGGCATTGACCACCGTTGGTCTCGCGATCATCGCGACGGCGATCTTCGATCTGGAACGTCACGGGGTGTCGACAGTGGGAGCCATTCCTACCGGCTTCCCCCGACTCGCACTTCCACCAGTCGGTGCAGGTGCCTACGGAACTCTCCTGTCGGGAGCACTCGCCGTCGTCTTGCTGGGCTACGCGGAGACGCTCGGATGTGCCAACACGGCGTCTGCCCAGACCGGTGAAATCGCCGATCCCAACCAGGAGCTCCTTGCGCTCGGAGCCGCGAACGTTGGCAGTGGACTGAGCGGTGGCTTCGTCGCTGTCGGCAGCTTCTCGAAAACCGCCGTCGCTCTGGCATCGGGTGTGAAATCGCAACTCGCCTATTTGGTCAGTGCGGGGCTCGTCATCGGAACGCTGCTGTTCCTGACTCCCGCCTTCACACACCTGCCGGACGCTGCGCTCGCGGCCGTCGTGATCGAAGCGATGCTCGCTCTGTCGAACCCCGAGTACTTCAAACGGCTGGCCCGGGTGAGCCGGTCGGAATTTCTCATCGCCCTCGTCGCGATGTTGGGCGTCCTCGTACTCGGCGTTCTTCCGGGAATCGGCGCCGGCGTCGCCCTCGACCTTCTTCTCCTGATCCGCGGTGCGAGCCGACCGAGGGTTGCTGTCCTCGGCAAGACCTCCGGCCACGTCTATCAGGACATCTCGCTGCACCCAGAGGGGGCGACCGTACCCGGTCTGCTGGTGTTTCGGTTCGAGGCACCCCTGATCTTCACGAACGCCGGGTACTTCGTCGAAGAAGTGCAACGACTCGTCGCAGAGCAAGAGAGCCAATCGGTCCTGGTCGACGCCGAAGGCATCAACGGGCTCGACTCGACTGCGGCAGAACGTCTTCTTGAACTCCACCGCGACCTCCATCGTCGAGGCATCGAGCTGAGCTTCGCCCGCGTGAGAGATCCCATTCGAGAAGTGATGCGTGCAAGCGGAGTGCTCGAGGCGGTCGGGAGCGACCGCGTGTATGGATCGATCACCAGCGGCATCAAGGCCCACAAGAAGACTGAGCACTAGGCCGGCTTCGCCGTACTTCGTACGTTGTATCTCGTATCGCGTCTGGGGTCGTGCAGTTCGTGTAGATCATGTCGCGGATACGGCTACGGCTCGCCCCGCGGTCTCTTGCTGTTCCAGGTCGCGTTCTTACTGACGACTGACGACTGAGGACTGACGACAGAGGACGCGGTCTGTTGTCATCCACCTAGCCTTGAGTCAGGACGAAGGGAGCCTGCGTGAAGACCAGGATCACCGAGCTGTTCGGTGTGGAACATCCGATCGTGCAAGGCGGCCTCATGTGGATCGGCACCGCCGAGTTGACGTCGGCCGTCGCGAACGCGGGCGCAATGGGGTTCATGACCGCTCTCACGCACGAAACCCCGGACGCACTCCGCGACGAGATCCACAAGTGCCGGAACATGACCGACAAGCCATTCGGCATCAACTTGACGTTTCTCCCGTCGCTCCGCCAGCCGGATTACGCCGGCTACCTCCGAGTGTGTGCCGAAGAAGGCATCGAGTTCATCGAAACGGCGGGACGCAACCCGGAGCCATTCATGCCGCTCCTCGAGGCAGCCGGCATGAAGGTGCTCCACAAGTGCACCTCGTTGCGTCACGCCAAGAAGGCTCAGACGATCGGCTGCGACGCCGTCTCCATCGATGGGTTCGAGTGTGCAGGCCATCCTGGCGAGGACGACGTCACCTCACTGGTGCTACTCCCGGCAACGGCCGACGCGCTCGACATCCCGATCGTCGCTTCGGGAGGTTTCGGGGACGGGCGCGGACTCGTTGCCGCCCTGGCGCTCGGCGCGGACGGCATGAACATGGGCACCCGCTTCGTCGCCACTCAGGAGACTCCGATCCACCCCGCCATCAAGCAGGCGATCCTCGATCACGACGAGACCGATACCACACTGATCATGCGTACGCTCCGCAACACGGAGCGGGTTCTCGACAATGAAACCGCACGCAAGGTCCTGGAGCTCGAGTCGACGGGGAAAGCCACGATCGACGATCTCATCCCCTATGTCTCGGGCCGCCGCGGCCTGCAAGAGGTGGTCCGTCATGGGAACGTCGACGGGGGCACGATGGCGGTCGGCCAGGTGATGGGGCTTATCCATGACATCCCGACTGTCGCCGAGCTGATCGAGCGGATCATGGTGGAAGCGGAGGATCTCATCTCGCGAGGGCTGCCGGGCTTGATGGTGTAGCTCGCTTCGCTCGCGGTCAACAGTCATCAGTCGTCAGTCGTCAGTAAGAACGCGACCTGAAGAAGCATGAGACCGCGGGGCGAGTCTCCTACCGAGGACCGAAAACCGACAACCAAGAACCGCAAACCGAGGACCGCGAGCGAAGCGAGCTAGTGCTCAGCCAACTCCCTGAATTCGTCCGGAACCGCCCTGGACTCGTCCAACACCACCGACGCGTACCCGATCGATCTCTTGCCGAACTTCTCCCGGACCTCGTCGACCGCCTTGTCGAGCACCCATCTCGACGAACCCGCCTCCGTTCCCGGACGGATGCGCTCACCCTCCAAGTGGAGTGGAAGCTCCAACTGCAGCGCCGACTCCATCGCCAGCCCCGAAACGCCGACTGCAAGCAGGGAGACCTCATGCACGTCCGGGTGGTCGTGCAAGGCGCTCCGAACCAGGCTCTCGGCTACCTCGGCGATGATCGGAGTCACCGACACGGCTGCGGGCAACGTCACCGATCGAGTCACCGAGCGCAGGTCCGCGAACCGGACCCTCGCTGTCACCGTATGTCCGGCCTTCGACTTGGCGCGTAGTCGGGAAGCAACTCGGTCTGCGAGATGGCGGATTGTCCGCTCGATCAACTCGTCTGAGACCGGCGATCGCCCGAGCGCCGACTGCGCACTCACCGACGAGACGCTGTGGTGCTGTTCGATCGCCCGGGGATCACTGTTCCATGCCAGCGCACCGAGTTTCGTTCCGATCGCCGCTCCGAGCAGCCGCTCCAGAGATCTCCCGGGTGCTTCCGCCAACTCGCCGATCGTGCGTATTCCCATCTCGGCGAGGCGGGCTTTGGTGACCGGGCCGACTCCCCACATCAGCTCCACCGGCAGCGGATGAAGAAACTCCAACTCCCGATCTGCCGGGACCAAGAGCAGCCCGTCGGGCTTGGCAACCTGCGAGGCGATCTTGGCAAGATGTTTCGTCCGGGCAATGCCCACCGAGACCGGCAGACCCAACTCGTCCTTCACTCGCCTCCTGATGGTGATCGCGATATCGGTCGGTGACCCAAGTAGATGTATCGACCCGGCCACGTCGAGGAACGCCTCGTCGATGGAGATCCGCTCAACGAGGGGCGTGAAGTCCTTCATGATGTCGATGGCGGCGTCGCCGAGTCGCTGATACTCGGAGAAGTGGCCGCCGACCATCTTCAGATGCGGGCAGAGTTCCTTCGCCCGCCTGGTGGACATCCCGCCGCTCACGCCGAACGCCT